>JAHEAZ010000024.1 GCA_024642505.1 Gammaproteobacteria bacterium
CCGCGACCAGCAGCCTGGTGATGCCCCGCCCGGCCAGTGCGGCATGAAACCCGTCGGTGGTCGCCGCGCGCTTGATCGGATACCAGGCGGCGTAAATGCCCTGTGGCCAGCGCCTCTGAGCAGAAGCCAGCGAGTCCGCGACGATCGCCAACTCCTGCTCCTGCATTTCATAGGGAGGGTCGAGCAGTGCAAGGCCGCGCCTTTCCTTCGGTGGCAGCAGCGCCTTCAGTGACTCGTAGCCGTCCCGCAGGTGGACCGCGAACCTGCGGTCCCGGCCGAACTCCGAATGCAGAGCGGCCGATTCGCGGGGCGCGAGCTCGCACAGGGCGGCGCGGTCCTCGGGTCGCATCAACATGGCGGCGATCCGCGGCGAGCCGGGATAGAAGCGGATCCGTGCGGCATTGTCCGGGTCGAAACCCCGAACCAGTGCCAGATAGCGTTCGGCCAGCGGTGGCAGCCCGCGCGCTGTGGCAAGCCGGCGAATGCCGCCGTTCGCCTCGCTACTCCGGCGCGCTGCCTCGCCATCGAGGTCGTAGCGCCCGCGGCCGGCATGGGTGTCGAGGAAAAAGAATGGCTTGTCCTTCTGCGCTAGCCGCTCAAGCAGCGCCACCAGTACGATGTGCTTGAGCACGTCGCCGAAGTTGCCGGCATGGAAGGCATGGCGGTAGTTCAAGCAGGGATCCTCGGTGGCCCGCACACACAATACGGCAACTGGGTAATGCCCGGCACCGTCGCGTCGCGCGTCAGGTGGAGGGAGACAGCTCCTGCAGCCAGTCGCGCGGCCGGAGGTAATCCCGATACAGCCGCTCCTCGGGTGAGCCCGGTTGCGGGTGCCAGTCATACTCCCAGCGGACCAGTGGTGGCAGCGACATCAGGATCGACTCGGTGCGGCCGCCCGACTGCAGCCCGAACAGCGTCCCGCGGTCGTACACGAGGTTGAATTCGACGTAACGGCCGCGGCGATACAGCTGGAAGTCACGTTCTCGCTCGCCGAAGGGTAAGGACCTTCGCAGCTCGACGATGGGCAGATAGCCATCCAGGAAGGCGTCGCCCACGCTTTGCTGGTAGGCGAAGCAGTACTCGAATTCCCGGTCGTTCAGGTCGTCGAAAAACAGCCCGCCAACACCGCGGGTCTCGCCACGGTGCTTCAGGTAGAAGTAGTCGTCGCACCACTTCTTGTGGGCCGCATACGTTGCCTGGTCCGGACAGGCCGCGCGCGCCACGCGATGCCAGTGGAGCACATCTTCATCGAACGGGTAATAGGGCGTCAGGTCAAAACCGCCGCCGAACCACCAAACCGGCTGGCCACCCGGCGGATCCGCGATGAAGAACCGCACGTTCATATGCGTGGTGGGAACGTACGGATTTCTCGGGTGCAGCACCAGCGACAGGCCCATTGCCTCGAACGAAGCGCCGCCAAGTTCCGGGCGGTGCTGGGTCGCTGAGGGCGGCATCCGCATGCCCATCACGTGCGAGAAATTGACGCCGCCCTGCTCCAGCAGGGCGCCATCTCGCAGCACGCGACTCTCGCCGCCACCACCCTCGGTTCGACGCCAGCCATCGCGCCGGAAGGCACCGCTGCCATCGACCCGCTCAAGCGTGTCGCAGATCCGTTCCTGCAGGCCGAGCAGGTAAGCCTTGACGGCTTCCCGGTCGACCCCCGCGCTCATTCGGAGGCGGCCTTCTTGCGTGCTGGAGATTTCTTCCTGGCGGTCTTCTTGGGCTCGGCCTTGGCCGCTACCGGCTTGGCTGCGGCAGCCTGCTTCTTGGTGCCGCCGCGGCGCGCGAAGCGACCCTTGGCCTCGGGCGCGGCGGCGATCAGTTCGCGGCACTCCTCGACGGTCAGCTTGGATGCGGCCGCGCGCCACAGCCGTGCCTTGGTGTCGGGATCCGTGTCCTTGCTGATCGTGGCGGGCCGCGGCACTTTCGCGTTCTTCTTGCCGTCGGTGACGTACGGGCCGAAGCGTCCGTCGAGCACCGAAATCCCGTCATCGGGAAATGACAGGATGCTGCGCTCGGCGTCGGCCCGCTTCTTCGCCTCGACGATCTCGATCGCCCGCTCGAGCGTCACGGTGAATGGATCGTCTTCCTTGATCGAAGCGAATTTCGACCCGTATTTCACGTAGGGCCCGTACTGGCCGCGGCCGATCGAGATCGGCTCGCCGCTGGGCATCTGGCCGAGGTCGCGAGGCAAGGTCAGCAGCCTGAGCGCATCCTCAAGCGTCACGTCGTCCATGCGCTGACCGGGCAGCAGGCTCGCGAACCTGGGCTTTTCCTCGTCGTCGCGCGAGCCAAGCTGCACGAAAGGGCCGTACTGTCCCATGCGCACGCTGATCGGCTTGCCGGTCGCTGGGTCGGTGCCGATCGGGCGCGACTCGGCGACTTCCTCGCGGCTCACGGTGGTGGCTATTTCCTCGACGCGCTGGCTGAATGGCTTCCAGAAACGGTCCAGCTCGGGCCGCCACTGCCGCTCCCCGGTGCTGATTTCGTCCAGCATGTCCTCCATCCTGGCCGTGAACCCGTAGTCAACGTAGTTCACGAAGTAGCGAACCAGGAAGCGGCTGACGATCTTGCCGATGTCGGTTGGCAGGAAGGCGCGGCCACTCATCTCGACGTACTTGCGATAGCGGAGCGTCTCGATGATGGAAGCGTAGGTCGACGGCCGGCCGATGCCGAAGTGCTCCAGCGCCTTGACCAGGCTCGCCTCGGTGTAGCGTGGGGGCGGCTGGGTGAAGTGCTGTTCCGGCGTCAGCTCCGCGAGGTCGACGATCTCGCCCTCGACCAGCGCAGGAAGGCGCTGCTCGTCCTCGCTCTCGTAGACCTCGTCCTCGTCGTGATCCTCGTGATAGACCGCGAGGAATCCCGCCTCGAGCAGCGTCTGGCCGTTCGCACGGAATACGTGGCGCGCCGCTCCCGTCAACTCGGCATCGGTGCCGGTGACGAGGTCGACCGCGACAGTGTCGAACACGGCAGGTGCCATCTGGCAGGCGACCGCTCGTTTCCAGATCAGGGAATACAGGCGGCGCTGGTCGGCATCCTCAATGTCGGCCTCCGAGCGCTGGGGCGTCAGCGCCGGGGCGGTCGGCCGGATGGCCTCGTGTGCCTCCTGCGCGTTCTTCGATTTGGTGCGATAAACGTTGATGCCGTCGGAAAGCGCCTTGTCGCCGTAGGCCTGGCGAATCGTTTCGCGGATCTCGCCGACCGCGTCATTCGACAGGGAAACCGAGTCGGTTCGCATGTAGGTGATGAAGCCGGCCTCGTACAGCCTCTGTGCGGTCTGCATGGTGCGCCGGGCGGTGAAGCCGAGCTTGCGGGCGGCTTCCTGCTGCAGCGTGGAGGTCGTGAAGGGCGCCGCCGGGTTACGCCGCTTGCGCTTGCGGTCGACCGACGCGACCGCCAGCTTGCCGTCGGCCGCGGCCAGCAGGGTACGCTCGACCTCGCGGGCCTGAATCTCGCTGGTGATCGAGAAGCGCTCCTTCTGCGTATCCGCCTCGACTTTCTCGCCGCGGTACTCAACCAGCCGGGCGGGAAAGCGGGACTTTTCCTTGAGGCCGCGGGCCTCGACGGTCCAATACTCCTTGCGGACGAAGGCCGAGATCTCGTCCTCGCGCTCGCAAATGAGCCTGAGCGCCACGCTCTGTACCCGCCCGGCGGACAGGCCGGGCTTGATCTTGCGCCACAGCAAGGGCGAAAGATTGAAGCCGACCAGGTAATCGAGGGCACGCCGCGCCTGCTGCGCGTTGATCAGGTTTTCGTTAAGGTCCTCGGGCTGGTCCAGTGCCTCGCGGATGGCGTTCCTGGTGACCTCGTAGAAGCGTACCCGCTTCACTGCGTGGCCCTCGAGCACGCCGCGCTCCTTGAGGATCTCGGCGAGATGCCAGGAAATCGCTTCGCCCTCGCGATCCGGGTCGGTCGCGAGGAAGAGGGTATCCGCCTTGCGTGCGGCCTTCTCGATGGCATCGACCTTGGGCCGGTTCTTCTCGATCAGTCCGTATTTCATGGCGAAGTTGGCCGCGGGATCGACCGCTCCTTCTTTCTCCACGAGATCGCGGACGTGGCCATAGGACGCTAGCACCTCGAAATCCTTGCCGAGGTACTTCTTGATGGTCTTCGCCTTGGCTGGCGATTCCACGATTATCAGACTGTGTCCCATCGCTTCCTTTCGCATTCTCCGCCCCTTGCGGGACCATTGGCATGACCCGCCGCAACGGGTTGTCCGGCGGGTTCCCTTAAGACGCCAAAGCCGCGGGTGCGCCGCGGCTGAGCCGGAATCCGCCCGCCGGGTCGCCCTCAATGCATGGCTTCGCGGCGCTCCTCGAACACCAGGTCCTCCATCCGTTCGTAGGCATTCTCCTGACCCGGCTGACTGAACAGGACCATGAGCACGACCCATTTCACCTGCTCGATATCGATGTCGTCGGCGTCGAGCGCCAGCAGTCGGTCGATGACGACCTCACGCTGTGGGGCCGTCAGGATGCCGATGTTCTCCAGATGCACCAGGTAACCCCGAACCGAGGTGTCAAAACGGACGTTTTCGTGCCTGCTGAACACCCTCACGGCGCGTGCCGTCGACTCGCCCACGGACCGGCCCTGATCGTCTGCGAGCCCTTCGAGCCACTCGAGTGCCCGCTCGACCTCACGTTCCGGGTAGCCGGCTCGCTCCAGTTCCAGCTTGAGCGCGTCGCGGCTCGGTTCCGGCTCGTCCTCGGCGTCCAGGAAGTTCTCGAACAGATGAATCAGGATGTCGAGAACGCTTTCCTTCATCCGGCCGGCCTCGCAGGTAGCCGACAGTACATCCCGCCGGCAAACGACTCGACCTCACCGCGGAGCTCGAGCAGGAGCAGCATCGAGGTAACGGCGGCAGCCGAAAATCCGGTTCTTTCAACCAGTACGTCGACGTCTACCGGCCCGAAGCCGCAGGCATTCAACAGGATTTTGCTGTCGCTGTCCAACGGCCCTGCAGAAAAGCCTGCAGGCGCCGGGGGTTGCGTCGGCCCCGGGACGAGGGCCTTAAACAGGTCGCCCTGCAGGCCGTCGAGCACCTCGGCCGGGCTTTCGACCAGCCGTGCACCGTCGCGGATCAGCCGATGGCAGCCACATGCGAGCGGATTATGTATCGACCCGGGTATGGCGAATACCTCCCGCCCCTGCTCGGCCGCCAGCCGGGCGGTGATCAGCGATCCGGAGCGGTGCCTGGCCTCGACCACAAGGACCCCGAGCGACAGTCCGCTGATCAGACGGTTGCGCCTGGGAAAATGGTGTGGCAGCGCGGGGGTACCCGGTGGAAACTCGGAGACCAGCGCACCGGCAACTGCGATCTCCCCGGCAAGCGCCGCGTGCCGCGCGGGGTAGATCCGGTCGAGGCCGGTACCGCAGACGGCGACCGTGCGGCCGCCCCTGGCCAGTGCACCGCGATGTGCTGCCGCGTCGATGCCCGTGGCAAGGCCGCTGGTGATGACAAGCCCGGCGTCGGCCAGCCGGCACGCAAACGCGAACGCCGTTTCACGGCCCGCCGGCGTAGGGCTGCGACTGCCGACGATAGCGACTTGTGGCAGCGCCAACAGGGCCGGGTCGCCCTGGACGAACAGGACTGGAGGGGGGTCGGGAATGGCGCGTAATTGCACGGGGTAGCCGGGTTCGCCCGCAGCGATGCGGTGGCAGCCAGGCCGGGCGAGCCACGCGCACAGGTCGACAGCGATTTCCATGCAACACAAATAAGCACGCCGGCCACGAGGCCGGCGTGCGAGAAAGGAACGTGTTGGCGCTATTTCAGGGCTTGCGGACCATGTCCCCGATGGCCAGTTCGCGGTCTGTGTTCAGCACCAGGCCGTAGCTCATGCGCTCCCAGGACTTGAAGACCATGAAGCGGCCGACCAAATTCTCCGGCAGGTCCACCTTGCTGCTTTCACGGTACTTGGTCTCATCCTTGACGGTCATACCCGGCTTCCAGATCGACAACACGTGCCCTGGCTCCAGCCCGTCCCGGCTGCCGCGGTTGATGACTACCACGTGGTACTGGGCAAATTTCAGGTGCCGATCCACCACTGCCATGATCACGCCGTCGATGTCGCCGTTCGGCGCATGGGGGATGAAGTCCATGTTCAGCGAGATCTCATCCGGCAGCAGGATGTCGCCGTGCCGGGTCTCACGCGTCGCCTCGGTCAATAAGAGCGTCGCCGGATCGCCGGTCTGGGTCACCTTGCCGGTGGCCGTATAGATTCCCTGATACCCGAGCAGGTCGCCGCTCTCGGGATCCTCGAGTTTCGGGCCGACGTTGTAGAACAGCCAGGACTGATCCTTTGCGGCATCGCCGAGCCGCCGCACGTAGACCTGGTCGCCGGAGCTGTTGATCAGGCGCTCATCGCGCGCCGTGACCACGTATGGGGCTGACTCGATCTGCTCCTTGGCGAGCACCGTCGGCTTGGACATGAAAGCCTCGACGACGTCCCATGGAATCGCCCGGATGGCGTCTGACAAGGGCTGCTCGCGGACACGCGGCGAGAGCCGGGTGGCGCCGCCACGTTCGAGCGTGAGGCGCGGACGTCCGTCGACCCAGGTCAGGACCAGCACGTCACCGGGATAAATCAGGTGCGGGTTGGCGACCTGCGGGTTCACGTACCAGATCTCCGGCCAGTACCAGGGGTCACGGAGGAATTTGGCTGAAATGTCCCAGAGCGTGTCGCCCTTGACGACCACGTAACGCTCCGGGGCGTCCGGAGCGATCGGGATCACGCTCTTGTCTATGCCACCGGACTGACCGGCTGCCGGCCCCGCCGGAACAGCCAGCCCGAGCGTGAAAACGAGCGCAGCGGCCGCCGCGGTCACGGACCAGCGGGCAGCATTGCGGGACTTGAAAACGGAGGATGGCGCCATCAACAGCTCCCTCACTGCCGGGACTGCCGCATCACCCGTATAATTCCGGGCTCACGGCGGTGGTGACCGGCAAATTCCCCGGATGCGTCTTGCTCCGGACAACCCGCCGACATTAAGTTCATTGCCGGCAGAACTTTAGCAGTATTTCTGAGTCATTTACACGAATCGCAGGCCCTATTCGCATGACGCGTCTCACAATACTCGAGTATCCCGACCCGCGACTGCGAACCATTGCACAACCCGTCGACGTCGTGGATGACGGCCTGCGCTCCCTGATCGATGACATGCTCGAGACCATGTATGCCTCGAATGGCATCGGTCTTGCTGCGACGCAGGTCAATATTCACCGACGTTTGCTGGTAGTGGACGTTTCCGACGACCACGACCAGCCGCTGGCGCTGATAAACCCGGAGGTGGTCGAGCGAGAGGAGGTGGACGTCACCCAGGAGGGCTGCCTGTCGGTTCCCGGGATATTCGACGATGTGGAACGCGCCCGGCGAATCCGCGTGAAAGCGCTCGGACGCGATGGCCAGCCCTTTGAAATGAGGGCAGAGGGCCTGCTCGCCGTGTGCATACAGCACGAAATCGATCATCTGGAGGGCAAGCTATTCGTGGACTACCTGTCGGAGCTCAAGCGGCAGCGTATTCGCAAGAAGCTCGAAAAGGAGCGCAAGCTCCGTGCCGAGGGCCACCCTGCCGCCCGCCCGAAAGCGCCGGCGATCTGAAATCGGCCTTGACGTGCTGCCAGGACTGACCGTTGTTTTGGCCGGTACGCCGGATTTCGCGGTTCCCGCACTGGAAGCGATCGCCGCTTCCCGCCACCGGCTGCTCGCTGCCTACACACAACCCGATCGCCGCGCCGGCCGGGGCCTCAAGGTCGAGGACAGTCCGGTCAAGAAGGCCGCGACCGCCCTTGGCCTGCCCGTCGAGCAGCCGGCAACGTTGAAAGACCCGTCGGCGGTCGAACGGCTGGCGTCCTACCTGCCCGATGTGTTGGTGGTCGTCGCTTACGGGCTGCTCTTGCCTCAGGCGGTGCTCGACATACCGAGGTTCGGCTGCCTCAATATCCATGCCTCGCTGCTGCCGCGCTGGCGCGGCGCCGCGCCGATCCAGCGTGCACTCCTGGCCGGCGATGCCAGCACTGGCGTGACCATCATGCAGATGGAGGCGGGCCTCGACACGGGGCCGATGCTGGTAAGGCGTGGGATCCAAATCGGTCCCAGCGAAACCGGGGGATCGCTGCACGACCGACTGGCAGTCCTCGGCGCTGAAATGATCGTGGAGGCGCTGGGCTCGCTCGAGTCCGGATCCGCGAAATTCGAGACCCAGGACGACACCTTGGCCACCTACGCCCGGAAGCTGTCCAAGTCCGAGGCGGCGATCGATTGGACACTCCCGGCTGAGTTCCTGGAGCGGCAGGTGCGCGCCTTCGAACCGTGGCCGGTGGCCGAAACGCGACTCGACGGTCAGCAATTACGCATCTGGAGCGCGAAAGTGGCCCCCGCCGATGGCGAGGCGGCTCCCGGGACGGTGCTGTCGACCGATGGGGACGGTATCACCGTCATGACGGGCCGGGATGCGCTGGTGATCGAAAGGCTGCAACTGCCAGGCCGGCGGGCCGTCAGCGCCCGCGAATTCGCGCGGGCCCACGACCTGTCCGGACGTGTACTCGGCTAGCGGGCCGGGTCACGGCCGGTCGTTACATGTGTGCCATGCTGGGAATTATGGATAGCGCCCCACAGGCCCGGGCCCTGGCGACACGCGCAGTGCTGGCGGTGGCCCGTGACGGCCGCAACCTTGAGGACGCCCTGACGGGAGCTGAACCAGGCCCCGCGCTCAAGGCCACGGTCCAGTCCCTGGCGTTCGGCACCATCCGCTGGTATCCAGAGCTCGAGTCCTGCCTCAGGGTGCTGTCAGGGCGCCCGCTCGATCGTCTCGACCCGGAGGTCCGGGCGCTGGCGCTGGTGGGTCTCTACCAGTTGGCGCATGGGGAGACGCCGCCGCATGCGGCGGTGGGCGAGACTGTCGAGGCGACCCGCCCGTTGGGCCGCCCCAGAGCTGCCGGTTTCATCAACGCGATCCTGAGGAGATTCCTGCGCGAGCGCGAGTCGGTGCTGGCTACCGCGCACCGTGACCCGGCAGCGCGCTTCGCTCATCCAGGCTGGATGGTGCAGGCTTTCGAGCGCGACTGGCCGGAGCATTTCCAGTGCATCCTTCATGCCGGCAATGGCCACCCTCCAATGTGGCTGCGGGTCAACGCCAGGCGGGTGACCACCACCGACTACCAGGCCAGGCTGGTTGATGCCGGGATCGATTCTGTTGGCTGCGCGTTTGTGCCGGAGGCACTTCGCCTGTCCCGACCGGTCGAAGTTGCCCGACTGCCCGGCTTCGCCGACGGCGAGGTGTCGGTTCAGGACGCCGCGGCCCAGCTGGCCGCACGGTTTCTGGACGCGCGCCCGGGCATGCTCGTGCTCGATGCCTGCGCTGCCCCAGGCGGCAAGGCGTGCCACGTGCTCGAGCTCGTACCGGGACTCGAGGAACTGGTTGCGCTCGACCTCGACCCGGGCCGCACCAGGCGGATCACCGACAACCTCAACCGGCTCGGACTGGCTGCGACCGTGGTCACGGGCGACGCCTGCGCGCCCGGCGGATGGTGGAATGGGCGGCCGTTCGACCGGATACTGGTGGACGCGCCGTGCACCGGCACCGGCGTGATTCGCCGCCATCCGGACATCAAGTTGCTGCGCCATCCGGGCGACGTCGAGGCCTTCGTCAACCGGCAACGGAATCTGCTCGCCGCGGTCTGGCCGCTCCTGAGGCCCGGCGGACGCCTGGTCTATGCGACCTGCTCGGTGCTCAAGGCCGAGAATGCGGAGCTGGTCGAAGGGTTCCTTGCAGGGAACCCCGAAGCGGCCGAGGTGACGGAATCTGCTAGGCTTTTCTGGCCGGCCCAGCCGCCCGTCGCGGGCCCGGGGCCAGGCGTCGCGTTGCTTACGGGCGCGGCCGATACTGACGGTTTCTACTACGCCTGCTTCGAGAAGCGGGCCTGAGGTTGGGGCGAGTGCACGCGACGCGGGTGCTTCATTCAAGACTCAAGCGTGCGGCCGCTTTTGCGTGCGCTGCGCTGCTCGCGGTCACCTCGCTCGCAGCCGATCCGCGCTTCGAAATCCGCAATGCCTTTGCCGAGCCGGTCGCCGGCATCTGGCAGCTCAATGCCATAGTCGACATGGGTCTATCCAAGCCGGCGCGGGAGGCGCTGGCCGAAGGGATCCCACTGACCCTGGTCGTCGACATATCGATAACAGGCGAGCGCCGATTCCTGCCCGATGAGGGTGTGGCTGAGCTTCAGCAGCGCTGGGAACTTGCCTACGACGCCCTGTCGGACCGCTATGTGGTGACCAACCTCAACAGCGGCGCCCAGACCACGTACTCGACCCAGAGCGAGGCGCTCGAGTCCCTGTCCCGGATCAGGAGCCTGCCGTTGATTGATGCAGACCTCCTCGAGACCGGCCGTCGCCACGAAGTGAGCCTGAGGGCGTCGGTCGAGATCGGCGGGCTCCCCGGTGCCGTCAAAATGATGATCTTCTGGCGCGACTGGAGCCGCTCGACCAATTGGTATACGTGGAGCATCCGCCCATGAACCGGCGCTGGTTGCCGCTGGTAATCGGGTCCGGCATCGTCATCTGGGTGGTCGCGCTGGCGCTGCTGGCGGTCACCACGCGAGATTCGCAGGAGTTTGGCCGGCTCCAGCCCTGGATCCTGGTGGTGAATGCAGCCGGCGTAATGGTATTGCTCGCCCTGCTGGCAGGGCGTTTCGCCGAGCTCATCCGCGAACGGCGCGAGCAGGTCCCGGGGTCGCGTCTGCGCATCAGGTCGGTCGCGATGCTGAGCGCGCTGGTGCTGGCGCCGCTACTGCTCGTCTTCGCGTTTTCAATACTGTTCCTGACGCGGGGCATCGACAGCTGGTTCCACGTCGAAGTCCGCCAGGGCCTGAGCGACGCACTCGGGCTGTCGCGCGCGGCGCTCGACCTGCGCATGCGCGAGATTCTCGAGCGAACTGACCGAATTGCCGAGGATCTTGAAGGCGAGCACTCGGCGACGTTGTTTGCGGCCCTCGACCAGCACCGGCGCCTGGCCGACGCGGAGGAGCTGGCGGTGGTCAGCGCGGGCGGCCGGCTGGAGGCTTACAGCGCCGCAGCGCTGCTGCAGGCCATGCCACCGGCGCCGCCAGACGAGATTCTGTTGCAGGTGCGCCGTGGCGAGCGTTACGTCAGCCTCGATCCCTCGGCGAGCGGAGGCTACGTGATCCGTGCCGCCGTCGGGATGGGAGAGGAGTCCAGCCTGCAGAGCCGCAGGGTGCTGGTTGCCGTCTATCCCGTACCCCAGCGGCTCGCCGACCTGGCCGAGGCGGTACAGGGCGCCTACCAGCAATACGGCCGACTTTCCTACCTGCGCGAGCCGCTCAAGATCAGTTTTGTCCTGACGCTGTCGCTAGTGCTGCTGATGGCCTTGCTGGCGGCGGTCTACGGCGCCTTCTTTATCTCCGACCGCCTGGTGCAGCCCGTGCAGGACCTGATCGGCGCGACCCGCGCGGTGGCCAAGGGCGACTTTGACACCAAGGTCACTCGCGCCTCGCGTGACGAGATCGGTTACCTGGTTACCTCTTTCAACGACATGACCAAGCGCCTCGCCCGAGCGCGCGCCGAGGCTGATGTCAGCCGCCAGGAAGTGGAAAGCGAGCGCACCGGCCTGGCGGTGATCCTGGCCAGGCTTTCCACTGGGGTCATTTCACTGGAATCTGACCTCACTATTCGAGTCGCCAATCATGCTGCCGAAGATATTCTGGGTGCCGACCTTCGGGATAGTGTCGGGAAGGCGCTGGATGAGGTTTCCCGGGACCACGAGCTGGTCCAGCAGTTCCTGGCCGCCGTCCGGCCGCACGTTGAGGCGGGACAGACCGAGTGGCGCGAGCAGGTAACGCTCAGGGCAGAATCGGGGCGGCGCGAGCTCATGTGCGCCTGCACCGCGCTGCCTGGCGAGGGCGCCACCGCTGCCGGCCTGGTGCTGGTGTTCGACGACATCACCCAGCTGCTGCAGGCGCAGCGCGAGGCGGCCTGGGGCGAAGTCGCGCGTCGCCTGGCACACGAGATCAAGAACCCGCTGACGCCAATCCAGCTGTCGGCCGAGCGCGTTCGCCGCCGGCTGCTGGGGAGCCTGGAAGAGCGCGATGCCGAGATTCTCGATCGCGCCACGCACACAATCGTCCAGCAGGTCGAGGCGATGAAGCAAATGGTCAATGCGTTCAGCGACTACGCCCGGGCACCGGCAGTCGAACTTACGAGTGTCGACGTCAACCGGCTGGTGCGCGAGACGATCGACCTCTACCACGTGCAGGACCCAAGGGTCCAATTCAGCCTGGAGCTCGATCCGGGCAGCGCCGTCATCGAGGCCGATCACGGCCGCATCAGGCAGGTGCTGAACAACCTGCTGACGAATTCGCTCGAAGCGCTTGAAGGCCGACCGGAACCAGCCGTGACCGTGGCGACCCGGCGTTTGCCCGCAGCGGGACGGGGCTTCATTGAATTGCTCGTCCATGACAATGGCCCGGGCTTCAACCGGGAACTGGCCGGGCAGATGTTCGATCCCTATGTGACCAGCAAGCCCAAGGGCACAGGGCTCGGTCTTGCCATCGTAAGAAAGATCGTCGAGGAACACGGCGGTCGAATAGAAGCGGACAATAGCCCGACTGGCGGCGCGCAGGTCCGCGTCTGGCTGCCGGTGGACGAGGCCTCGCGTGGCGCCACGGTGCCGCGGGAGACCAGGAAGCAGGAGCCGAGGAGAGAACACGCATGAGTTCAGCCAAGATCCTCGTTGTCGATGACGAACAGGATATCCGGGAGACGCTCAAGGAGATCCTCGGCGAAGAGGGCTATGAGGTTGAGGTGGCGGCCAATGCGGCCGAGGCGCGGGCCGCGCGGGCACGCGAGGAGCCCGACCTCGTGCTGCTCGACATCTGGATGCCGGATACCGACGGCATAACGCTGCTGCGCGAGTGGTCGGAGGCGCACCTGCTGCGTTTCCCGGTAGTCATGTTGTCGGGGCACGGCACCGTCGAGACGGCGGTCGAGGCCACCCGGCTCGGTGCTTTCGATTTCGTCGAGAAGCCGTTGTCGCTGGCGAAGTTGCTGCGTACCGTGGAAAAGGCGCTCGAGGCGGCCAAGCGCCGCCGACAGGCGCAGCGCACGCTGATTCCGTCTTTGGTCGCGCCGGTCGGCAAGAGCCGCGTGATGAAGCAACTGCGAGAGCAGGTCCAGCAGATCTCAGCACACGACGCGCCCGTGCTGTTTGTCGGTGAGATGGGTACTGGTCGCGAGGCCTTTGCGCGCTACATGCATTCCATGGGGCCGCGGGCGAGCGGACCGTTCGTAACAGTGACGTCCTCGAGCCTCGACGAGGGGACGGCCCCGGCGCGGTTACGGGGCAGTGAGATGGACGGGAGCATTGAGCATGGCTTCTACGACCAGGCGGACGGTGGCATCCTGCTGCTGAGCGGACTGGAAGACCTGCCCCACTCGGCACAGCGAGCGCTGCACGCGGACCTCGAGGAGGGCGGGTATTTCCGTAACGGTGGCAAGGAGCGCATCCCGCTCCGCATGCGCTTCGTGGCCACTGCGAATCCAGGCATTGAAACACGTCCCGGCGATTTGCTGCGGCGCGACCTGGTTGCGCACCTGAACGTCATCACGGTGCGGATCCCGCCCCTGAGGGACTATGCCGAGGACGTCCCGGAACTGTTGCGTCATTACGTCGACCGGCTGGTGGACGAGGAGAGCGTTGTGTTCCGGCGCTTCAGCGTCGCCGCGCAGAATCGTCTGCGGAACTATCCGTGGCCCGGCAACGTCAGGGAGCTTCGCAACCTCGTACAGCGCCTGCTCATAGTGGGCGGGGCCGAGGAAATCGGGCTCCAGGAAATCGAGCGTGAGCTGGCCGTTCAGCAGCCGGCGGACGAACCGCTGGTCAAGCAGGACCTGCTCGCCCTACCGTTGCGCGAGGCCCGTGAGCAGTTTGAGCGCGCCTACCTGTTGCAGCAGCTGATGCTCTGCAATGGCAAGGTCGGCCTGCTGGCGAAGCGAGTCGGCATGGAGCGGACGCACCTGTACCGCAAGCTGCGGTCGCTCGGCGTCGACTTCCGGACGATCAGCGACGACTGATCCGCGGATCGCGCGGCGGTGTCTGGTCAGGACGTCGGCGTCTGACACCTCCAATCGTGTGACCTGACGTCAACGCCGGCGCGCTGACTTCGGGCGGGCGCAGGGCGGACCGGTCCGACCGGCGCCCGCGCAATTCGGTCGGCTAGGGCTTCCCAGCTGGACCTGCTCGTCAGGTCAGCGCGGCGCCATTCAGCCGGCGACGCGGATTACCAGCACGTCCATTTCGGCCTCGCGCAGGCGGTCGCGAATGCGGTTCAGTTCCTTCAGGTCCGTGATCGGGCCGACTCGCACGCGATGCCAGGTGTCATTGTCGACGGAGACACGCTGAACCCTGGACTCGATCCCCTGCAGGGCGAGCTGGGCGCGGACCCGGTCCGCTTCCTTGAAGTCCTTGTACGAGCCGACCTGCAGCACGTATGCGCCTTCCTTGTTTACTTCCGCCGCCGGCGCGTCCCGCTTGACCTCACGGTCCTTCTCCGGGACCACCACCTCGAAGTTGGGGAGCATCTCGTAGAAATCGTAGCGGGTCTCCGTATCGACCGGCGCCTCGGATTCGCGCGCGGAGGCTGGTGCTGGCGTCTCGGTGGCGGGCTCGTGCGCCGGGCGGTCCAGCAGGTAGATTGCGACTCCGATGGCGAGCCCCGCGACCACGCCCAGCACCAGGCCGGTCCAACCCGAGAACGGCTCGGAACCCCGCCGCCGGCGTTTGTAGTCGCGCGAAGTCATCACATGGTCTCCGGAGCTGATACGCCGAGTATCGCCAGCCCGTTCCTGATCACCTGCTGGGCCGCCAGCACCAGCACGATCCGGGCGTTCCTCAGCGTCGCGTCATCAACGATGAACGACAGCGCGTTGTAATAGGCGTGAAAAGCGGTTGCGAGCTCACGCAGGTAATGCACCAGCATATGTGGCGCGCGCTGCGCCGCGGCCAGTTCGATGAGCTCCGGCCAGCGGGTGATGGCGGTCATCAGGGCCAGTTCGTGCGGATCGTCGAGGGCGGACAAGGCCGCCAGGCCCGCCTGCCGGTCCAGCTCGAGGCCGCGGTCTTGCAGCTGGCGCAGCACGCTGGCCACCCGCGCGTGCGCGTACTGCACGTAGTACACCGGGTTGTCGTTACTGCGCGACTTGGCGAGCTCCAGGTCGAAGTCGAGCGGCTGGTCGTTCGAGCGCATGACATAGAACAGCCGGGCCGCATCGTTGCCAACTTCGCGCCGTAGTTCCCTGAGCGTGATGAACTCGCCGGAGCGGGTCGACATCTGCGCCTTTTCCCCGCCGCGAAACAGCGATACGAACTGTACCAGTCGCACCTCCAGGCTGTCGCCCGGCTCACCCATGGCGACGAGCCCGGCGCGAACCCGCGCGACGTAGCCGTGATGGTCGGCGCCGAGTATGTCGAGCAGCAGGTCGAAGCCACGCTCGCGCTTTTCGAGGTGGTAGGCGATGTCGGAAGCGAAATAGGTCTTCTGCCCGTTCTCACGGACTACCACCCGGTCCTTCTCGTCGCCGAACTCGGTGGCGCGGAACCACAGTGCGCCGTCCTTCTCGTAAACGCGCTTCTGCTCGGTAAGGCGGGTCAGGGCCCGGTCGATTGCGCCGTTGTCGCCGAGACTGCGCTCCGAGTACCAGCGGTCGTAGGTGACCCCGAATTCGGCCAGGTCATCGCGAATGTCGTCCAGGATGTCGTTTAGGCCGAGTTCGAACACGATCAGGAAGTCGTCTGGGCCGAGCAGTGCACGCATTCGTGCGACCAGCGCGTCAATGTACTTGTCCTTGTCGCCACCGGCCGGCTCGTCCGGCGGCAACGCCGCGAATACCTCGGCAACGGGATAGCGCAGACGCAAGGCCTGCGCGGCGTGAAGTTGTGCCGCAATCTGCCTGACGTAGTCGCCGCGATAGCCGTTGGCCGGGAATGGTACGGACTCGCCGCAGAGTTCCAGGTAGCGCAGCCAGACGCTGGCGGCCAGGATATCCATCTGCCTGCCGGCGTCGTTGACGTAGTACTCGCGATGCACCTGCCAGCCGACCGTCTCCAGCAGGTTCGCGAGCGTCGCGCCGAACGCCGCGTGCCGGCCATGGCCGACGTGAAGTGGACCGGTCGGGTTGGCGGAGACGAACTCGACGATGGCCTTGCGGCCGGCACCCGAGACCCCGCGGCCGTAGCTTTCGCCGGCCTGGAGCACTTGCGAGATTTCCGCCTGGTAGGCGGCCGGGGCGAGGAAGAAATTGATGAAGCCTGGCCCGGCGATCTCGACCTTCGTGACCAGGTCGCTGGCCGGCAGCGCCGCGACGATGGCCTGGGCCAGCTGGCGTGGGTTCTTGCGCGCCGGGCGCGCGAGCTGCATCGCGACATTGCAGGCAAAGTCGCCGTGCGCAGGGTCGCGTGTACGTTCGACCCCGGGCGTGGTGGTGCGCAATTCGTCCGGCAGGACGTCGGTCGGCAACGCCGCGAGTGCGGATGTCGCCAGCTGTTCGATGATGTGCTTCACGCAGGCGGGCCGGGCAGGGATTGGCGCGCAAGTCTACCCGAAAGTGACCTCGCCTGGCCTGTCAACGCCCGTCCCGGTGTCGCGTTCTAACCGCGACCCCGCAGTATCTACGTCGCAGGAGAGCAGGAATGATCAATCAGAGGCTGGTGGTATTGCTCGGTTGTATGGCGCTAATTCCGCTGGCGGTCCAGGCCGGCGACCGACCGGACCGTGGCGAACGCTGGGCCGCGCTCGACACCGACGGCGATAGCGCCGTCAGCCAGGCTGAGGCGCAGGCTGGTGCTCCGCGCATGGCAGAGCACTTCGCCAAGCTGGACACGGATGGCGACGGCCGGGTCACTGCCCAGGAAATGCAAGCTGCGCGAGCCAGGCAGCACGAGGCGATGCAGGCCCGAGGCGAGGAGCGCTACCGCAGCGCGGATAGCAACGGCGACGGCTCAATCGACCTGGCCGAAGCCCAGACCCGCATGCCGCGGGCAGCCGATCGTTTTGTCGACATCGATGCGGACGGCAACGGATTGCTGACGCGGGAGGAACTGCGGTCGGCCATGCGTGCGCATCACGGCGAGCATCAGTATGGTGGGCAGCATCGGCAGCAGCCACCGGTGCAGTGAGCCAGGACGCGCTCGCCTCCGGTGCGTGCGGGTTGTCGGCAGCGTGACGTTAGGCGCGGGCGCGGCAGGGGCGGACCAGCCTGACCAACGCCCGCGCTGCTGATGATGCATTGGCATTGGTCGGGGCCGGCCCGCTGGCTGCCGGTGACGACGCCTCGTCGCTCAGTCGACCTCGATCGGATCCACGTCCACCGACCAGCGTATGCGCCGCGGCGCCTTGAGTGCCTCGATACGCGGCAGCCAGGCATCCAGCACGCGCCTCAGCGGTCCTCGCTGAGCGCTCTCCAGTAGCAGCTGCGCCCGGTAGCGGCCGGCCCGGCGTTCCATCGAGGCGGCTGCCGGCCCCAGGATACGCACGTCGTCGGCCGTGCTCGCCACCAATCCGCGCGCCTGTCGAAGAAACTCGAATACTTCTTTGCGGTCTGGTCCGTCGGCGCGCAGCAATGCCAGGCGCGAGTAGGGTGGCCAGCCGGCCGCCGCACGTTCTTCCAGCGCGCGCCGGGCAAAGCCCTCGTAACCTTCCTGAACCAGGCTCGTCAGCAGCGGGTTTTCCGGGAAGGCGGACTGGATCAGCACTTCACCCGGCCGGTCGCCGCGGCCCGCACGGCCGGAGACCTGGACGATCTGTTGGGCCAGACGCTCGCTGGCGCGAAAGTCGGCGCCGAACAGCCCCTGGTCGGCATTCAGGATCGCCACCAGCGTGACGTTGGGATAGTCGTGGCCCTTGGTCAGCATCTGGGTGCCGAGCAGGATGCGCGCCCGACCGCTTGCCACCTGATCCAGGGCCCGCTCGATATCGCCCCGGCGCCGGATGGCGTCTCGATCGATGCGAACCAGCTGCACACCCGGAAAGATGTCATTGAGTGCGTGCTGCACCCGCTCGGTGCCCTGGCCGACTGGCCGCACCTCGCTGCCACATTTCGGGCAACCAAAAGGCATGGGCTCGTCGGCGCCGCAGTGGTGGCAGACCAGCCGGGCCCGCTTCATGTGCACCGTCAGGCGCGCGTCGCAGGCCGGGCAGGGCGCGATCCAGCCGCAGCCGGTGCAATACAGGGTTGGTGCGTAGCCGCGACGGTTGAGGTAGACGAGCACCTGGCCGTGATCGGCGAGATGGCGCTCGATTGCCGCCAGCACCGGCTGCGCCAGGCCATCGTGCGCAGCATGGTGCCGGAGGTCCACGACGCCGATCCGCGGCTTGCCTGCGCGGCCGGTCCGCTCGGGCAGGTCGAGCCGGCGATAACGGCCGGCGTCGGCATTGGCGAGGCTCTCCAGCGAGGGGGTTGCCGAACCGAGCACGACCGGGATGCCATGGCGAGCCGCACGGGCCACCGCAAGGTCGCGGGCCGAATACCGGAACCCCTCCTGCTGTTTGTAGGATGGGTCATGTTCCTCGTCCACAATCACGATGCCCGGCTCAGGCAAGGGAGTGAATACCGCCGAACGGGTGCCGATCACGACCGGTGCCGCGCCGGAGCGCGCAGCCCGCCAGGCCGCCAGCCGTTCGGTGTCGTTCATGGACGAGTGCAGCGTGACGACGGGGACCTTCAGACGACTGCGAAAACGCGACACCAGCTGCGGGGTCAGCGCTATTTCCGGAACCAGCACCAGGGCCCCGCGCCCCGCATCGAGAACGAGCTGGATCAGGTGCAGGTACACCTCGGTCTTGCCGCTGCCGGTGACGCCATGAAGCAGCCAGGCTGCGTACTCGCCCAGCGAAGCGGCCATCGCGGAGCAGGCGGCCTGCTGCGAGCCGGTGAGTATATGCGCCGGTTGGTCGCCCGCGCCGGGTGCCGGCGGCGTTTCCGGCTGACCGAAAGATTCGATCAGGCCTTTCGAGGCGAAGCCGCGCAAGGCGTCCGTCAGCCCAAGCGCGGCCAGATCGGTTGCCGGCGCAGGCCCCTCCCGCAGTCGTTCCAGCAGCTGCCGTTGCCGCCTTCCCAGGCGGGCGGGCGGTGGGGCCAGTTCGGCAATCCCGCGGGTGGAGAGCTGCCAGAAGGTGGTCTCGGCGGTTGCTGGCGCGCCTGAGCGGATGCCGGCTGGCACGGCCGCGGCAAGGACTTCGCCCAGCGGATGGTGATAGTAATCGGCTGCCCACCTCAGGAGGTCGAGGGTCGCTTCGTCCCACAGCGGCGTGTCGTCCAGGATCTCGTGCGCGGCCTTGAGCCGCGATCCGGGCAACTCGCTGCGGTCGCTGAGGCCGACCACGAATCCGACCGACCGGCGCCGGCCCAGGGGAACGGCTACACGCATGCCGGCAGCTGGCGTACGGGCCCCGCCCGCGGGTGGCAGGTAGTCGAGGGCCTGCCTCAGCCTGGCATCGAGGGCGACCTGCAGGATCGGCTTTTGGCTCAGGGCAAATCTCGTTGTGTCAGGCGAACCGGGGCGTCGCGCCCAAGTCTATAACCTCGTCGACCCGGGTCGGGTCAACGTCGGGGACGGGGCAACGTTATAGCCTTTGTCGGGGCCGCAGACACGGCCCGTAGGGATCAAGGTTGTCGCATGGCCTCTGTTAGTCTTGGAGTAGCGTTGCCCGCGCTTGGCATGGTCGGGCGCGAGGCGGACAGGGAGACAGCCAGGGTGGACCAGGCGCAGGCGCTCGAGCGCTTCCTGGCCGGCGTGGAGCGCCGGGCTTTCCGCATTGCCAGGATGGCGGTGCGCGACGACGACGATGCGCTCGACATCACCCAGGACGCCATGATCCGCCTGGCCCGAAGCTATGGGGCGCGTCCGGTCGAAGAGTGGAAACCGCTTTTTTACCGAATCCTGAACAACGGCATCCGGGACTTCATGCGGCGCCGGCGGGTACGGTCACGAGTCATTGCATGGCTGCCGGGCCGGACGTCGGGAGACGACGACCCGACCGACCCGATCGCGTCGGTGCCCGACCCGGCGGGCGGCCCGGCTGAGCTGCTCGAGGGCGCGCAGGCACTGGAAGCGCTGGAAGCGGGCCTGGCTGCGCTGCCCGAGAGGCAGCGTGAGGCCTTCATGTTGCGGGCGCTGGAAGGCATGGCTGTCGCGGATACGGCAGTGGCCATGGGATGCTCCGAGGGGAGCGTGAAGACACACTATTTCCGGGCGGTCCATGCCCTCAAGGACCGGCTCGGGGGGCAATGGCAGTGAAAGCGAACGTCGACGAGATAGAGACACGGGCACGGGAGCTGTTCGACGACAGCGTTGAGCGCATCGATGGCGCGACCCGCTCGCGTCTGACCCAGGCACGGCACGCCGCGCTCGCCGAGCTTGACCGGCCGCGGCTTGGTCGGGGTTCCTGGGTCCCGGCCGGAGTGTTGGCTGCTGCCGCGGTTCTTGCCGTGACCCTGTGGACCGGCACCGCACCGGATGAGCAGTTGCTGCCAGCGCTCGCCGTGGCGCCGGCGGATGATTTCGAGATGCTGGCCAATGGCGAGGACCTCGACATGCTGGGTGAGGACGTCGAGTTCTACGCCTGGGCGGCCAGCGCCGACGCCGGCAACGCCATCGGGTAACGGCATGCCTCGTCGTGCATGGGCGTGGGTGATGATCGCGGGCACGCCGCTGGCGGTGGCGGCGGGCGATGCCGACGCACCGGTGGCGGAACCGGCGGCGATGGAACCGGGATTCCTGGAGTTTCTTGCCGAGGAGTCCGGGGTGGACGAAGAAATGAGCGCAGCGTTGATGACGACCGACCTCGACCGTGCGCTGGAACGATCGGCCGAGCGCCGCAAGGTGGACGACGATGGCAAGGATCAATAGCAGGGTAGCCGCCATGCTGGCGGCCTGGTTGCTCGCGGTGGCCTGGCCCGCCATGGCCAAGGAAACGCCGCCGGGAGCGGCCTGGGAATCGCTCTCGGCCGAGCAGCAACAGCTGTTCGGGCGCTTCCGGGATGGCTGGGACAGCTTGCCGCCTGGACGGCAGCAGGCGATGGTGCAGGGCTCGGAACGCTGGTTGTCCATGACGCCAGAGCAGCGCTCCCGGGCCCGCGAGCGCTGGCAGAAATGGGAGTCCCTGCCGCCGGGGGACCGACAGATGATCCGGCAGCGTTGGCAGCGTTTCCGCGACCTGCCGCCGGAAGACAAGGAGCAGCTGCGCGAGGCGTATCGACGGTTCCAGTCGCTGCCGCCCGAGCGCCGGCAGGAACTGCGCGAGCGTTGGCAGGGCATGTCTCCCGGTCAGCGGCAGAAGATGCGGGATAGGTGGCGCGAAATGAGCCCTGAGCAGCGCGAGCAGGCCCGCCAGACAATGGAAACCCAGGGTCCGCCGCACCATCAGGGGGCGCCGCAGCAACGGCCCCAGGGGGGCAGGCGCTGAGGCCGACCGCACGCTGGTAGAATCACCCCGGTCAATTCCGGCCGGGGAATGCGAATGACCACAGCCTACTGGTGCGTCCTGGTGGCGGGATTGTTGCCCTACGTTGCGACGCTCACCGCCAAGCTTGGCGCGCCCTATGACAATCGCGACCCGCGGGCCTGGCTCGCGAAGCTGACCGGATGGCGCTCCCGCGCCAATGCAGCCCAGCACAACGGCTTCGAGGCTTTCCCATTGTTTGCGGTCGCGGTGATCATCGGCCATCTGGCGGGTGCCGATCAGGGCCTCATCGACGTGCTGGCGCTGGGATTCATCGCGGCGCGGTTGGTCTATTTCGCAGCCTACGTGGCGGGCATCCCCACGCTCCGGTCACTGATGTGGTTCGCGGGACTCAGTTGCGTACTGGGCCTCTTTGTAGCGGCGGCCTGAGCTTTAATGCTGCAGTGGCAGGTGGAATCCGGCCGCCGGGGCCCGGCCGCCGCCGTTTCCGGAACCGGTAACCCGCGGCCGTGTCAAAGCATGCGCAGCCGGCAGCAACGCGGGATGGCCACCGTCCCTGCTAGTGAATAATCGAGGTGAAGACCATGTGGCAGAAGCTTCTTTCCAGCATCGCAGTCGCCGCAATGCTCATTGCGCCGGCATTCTCGGCCGATGATGACGCGACCTGGGATGGCCTGCAGAAGGTCAAGTCCAAGCGCATGGATTCCGCCTACCTGCTGCCGGGCGCCGATTTTCGCGTCTACAACAAGCTGATGCTGGATCCGATTCAGGTGTCCTTCCAGAAGAACTGGGAGCGGGACATCAACCGCTCGAAGCGCACTGCCGGCGGCCGGATTACGGCGGAAGACGCCGACAGGATTCGCCAGCAAATGAGCGACGGATTCCGGGAGATACTGGCTGCCGCCTATGCGAAGGCCGGCTACGAGGTCGTGGTCGCACCGGGTTACGATGTCCTGCGCCTGACTCCGGTGCTGGTCAACGTGTATATCAACGCGCCCGACAGCATGCAGGCCGGGCGTAGCTACACCTTCACGGTCGAAGCCGGCGAGGCCACCCTCGCACTCGAGGCGCGGGACGCCGAGACCAACCAGTTGCTCGGCCGCGCCGTGGACAGGCGACGCACGGGTGACACCGGCAGGATGACGTGGACCACCAGCGTGACCAATCGCGCCGAATTCGAGCGCATGTTCAAGTCCTGGGCGTCAATCCTGGTGGACGCAATGACCGTGCTGAAGGAGGAATCGCCGATCGCAGCGAAGGCGCCGAAGAAGTAATCTGGCGCCGCCGGACATTGACCGGACGTCCAGCGCGTCCCGGTGAAGCGAGTGAAGCGCTTCCGGCTGTCGGCGATGAACGACACCGGCCTCCTTCCCTTCGGTGCCAGTCGCTGCGATAAGTCGCGCGGTCCTGCGAATGACGAGCACATGCCGATGAAGAGACAGCTTGCCGCGCTGCTGGTCCTGTTGGCCGGCTCCGCCAGTGCCGAGGCGCAGGAACGCTACGGGAAGACGGAGCTCGACCCGATATTCGATGCAACCATCGCCATTTCAGGCAGTCTGGGCCAGGCGTGGACAGATTCCACGCTGCGTCTCGACGCCTCGGATGGTACGCGCGGCACCAGCCTCGACGGTGAGCGTGACCTTGGTCTCGACGCCAACGAGATGACGGGGCGCATGGAGGTGACCCTGCGTCCGCGGCCCCGCCACCGCGTGCGCTTGGGTCTCAATTACCTGCCAGCTGATCGCAGCGCCAGTGAGATGGCCATCGAGGACATCTTCTTTGGCGACAACATCTATGCCGCGGGTGACGAGATCAGCAGCAAGCTGCGGATCCGGACGTGGTCGGCGACCTATAGCTACTCCTTTCTGCGCAACCCTCGCGCGGAGGTCGCGGCGTCCGTCGGTGTCACCAGCGTAGACCTGGTCGCCGAAGTGGGCGTCCCCGCGAGGGCGCTGAAGGAAACAGAAGAGCGATCTTTCCCGGCGCCGCAGTTCGGTCTCGAGGCCTCCGTCAAGTTTGCAGAGCGCTGGTACGGAGAGGCCCGGTACCAGTACGTCCGCATCAATGCATCCAATGCAAGCGGCGAGCTCAGCCAGCTGGATGCCGCGATAGTCTTCCAGTTCGACCACAACATCGGGGCGGGCCTTGCCTACGTGCAGGTCGATGGCGACGTCAAGAACGAACAGCTCGGAGATTCCGGCAGGCTCGCGTACTCGAACCGGGGTCCGCAACTGTTCCTGCGCGTCAGCTTCTGAGCGGCAGCGAGCGGTGCCCGGCACCTCACGATGCGTGATGCCTGGCCATCTCTGGCTCGCCGGGGCCGGCACGCTGCAAGCGGGCGGACGGGGCTTGGCGCAAGCAGCGCCGATCAGCTCTTCAACGCGACCAGCACCTCGTCGAGCATCTTCTTCGCGTCGCCGAAAAGCATCCGGTTGTTCTCCTTGTAGAACAACGGGTTGTCGACGCCGGCGTAGCCCGAGGCCATCGAGCGTTTCATCACGATGGAGGTCTTCGCTTTCCACACCTGTAGCACCGGCATGCCGGCGATCGGGCTGGTCGGATCGTCCTCGGCCGCCGGATTCACGATGTCGTTGGCGCCGATCACCATCGAGACGTCGGTGTCCGGGAAATCGTCATTCAGTTCGTCCATCTCGAACACGATATCGTAGGGCACCTTGGCCTCGGCGAGCAGCACGTTCATGTGCCCCGGCATGCGGCCCGCGACCGGATGGATGCCAAAGCGCACGTTCACGCCTTTCTCGCGCAGCAGCTTCGTAATCTCGTAGACGGTGTGCTGCGCTTGGGCGACCGCCATGCCGTAGCCCGGCACGATGATCACGCTCTTTGAATCACGCAGCAGCTCTGCGGTCTCGGCAGCGCTGATGGCCGTTACCTCGCCTGCGGGCTGCTCGCCCGCAGCGGCCGGTGCCGCGCCGCCACCCGTACCGAATCCGCCAGCGATGACGCTGATGAAGTTGCGGTTCATCGCACGGCACATGATGTACGACAGGATCGCACCCGAAGAGCCGACCAGCGCACCGGTGACGATCAGCAGGTCGTTGGACAGCATGAAGCCAGTCGCCGCGGCCGCCCACCCGGAGTAGCTGTTGAGCATCGAGACTACGACCGGCATGTCCGCGCCGCCGATCGCCATAACCATGTGTATGCCGAACAGCAGTGCGATCACCGTCATGACCATCAGCGGCATCATTCCAGCCTGGATGTCATGCGCCTGCAGGAACTTGGCACCGAACCAGATCACCATGAGCAGCCCGGCGAGGTTCAGCCAGTGGCGCGCGGGCAGCAGCAGCGGCTTGCCGCCGATCTTGCCGGACAGCTTGCCGAAGGCGATGACCGAACCCGAGAACGTCACCGCACCGATGAGGATGCCGATGTAGATTTCGACCTCGTGGATGGTCTTCTCAGCGCCGGCAAAGGCAATCGAAGTGTCGACGTAGCTGGCGTAGCCGACAAGGCATGCAGCGAGGCCGACCAGGCTGTGCATGATTGCGACCAGCTCCGGCATCTGCGTCATCTGCACCTTGCGGGCCGCATACAGGCCGACCGAGCCGCCGACAACAAGCGAGCCGACGATCCAGGGAATGCCGGCAGCCGTAACCCGCGGACCGAGCGCCGTGGCAAGCACGGCTATCGTCATGCCGACGATGCCGTAGAGGTTGCCGCGCCGCGAGGTTTCGGGATTGGAAAGACCGCCAAGGCTCAGGATGAAGAGGATCGTGGCGGCAATGTAGGCCATCGTCGCGATGTTTGCGGACATGCCTGCGCTCCCTTACTTCCGGAACATCGCAAGCATGCGACGGGTGACGGCGAAGCCACCGAACATGTTGACCGCGGTGAGCGTGAGCGCGGCCACCGCCAGACCGAGGATCAGTGTGTCGGGCCGCCCCTCCGTTGCTCCACTGAGCGGAGGCGCCACCTGGATCAATGCACCGACCGCGATGATGCTGGAGATTGCATTGGTGACGCTCATGAGCGGCGTGTGCAGCGCGGGCGTGACGTTCCAGATCACCATGTAGCCGATGAAGCACGCCAGCACGAACACGGTGAAATGCGCCAGGAACGAGGCCGGCGCAAAAGCACCGACCAACCAGAAGAGCAGGGCGCTCACGCCGAACAGGATGACAACACTCTTGCCCGAGGCCGGCTCACCAGCTCCGTGGCCGTGGCCGGATTTCTTGGCGGCCACGGCCGGAGCCGCGGCCGGTTTCGCCTGCGGCGGAGCGGCCGACAGGCGGGGCGGCGGTGGCGGCCAGGTCACCACGCCTTCCTTGATCACGGTCGTACCGCGAATGACTTCATCGTCGAAGTTGACGTTGATGACGCCATCCTTGGTCTTGCAGAGCTCCTCGGTGAGACGCAGCAGGTTGTTCGAGTACAGCGTGGAAGCCTGCTTGGCGAGCCGGCTCGGCAGATCCGTGTAGCCGATGATGGTGACACCCTCGCGAACGACGACTTCGCCCGGCACCGTGAGTTCGCAATTGCCGCCCTGCTCGGCGGCGAGATCCACAATCACGCTGCCAGGCCGCATCGACCGCACCATCTCGGCGGTGATGAGCTTGGGTGCGGGCTTGCCCGGGATGAGCGCGGTCGTGATGATGATGTCGACGTCCTTCGCCTGCTTGGCGAAAGTCTCGAGCTGGGCCTTCTGGAAGCCCTCACTCATTACCTTGGCATAGCCACCGACGCCGCTGCCTTCCTCCTGGTAGTCGACGGGGACGAACTCGGCGCCCATCGACTTCACCTGGTCAGCCACCTCCGGGCGGGTATCGTTGGCCCGCACGATGGCGCCCAGGCCCACGGCAGTACCGAGCGCCGCCAGTCCGGCGACACCCGCGCCGATGACGAAGACCTTGGCCGGGGGCACCTTGCCCGCGGCAGTGATCTGCCCGGTGAAGAACCGGCCGAAGTGATGCGCTGCCTCGATCACGGCGCGGTAGCCCGCGATGTTCGCCATCGAGGAAAGCGCATCCATCTTCTGCGCGCGCGAAATGCGGGGTACGCTGTCCATGGCCAGGACCGTGAGTCTGCCGCCGGCCAGCTGCTGCATGAGCTCGGGGTTCTGCGCCGGCCAGATGAAGCTGACCAGCGCGCTGCCCGGTTTCATCAGCGCGATTTCCTCCGCCGTCGGGGCGCGCACCTTGAAGATGATGTCGGAAGCGGCCATGAGTTCCGCGGCACTGCCCGCGACCCGGGCGCCGGCCGCCTGGTAGGCGTCATCGCCAAAATTGGCGGCTGCCCCGGCGCCGGTCTCCACACAGACGCCGAAGCCCAGCTTGACCAGTTTCTCGACCACCTCGGGCACGGTGGCGACACGCTTCTCGCCAGCAAAGATCTCACGTGGCACGCCGATCGTCATGGGCATTGCGAAGATTCCTCTCACGACTCCCGGACGTCTGGCCCAACCAGCGGCCGCTACCGGAATTTCTGGTTTTCAAGGGTTGGCTGAACGGACAGATGTCGGCCCAGTGCCGCATCATGCGACGTACGAAGCGCGTTGAAACATAGCACATCCGTGCCGTATTGTTGCAGCGCCGTGGTGAAGTGAAATGGGTGGCACAAGGTTATGTTTTCGAGGCCCGCACAACTCAGCCCCGCGGACGAGCAATGGCTCGATTCGCTGGAAGTCCGGCCGGTCGGTCGCCAGAATCTGTCGCAACAGGTGCTGCGGACCGACGCCTCGGGCATGCCGCTCGAATGGATCGACTACCGTGAGGCAGTGCGCCTTTACTGCCTGGGGCAGGTTTCCTATGCGTTCGGCAGCGCCCTGTACGCCCTGCACGGGGGGACGAACGCGCGCACCGGCATGCAGACGGTTATCGAGGTCAACTCGATGCTGGCAACCATCGGGCATTCCTCGAACCCGGGCAGCCTGCGCGGGGACTACGTTCCGCCGCTCAACAACGAAACCCTGTTCAAGCGTGACGCCTATCTGTGCATGTACTGTGGCGGCCGCTTCCCGCCGGCGCAGCTGTCGCGGGACCACGTACGACCCTTTTACCAGGGTGGCCGGGATGTCTGGAATAACGTGGTGGCGGCCTGCCGCCGCTGCAACAATGCCAAGGCCTCGCGAACGCCGGAACAGGCGAAGATGCAGTTGCTGGCGGTGCCGTTCACCCCAACCTACGCCGAGTACATCTTTCTGAAGGGCCGGCGCGTGCTGGCGGACCAGATGGAGTACCTGTTGGCGCATTTCCCGCGCTCGAGCCCCCTGCACGACCGCATCCAGCGCTGGATGCAGTGAACGGCGCGGGCTGATGCTGCACCTGGTCGACGCCAGCTTCTTTGTCTTTCGCGCCTATTACTCGGTCACGCCCGAGATGACCGATGGCGCGGGCCGGCCAGTGAACGCGCTCTATGGCTTCGCGCGTTTCATGGGTGACCTGCTGGAGCGCGCCAGGCCGACCCACGTCGCGGTCGCGTTCGACGAAAGCCTGTCCAGCTCCTTCAGGAACGAGATCTACCCGGCCTACAAGGCCAACCGCGAGGCCGCCCCGGAGGACCTGAAGCGGCAATTCGGTCTTTGTCGCGAATTCTGCAGCCTGCTTGGACTCGCCGTGTACTCGGACAACGCCTACGAGGCCGATGACATCATCGGTGCCATTGCAACCCGCATGCGGGTCGCGGGACGCCCGAGCGTGCTGGTCACCCGCGACAAGGACCTGGCACAGTTGATCCGCGACGGCGACGAGTTCTGGGACTTCGCCGGCGACCGGCGTTTCGGTTACCGCGACATCGAGGGTCACTTCGGAGTGTTGCCCGAGCGGATGGCAGACTACCTTGCGCTGACCGGCGACAGTGTGGACAACATCCCGGGCGTGCCCGGAGTCGGTCCCAAGACGGCGGCCGCGCTCCTGAAGGTGTTCGAGTCACTCGATCACCTCTACGACAACCTCGACGAGGTCGCGGGCCTGCCGATCCGCGGTGCCGCGAAACTACCAGCGCGGCTGAAGGCGCACCGTGAAGCCGCGTACCTCGCGCAGCGCCTGACGCGGATCGCCTGCGACATGCCGCTTGCCTTTACGCTCGATGACCTGAAGCGACGGGCGCCAGACGTGCCGGCACTGGAATCGTTCTACGAGCGCGCCCGATTCGGGCCGATGCTGGGCAAGCAGGCGCACCGGCTCGCGAAGGCCCTGGCCTGATGCAGCCGGACGCGGCCGTGCTGGCAGCCGCGCTCGGTTCCGCGTTGGGGCGGGCCATCGACCCGATGCCGGCAGCGGAGGTCCGCGGCGGCTGCATCAATCGATGCTGGCGCTGGGAGACCGCGGCCGGTCCCGTCTTCGTCAAGCAGGCTGCGGCAGGCGATCTCGGCATGCTGGAGGCCGAGCGCCAAGGGCTGGCGGAACTGGGTGAGGCGGGCGCGGTGCGTGTCCCGGCGCCGTTGGCGGTCGGATCCTGCGCGGAGGGCTCTTTCCTGGCGCTCGAGTGGATCGACCTCGGGACCGGTACGTCGGCTGCCGGGGAACGCCTCGGCCTGCAGCTGGCCGCCCTGCACCGTCATCGTGCCGACTGCTACGGCCTTGACCGGGACAACACCATCGGCAGCACCCCGCAGCCCAACGGCTGGAGCAATGACTGGACCGTCTTTTTTCGGGAACGCCGGCTCGGCTTCCAGCTTGATCTTGCCGAAAGCAATGGCTACGGCGGCAGGCTCCAGGAGCGGGGGCGCCGTCTGCTCGAGTTGATCGACGTGTTCTTCGCGACCTACCGGCCAGGCCCGTCACTGCTGCACGGTGACCTATGGGGCGGCAACTGGGGCGTCGATGCCTCGGGTGCGCCGGTGATCTACGACCCGGCGGTCTACTACGGCGACCGCGAGGCCGATATCGCCATGACGCGGCTGTTCGGCGGCTTCGGCTCACGTTTCTATTCGGCCTATGTGGCGGCCTGGCCACTGGATCAGGCCGCCGGGACGCGGCGTGACCTGTACAACCTCTATCACGTACTCAATCATCTCAACCTGTTCGGCGGATCGTACCGGGCGCAGGCCGAAACGATGGTCGACCGGCTGTTGGCTGCAGCTGGCCATTAGAGGACATTCCTCACTAATCCTGCGGAAAGGAAACCAGACATGTCCCCCTCCGAATTCTGGCAGGCCTGTCAGCGTGCACTGCCCGAGGATACGGCCGGCAAGCCGTTTCGCGTTCGCCGCTTCGGCGACGACCCGGTCATGTCCAAAAAGCTGCTCGAACTCGTGAAGATGCGCGAGAAGACCGGCACCTTTGCCGTCGACTGGGAATTCGAGGCCAGGTCGTCCGAAAGGCCACGGGTCGGCGACCTGCTTGTCGTCACCGATGCCGCCGGCGAGCCAGGCGCGCTGATTCGAATCACGGCGATTGAGCTGTTGCCCTTCTCGGCGGTTGGCGACGAGCACGTTCAATGCGAAGGACCGGGGCTGCGCGACCTGGCGCTCTGGCGCAAGGTCCACTGGAACTACTGGACCGGGAAACTGCAGGCGCTTGGCCGGGAACCGGCCGCGGACATGCCGATCGTTTACCAGCGATTCGAGCTACTGAAATGAACCTCGCTACAAGAATGGGGACGGTTCCCTTTTTCCAAGTCGTGGTTCCAGTTGGCCGGAGATCCGGCAGAAAAAAGGGATCGTCCCGGTCTTGGGTCACGCTTTCCTGGCCGCGCCCAGGTACATGTATCCAGCGAACTTCAACGACTTTGGCAAGTAGAAGTTCCGCACCCGCTCGATGTATAGGCCCGACCGGCGCACCTCGTCGGTCGTGTCGCGATCGAGGTGGCAGCCGTCACCGACGACCTTCCACAACGGGTTGATGCGTCGCTGCCAGCGCGCGACCGGCGGATCAGGACTCAGTCCGTGCTCGAGAAAGACAAATTCGCCACCGGGCTGCAGCACCCGACGAACTTCGGCAAGCGCCTGCTGCACATCAGGAATGCTGCAGAGCGTGAAGCTGCTGACGACGGTGTCGAAGCTGGCTGCGTCGAAGGGCAGTTGCTCGGCTGACAACTGGTGATGCTCGACCTCGATACCACTGTTTGCAGCGCGCCGGCGCGCGATCGAACCGACGCCCGGGTTGCTGTCCACCCCGACGATCCTGGCGGTTCCGGCAGGATAGAAATCGAGGTTGATACCGGTACCGAAGCCGATTTCGAGCACGCGTCCGCTGACCGGCGCGAGCAACTCACGCCGCAGTCGCTTGAACATGCGCTGGTTCATCACCGCTTCGAGGACCCAGGGAAAGACGTGATGACGGTAGAGGCTCACTACTCTGCCCTGGCCGCTGCAGCCGACAGCGTGAGATCGAAACGCACCGTCACTTCGTTGCCGACCCACTCCGTGCCTTCCCACTCGCCCTGGCCAACGCCGAAGTCGAGTCGCTGCACTACCGCCTTGCCAGTCAACGTGCCTCCGCCACCCGAATCCGGCTCGAAATGGAACTGGAGTGTTACCGGGCGCGCGACCCCGCGTAGCAGCAGCTGGCCTTTGAGCGTGAAGCCGGCCCCCTCGCTGCGGCAGGCACTGCCCTGGTAGCTGGCATTGGGGTATCGATCGACCCAGAAGAAGTCCTGGCCCCGCAGCAGACCGTCGCGCTGCGACTCGCCGGTCCCGGCAGAGGCAGTATCGATCGTCACGTCGAACCGGCATTCGGACGGCGCGCTCGGATTGAAGGCGACGTCGGCGACGAACCGGCTGAACTCGCCGGTGAAGCGGGCGCCGGCCTGAGTCGCCTCGAAGGTCAGCCGGCCAGCTTTCTCGTTCGCGCGCCAGCTGGCCGCGACGGATGACTGGCCGGCGATCAGCGCCAGGCAAAGGACGGCGGCGAATCGCTTCATTCGCGGCCGACCCAGGGCAGCATCCTCCTCATGAGTCCATCGCGATCGAGGAATTGATGCTTGAGCGCCGCCACGACGTGCAAGGCCGCCAGGAAAAGCAGCGTGCCCGCCAGCACTTCATGGACTTCGTGCAGGATCTCTTCCAGCGACTCCGAGGGCACGACGAGGTCCGGCAGCTGGATCAAGCCCCACCAGCTGACCGGGTAGTTTGCGGCGGAGGACATCATCCAGCCGGTCAGCGGCAGCGCGAACAGAACGGCATACATTCCCCAGTGCGTCAGGCCGGCGGCCAGCCGTTGCCATGAGGGCATGGGCGGCGGGGCTGGGGGGCGGTCGAATAGCCGCCAGGCGACGCGCACCAGCGCGATGAGCAGGATACTAAGCCCGACTGACTTGTGGCGCGCCAGCATCGCGAGCTTGTCGACACCGAGTGGCAGATCATCGGCTGCCTCGGCCAGCAGGAACTGGACAATGAGCAGAACCACCACGACCCAGTGCAGCGACTGCGGAACCAGGCCGTAGCGGTTGGCAGTATTGGTCAGTTGCATGGCCTCTCCGAAACACGGTGTGCGGACGGGCCGAGTCTAGCGGGTTTGCCGGTATGGCTTGCGTCGACGTCGGCCAGCCGTAATGCTGATGGCATGTTGGATCGCGTTTTGGTCTTCCGGTTCCTGGTCGCAGCGCTGGTCGTGAGCTTCACCGCCTGCGTGGCACCATCCCGTCCGGAGAACTCGACGACCGCGCCGGAACCGGCGGCCCCGGCGGCCCCGACGCACGCCGCCGCCGCGACGATATTCGAGATCGTGTCCGCAGATATCAGCGTGCAGGTGTATCGCGCTGGTCCTCTGGCCGAGTTGGGCCACAACCATGTCATTGCCTCCACCAACCTCACTGGACGAATCGAACTGCGCGAGCCGCTATCTGACTCGACGCTGAAGCTGGCCCTGCCGCTGGAAACCCTGACGGTGGACGAGCCAGCGCGGCGCGCCGCAGCTGGCGAGGGGTTCCCAGACAACCTCACCGAGTCCGACCGGGATGGAACCCGCCGCAACATGCTCGGGCCATCGTTGCTCGACGCCGGCAGGTTTCCTCTGCTGGAACTGACGAGCCTGGGCGTCGAGGTTGACGCCGGCCGCCTGACCGTCAGGTGCCGCGTCAATGTGGCCGGTGGCGAGGGCGAACTCGTAGTGCCCGTCATGGTGTCGACCAACGGCGACGAGCTCGCCGCCCACGGTACGTTCACCGTGACGCACGCCGAGCTCGGACTTGCGCCGTTTGCCGCAGCGATGGGCGCACTGCGGGTCCGGGACGACATGCACATCAGCTACCAGCTGGTTGCCCGGAAGGTGGACGATGCCGCGTGACGCGTATCCGACCGGCCAGACCCGCCGCCACGCACAATCCAGCGGGCGCCACAGCAGTAATCCATGACCGCCGTCCAGTTCCGTAATCCAGAAAAACGCCTCTCCGTTGCCTTGTCCGAGACGATGCGTGCAGTCAGTGGGCACGTCGTCACGCTGCGCGAACTTCTCGGCTACGTTGGTGAGCAGGGGCTGCTGGTGTTCTGCGCGATTCTGGCAGCACCCTTCTTGTTGCCCGTATCGTTGCCTTTCATGAGCACCGCACTGGGCCCGCCGATGTTGCTGATCGGGTTCGCGGTGACCACCAACCGGGTACCCTGGTTGCCGGATCGTCTGCTCGATCACGCGCTGCCTTCCGTGACGGTGCAGCAGGTCCTTGCGCGGATCATCCGCTGGGCGGAACGCATCGAGCACATGGTCCGTCCCCGCCTGCTGGCGCTGTCGGGTTCGGCCGGCATCAACATGCTCAATGGCGCGTTGCTGCTATTGTCAGTGCTGCTCCTGATGGCGCCCCTGCCGTTGATTCCGCTTGCCAACACCTTGCCAGGCATCGCGATCATGCTGCTCGCGCTCGGCATGGCCGAGCGCGACGGCGTCGTCATTCTCATCGGCTACCTTGTCACCGTCATTTCGGCGATCTATGTCGGGGTGCTCCTGGCTCTGGTCGTCTATGCCGGCATGAATGCGGGGGCAGCGATCGAGGCGCTGCGTCACTGGCTGGAATGAAGTACCGGACTTGTGCCCGGTCACCTCCAACGGGTGGATGAGACACGCGGTGATGGGGAACCTCGTGACGGTCCACGGAAATCCCTGTCATCCTCGCCGCCGCACTGAGCTTCGTCGGGCCGAAACTTCAATGTCAGCAGCGCGGTTGCGGCAATCGGTTGGCCGCCTTGATAGGCTGGGGCCATGCGTGAATTCCGCGCAACGGCGAGGGCGGTCTGGTCGAACAGCCCGGGCGGGGTTGCCTCGAGTACTTTGGCCACAGTGATCCGCCCGTCGGCGTCGGTCTGTACCTCCAGCATGACGCGCCCGGAGATGCGCTTGGCGCAAGCTTCGGCAGGCATAGGCGCTGCGCCAAGCAGCGTCGGCGACGGCGCATGAGGATAAGCGCCGGGTAGCGTGAATTCGAAACGTCGGCTGAGGGTACGGCTCCCGCCCGGCCCAGGCGGAAATCGCCATTTCCGAAGCGCCGCCTGCGCTGCCCGTTCGAAATCGCCGCGTGGCATTGCCGTCGTCACCTCGATCCCGGCCACGGCGCCGCTAGCGGTCACCTCGAAGGAAACCTCGACATAGCCCTCGAGGCCCTCGAGGCGGGCCTGGTCAGGGTAGAGGGGCGCGGGCTGGCCGCCTTCGTCGGCGGGGGGCGGGGCCCCGGGCAGTCGCGCGGTCACCGAATCGGTCAGGGTGAAGCGCAGGCGCGTCTCGATCCGGCATTCGACCGGGCTCCCACCAGTCCCGGCGGGCAGGTAGCGCCAGTCACGCACCGCCGCAAGTGCCGCGCCCTCGAAGAAGCCGGAAGGCTCGGCCTTCACGACACGCGCCCAGCCGACCTGACCGTCCCGCAGCACCACGAAAGAGACCTCAACAGAACCCTCAGCGCCGGCCTGCCGCGCCGACTCCGGGTAGTCGGGCGGCGCCTGCAGCTGAGCCACGGGGGCTGAAAGTCCAGGCGCATTGCAGTCGAGCCACGGCAGCGCAGAGGCAGTCTGCGGCACGGCCACCCAGGCCAGGAGAAGGGCCGGACCCAAACAGACCAACCGGCTCGTGCCCACCTGGTGGTCATGGGTCAGTAGTTGTGCTGCTGCCAAAGTGTCCACCAGGCGATTAGCTTAGCCGCTGACAACCCACATTTGAGCTACGGTGACCCACATGGAAGCCTCGGTCAGATTCGATGCCGACCTTGTCCGCCGCTACGACCGTCCGGGGCCGCGGTATACGTCCTACCCGACCGCCGTGCAGTTCCACGACGGCTTCCGCGAGGCTGAGTATCGCGCCGCGGCCGCCAAAACCAATGGCGCGACCCCGCCGGCACCCCTGTCCCTTTATGTGCATGTCCCATTCTGCGCCAGCCCGTGCTTCTACTGCGGTTGCACCAAGGTCATCACCCGCAGTCGCGAGCAGGCCGAGAATTATCTTACCCGCCTGTACCGGGAGATCGAATTACAGGCTGAACTGTTCGACCGCGAACGGGTCGTCGACCAGCTCCATTTCGGCGGCGGCACGCCGACGTTCCTGAATCCCTGGCAGCTCGAAGACCTGCTCAAGAAACTCGATTGGCACTTCAACCTGCGCAAGGACAACGCACGCGAGTTCTCCATCGAGATCGATCCGCGGACCTGCGAGCCGGACACGATCGACCTGCTGGCGCGAGCCGGCGTCAACCGCATGAGCCTCGGCATCCAGGATTTCGACCCGGAAGTGCAGGTCGCGGTCAATCGTGTGCAATCCCCCGAGCAGACCTTTGAACTGATGGACCGCGCTCGCTCGGCCGGCTACAAGTCGGTGAGTGTGGACCTGATCTATGGCCTGCCAAAGCAGAACCGCATGCGCTTCGATCGCACGCTCGACCTCGTGATCGAGGCGAAGCCCGACCGGCTCGCCGTCTACAGCTATGCCCACCTGCCGCACATGTTCAAGCCGCAGAAGCGCATTCATGCCGAGGACCTGCCCAGCGGCGCCGAGAAGCTCGCGTTGCTCGGTCTGACCATGGAGAAACTGACCTCGGCCGGCTATGTCTACATCGGCATGGACCACTTCGCCCTGCCGGATGACGAACTGGCGGTCGCGCTGCGCGAGGGCACGCTGCATCGAAATTTCCAGGGCTACTCGACCCATGCGGATTGCGACCTGGTGGCCCTAGGCGTGAGCTCGATCGGCAAGCTCGGCGACACCTATGCACAGAACTACAAGACGCTGCACGACTACTACCAGGCAATCGACGCCGGGCACCTGGCCGTGCACCGCGGGCTTGAGCTCAACGACGACGATCGCCTGCGCCGATCCGTCATCCAGTCAATCATGTGCCGCGCGCGGGTGGACTTCGCTGCAGTCGACAGCGCCTGGGCGGTGCGTTTCGAGGACTACTTCGCGCGCGAGCTGGTGATGTTGCAGTCGCTGGTCGCCGACGGCCTGCTGGTCATGCGCGAACGAAGCTTCGAATTGACGCCCATCGGCCGGTTGCTGATGCGCAACGTCGCGATGTGCTTCGATGCCTACCTGCCGGGTCACCAGCAGTCCGAGACGCCCCGCTTCTCGCGGGCAGTCTAAGGCGGGGTCGCGAAAAAGAGTTAAAAGCGGGGACAGTTTACTCATTTCATGGGACAACAAGACCCGCTGCCGTTTGGCAATAAATGAGTAAACTGTCCCCGCTTTTGCTGTCTTTCTGGGCTCTCTAGTTGCCGGTGGTGAGCAGCAACAGCGTCCCCTCGGGTGCCACCAGCAGGGCGTTACTGTCCGGGTCCATCATCCGGGGCAGGTTGCCAGAGAACTCGATGCCGCTCTCACGGAGCAGGTGAAGGCGCTCGCCCATGTCCGCCTCCGCAAAGACCAGCGCTGGCCGGTCCAGCGAACTGTTCCGCAGCAGCGACACGTTGAGTGTGTCGCTGGTCAACCCGACGTGAGGGT
>JAHEAZ010000154.1 GCA_024642505.1 Gammaproteobacteria bacterium
CTTCGCACGAGTTCGGTGTCCCCAAGGAATAGAAGGTGTTCTGGCAGGGCGTTCAGGAACGGCTGGGATTTGACCCGTCCAGAACACTGTTTATCGATGACAGCCAGGCGGTCCTCGATACGGCCGCGAACAGCGGCATCGGTGGAGTTCTGGCCATCACGCGACCGGACTCCCGGCGGCCTGCGCGGTCGGTCGAGCGGCACGCCTCGGTCGAGGCGCTCCGCCAGCTGGTCTAGAAGCGCCTACCGGCCGCGACGCCCGCTGCTGGCACCACGCCCGCTGCGCGCCCGGCCGCCCGAACGGCCACCACCGCCACCGCCACCACCACCGCCACGCCGGGGCTGGGGCGGGTACTTGCGCGGGGCCCACGGCGGAATTTTCACGCCCTCCAGCAAGGCCGCATCCACGGTGCCCACGGGGATCCGGTGGCCGATGTAATCCTCGATTTCCGGCAGGGAGAACGCGTAGGTTTCGCACGCAAAGCTGATGGCGTCGCCGCTGGCTCCCGCCCGGGCCGTGCGGCCGACGCGATGCACGTAGTCGGGCGCGTCCTGGGGCAGGTCGTAGTTGATCACGTGGCTGACGTCGGGCACATGCAAGCCCCGGGAGGCCACGTCGGTGGCCACCAGGACGGGCAGCACGCCTTCCTGGAAATCCTTCAGCATGCGCAGCCGCTTTTTTTGTGGCACGTCGCCGCTGATGGCTTCGGCCGGGAGCCCGTTAAATTCGAGCAGGCGGGCGATGTCCTCCGCCGCGCGCTTCGTGTTAACGAAGACCATCGTGCGCCGGGCCTGCATGCTGCGCAGGAGTCCGACGAGTAGGGGGCCCTTTTCCTCGTTGCCGGGGAAGAAGATGGATTGCGTTACCAGGTCTACCGTCTTCTTGTCCGGCTCAATCAGGACGGTCTCGGGATTGTTCATGTGCTCGTACGCGAGTTCGAGCACGCGATGACCGAGCGTGGCCGAGAACAGCAGGTTCAGTCGCTTGTCGGGTGGCGGCAGGCGCCGTAACAGGAAGCGGATATCCTTGATGAAGCCGAGATCGAACATGCGGTCCGCCTCGTCCATGACCAGCACCTGGGCGTGGCTCAGCGTGTAGATGTGCTGGCGGAAATAGTCGATCAGCCGGCCGGGCGTGCCGATCAGCACGTCGATGCCCGCCTGCAACTGTTCCCTCTGCTTGTCATAGTCGGCACCGCCGTAGACGACGGCCAGGCGCAGGCCCGTGCTGCTGCCCAGAATCATGGCGTCCGAGTGGATCTGCACGGCGAGTTCACGGGTGGGCGCCAGGATCAGGGCGCGCGGGGCTGGCTGGTTGCCTTTGTGGCCCGGTTGTTTCAGCAGATGGTTGAACAGCGCGATGAGAAAGGCGGCCGTCTTGCCGGTGCCGGTCTGCGCCTGCCCGGCAACGTCCTTGCCCTTGAGGGCCACAGGCAGTGTCTGTGCCTGGATCGGCGTACACGCGGTAAAGCCTGCAGTGTTGACTCCGGCCAGTATTTCCGGCGGCAGGTTCAGTTCAGAAAACAGCAGTTTGTGATCGTCAGTCATTTCACCCTACAGTCGAATCCCGACCGGACCCCTTGCAAAAGCCGGCGGGACAGGTTCAAATTGGCCAATCCGCCGCGCGCCTCCTCGGCTTCAGGGCTGCGGCAAAATACAGATTCCAGACGGGCTATCCCTACTTGTAGTTGGCCCGGATAACTTTTAACCCAGACGGGATACGCAGGAAGCCCCAGAGAACGCTTCTCGATTTCGGATTGTGCCCTATCCGGCCCCGCGCTTCACGCCGGCTTCATGATGAAGCCCGCCTGACGCCCCCGAAACGATTCACGCGGAAGGCCCGGCCTGAGGCTGTAAGTGACGCTTGTCGCGTCTGAATCTTCCCAGAGAAATCTTTACGACGACCCTTTAACTGACACTGAGCACCAGAGGACCATGAGCATAGTTCAAGTAACCGATGACACCTTTGAAACCAAGGTATTAAAGTCCAGCCGGCCCGTGCTGGTGGATTTCTGGGCCGAGTGGTGTGGCCCCTGCAAGGCGATTGCCCCGATCCTCGAGCAGCTTTCCGTCGAGTTCCAGGACCGCCTCGACATCGCCAAGGTCGATGTCGAAGCCAGCCAGACCACGGCCATGAAATACGGCATCCGGAGCATCCCTACCCTGATCCTGTTCAAGGGCGGGGTCGTCGAAGCCCAGCAAGTCGGTCTTGTGTCCAAGGAGCAGTTGCAAAAGCTCCTCGAAGCCAAACTCTAGCCAATACCTGCACCAGCTCCCGATTCACTGCTCAATTCCCCTTAAAAAGTCACCTCCAAGGATTCATGCATGAGAGGCTATCTCGGCAATTCAGCCCGTAATCGCTCCAAGGGCGGCGGCGGTAACAACGGCAACACTGGCGGCGGCGGCCATCGCAACCGCAATGACGACATGGGCAAGCGCCCGCCACCGCGCCGGCGGATGGACCGTGATGAGCCGGTGACCTTTAGCGAGGACGAGGTGATTCCCAAGAGTCAGCTCGAGGGAGGCGCCAATCTC
>JAHEAZ010000155.1 GCA_024642505.1 Gammaproteobacteria bacterium
CTTCCAGTCCGGCGAACGGGGATGGAGCAGTCGCAGCGCACTGCGATACTCCTCGGCGGCCCGCCCGGCCAGTGTTTTCAGGTCACCGTCGGCCTTGTTGATGACCACCAGGTCGGCCAGTTCCATGATGCCGCGCTTGATGCCCTGGAGCTCATCGCCGCCCCCGGGCAGCAGCAGCAGGACGAACATGTCCGTCATTTCCGCCACTTTGGTCTCAGACTGACCCACACCCACCGTCTCTACGATCACCACGTCGAAACCGGCCGCCTCGCACAGGATCAGCGCTTCTCGGCTGCGCCTGGCGACACCGCCCAGGGTTTTTCCCGCGGGCGAAGGCCGGATGTAGGCCTCGGGTCGGCGTGACAACAATTCCATTCGGGTCTTGTCTCCCAGGATGGAACCGCCACTGATCGCGGACGAAGGGTCTACCGTAAGCACGGCGACGCGGTGGCCGGCATCGATGACGTGATTGCCAAGCGCTTCGATAAACGTCGACTTGCCGACTCCCGGCACACCCGATATCCCCAGCCGGATCGAATTTCCCGCGTGCGGCAACAAGCGTTGCAGCAGTGCGCTTGCGGCAATGCGGTGATCGCGCCGGGTGGACTCTATCAGGGTTATGGCGCGCGCCAGCGCGCGCCGGTCCCCACCCAGCACCGCATCAGCCAGTGCAGCAGTTTCCGGGGTTTCCTGCACCGGCACGGGCGCTACTCCAGATCCATGATCTTGTCGTCGACGGCAAGGCTGGCGCCGGGCTGATAGTGGATTTTGGTGACCACGCAGTCGCGCTCGGCACGCAGTGTGTTCTCCATTTTCATGGCTTCGAGCACCGCCAGTTTCTCGCCCGCATTGACGATATCGCCTTCCTTTACCGCGACTGACACCAACAACCCGGGCATCGGCGCGAGCAGGTACTTGGACATGTCTTTTGGCGCTTTCACCGGCATGTGCTTGAACAGTTCAGCAGCCCGGGGCGTGAGTATTCGCACATCCGCCTGCGTGCCGCCGTGCAGCAGTCGATAAACCTGCTTGTCGCGTTCCACCTGGACGAAAACTTCCTTGCCATTTATGGTGCCTTCGAACAGGCGTTGACCAAACTGCCATTGACTCCGCACCGCGTAGGTTTTGCCCTCGTAGGTTACATCGTGGCCGCCTTGCGCAGGCGTCACCGAGACCAGATGATGCTCGTCCCTGATCACCACCACCCAGTCATTGGGCACGCGGCGCTCGTGCCCGCGTAATTGACCGTCGATCTGCGCCGCGCGATCGCGGTAGTTGCGAACCATGGAGGCAGCGATGGCAATGACGATGGTCGGGTCCGGGTGCGGCACGTCCGCCGGGTGGAAACCGGAGGGATATTCCTCGCCAATCAGGTTCGTGCTGATGTTCCCTTCCACGAAACGTGGATGCACCATCAGCGCGGACAGGAAGCTGAGGTTGTTGGAAACGCCGCGAATGATAAAGCGGTCCAGCGCGGAGCGCATGTGGGTCCTTGCCTCCTCGCGGTCGGCCCCGTGGGTGATGAGCTTGGCGATCATCGGATCGTAATACATCGAGACTTCACCGCCTTCGAAGATACCGGTATCCACCCGGACATGCGCGTCATCAGCAGGCGGCTGATAGTGCACGAGGCGGCCAATCGAGGGCAGGAATTTACGGAATGGATCTTCCGCGTAAACGCGCGATTCGATGGCCCAGCCGTTGATGCCGACATCTGCCTGGCTCATGGGCAGCACTTCGCCGTCGGCCACCCGGATCATCAGCTCTACCAGGTCAAAACCGGTGATCAGCTCGGTGACGGGGTGCTCCACTTGCAGGCGGGTATTCATCTCGAGAAAGTAGAAATTGCGGTCGGTATCGACGATAAATTCCACCGTGCCGGCGGACTGGTAATCGACCGCCCTGGCCAGGGCTATTGCCTGTTCGCCCATGGCCTTGCGCGTACGCTTGTCAATGAATGGCGATGGCGACTCTTCGATCACTTTCTGGTGGCGGCGCTGCAGAGAACATTCACGCTCGTTCAGGTGAACCACGTTGCCGTGTGCGTCGGCAATGATCTGGATCTCGATGTGGCGCGGCTGCTCGATGTACTTTTCCACGAACATGCGATCGTCACCGAAACTGGAACGGGCCTCGTTGGCGGCCCGCTCGAATCCATCGCGGCACTCCTCGTCGTTACGCGCTATGCGCATGCCCTTGCCGCCGCCACCGGCAGTGGCCTTCAGCATCACCGGGTAGCCGAGTTCATTGGAGATTTCGACCGCATGTGCGCTGTCGCGCAGCGCGCTGGTAAAGCCGGGTATGGTGTTCACTCCCGCTTCCTGGGCCAGCTTCTTGGAGGTGATCTTGTCCCCCATGGCCTCGATGGCATGGGTCCCGGGGCCGATAAACGCGATACCCGCCGCGGTCAGGGACCGGCAGAATTCAGCATTCTCGGAGAGAAAGCCGTAGCCCGGGTGCACCGCCTGCGCGCCGGTGTCCAGGCAGGCTTTGAGAATCCGGTCGTGCAGCAGGT
>JAHEAZ010000025.1 GCA_024642505.1 Gammaproteobacteria bacterium
GTGCTTACGGGGCATCATGGGGTGAACCTTCGTCCGGCGAAATTCGGCAGGCCCACGGTCGTGACGAACACGTGCCGCTTGAAGTTGTCGTCGAATGGGCCAAGCGTGGTTCCGCCGGCCATTGAGTAGATCTTCGTGTCCGTATAGCCGCGGGACGGCTCGCGCGCACGCGCGAGCACGTAAAGCTTGACGGCCGTGACGTTCATCAACTCCGGCACCGTACAAGGCGCTGCCGTGGTGCAGGTGATGAAGTTGGCATCGGGCACGCCGTCGCCCCGGTTGGTGGGCGTCGTGCGGATACTCGGGTCCAGCCAATCGACGGCCGCCGTGTAGTCGACGGCCGCGCCCGTTTCACTGATGTCGTCGATGCCCAGCTCGACCTGCAAGGCCTCGATGCCCTCGATCAGCGCAACCGGCGGCTGGTGCTCGAGGACGCCGCCGGCGGACAGGTCGAACTCCGAGCGCATCAGCGTGGGTATGCCATCCCCGGCAGTCACGGCGAAATCGCGCACGTAATAAATGTTCGAAACGAACTTGCGCCGTTCCGCCGCCGTGACACAGTCCCGCTGCAGCAGGGTAAAACCGGTGGTGTCGAAAACATAGGGCGCCAGGTCTGTCAGGCACAGGCTCGACTGGAAGTAGAGTCTTCCGGCGACCTCGGCCTGGCAGTTGGCCGACCCGGTTTCCAGGGTGCAGGTGTCTGCATGGCGCACCACCAGCACGTCCGTGTTGGCACGCTTGTTCGTGATCACGCCACCGCAGATCGAGGCCGCATCGTAGACCTGGACGGGGAGCCCGACGAGGTTCACCTTGTACTGGTCATCCCAGTTGGTCGGGTCATAAGCGAGACAGGGATCCGGCACTCCCAGCGGTGTATCGGCCGGAACAGCCGTTGTCGTCTGGTCGTCGAAGGCCGGGACGTGGGTTCCCCAGAAGCCCGCGTGGATGATGTCGCTTTCCAGCACCTGGGTGGCGAGGCGGCCGTTCTCGATCATGCTGTTGGTCCGCGCCATTTCCCGGCTGCGGCCGCTGGTGTTGACGAACATCGCGACCAGCGCGGCCAGGATCACCAGGCTGATGGCCACGGAAACCATCAACTCCACGAGCGTGAAGCCGGCTTCACTGCCGCGTGTCGGTCGTGTCGCAGGGAGAAGACGTGATTTCGACTGCATGGCGTTCACGTGAGGTTGGCGATGCGCACGATCGTCGTGACGACGCGGCGACAGAGGTCATCCTGACAGGGCGAGTCGGCATCCCCGTCGTAGTCACCTTCCCCGCAATCAACGCCCGCTGGCGGGGCGCTGACGGGAGTCATCCCCTGCCATGCGACCGTCACCATGTACTCGCTGCCCGGCGTGGCGCCGATGTCCTGGATGCAGCCACGACCGCCTACGACGGCCCCCACCTGGGAGCCGCCGAGATCCTCGGCCGCTCCCTGCAGGGCGGCGCACCATTCGCTGAGGTCCGCCTGCTGGCGCGTCGCGGTGGTGGTGGGACAGGTCATGCCGGCACCGAGCGGGCTGGCGGTGACATAACTGGCGGCCTTGTCGCGATTGAGCGCGACCCGGCTCGCCATGTCCTCCATCAGGACCAGCCCCTGCGAGCGCTGGTAGGACTCCACCTGAAGCACCTGCAGGCGGCCCTGGAGCACGACCAGGCTGAGCAGGCCAACGGACAGGATCACCATGGAGACGAGCACCTCGACCATCGACATGCCGTCCTCCCGTCGTACGAGCTTGATGCGCATGGCTACCACTTGTCTGCGGGGGTCTTCACCCCGTTGCTGTTGATCGAGATATTGCCGTCGCTCGCCTGTCCGCCGGTCGCGGTGAAGGTGATGCTGAACCCAGGTGGCGGTCCCGCGTCGAGCGCAATGTCGAACGTGTAGTTGCTGCTGACTTCCGGCGCCAGCGCGTAGCCGAGGACTGCCTTGCTGGCATAAGCACGGTTCGCCGCGAAGTACTGGTGCTCGAGATTGACGATATCCATCATGGCGGACTGCGCGGCGCGCCGGTTACCGCGCTTGACGGATTCCCGATAGCTGGGCACGGCGATCGCCGCCAGAATGGCGATGATCACGAGCGCTATCATCAGCTCGGTGAGCGTGAAACCCCTCCATTTGCGCATGAGTCAGCTCCGCCTTTCTGCCATGACGCAAGGCTATCCGCTGCGCCCGCTGGCCGAGAGGCCTTTCCGACATGCGGCGCCTGGACGGGGACAAGCGGTTCAGGAACGTGACCTGGTTCTCAGTCCGGTGGGCCATGTGCATCGCAATCGCGCGAATCTCCGACGGCCGGGCAACCTTCTAGCCGTTGACACATCCCATGCCTACGGGCGCCGGGCTGGTGCGGCGCAGCCGCCAGCGATCCACCGAAGTTGCAGACCCCGCCCATCACCTGCGACCACAGCCTCTGCGGCCAGCCACCGATCTGCCACGGCCAGCAGTCGGCTGCCAGAGTAGACGAGCGGTACGCGCGCCCTCAGCCAGGGCTCGACGCCTCCCTCCACGAGCAATCGCCCGACGGACCTTTCCTCCGCACGACCCGCCGGCCGCAACTTCTCGCCGCCGCGCCGCAGCCGCAGCTCGAAGGGACCGGGAAACCGTGCCGCGTCGATCCCCTCGCCAGTCGACTCCTCCAGCACCACGGATCCCGTCCCCTCGATGAACAGGCGCTGTCCCGGTTCAATTGCATAGGTCCGCTGCGTTGCCTGGCCCAGTGGCTGCATGGCGTAGAGCCTGCCCCGGTATCGCCTCACCTCACCGGTCGGCCAGGTGACCACCGGCTGGGCGTCGTCCCGGGCGGACACGACATCGTGCAGGATCGACTCCAGACGCGCGGCAGACGGCGTCCCCAGCCCCTGCCCTGCGATCCACCAGCGCAGGACGTTCACCTGCCGCTCACGTGGCAGCGCCAGTAGCCCGGCGATCTCGAGGCGCCCCGAATCGTCCACCAGCGCTTTGCCATCGGCTTGTGCCAACGCCGCGAGCAACTCTTTTGCGTGAGCGAAATGACCCGCGCTTCGGCCGACGGTTCGCGCCACGGCCGGCCAGCGCGCCCGGATGGCCGGCAGCACCTGGTGGCGAAGGTAGGCGCGGTCATAGCGGGATTCGCCGTTCATCGGGTCCTCGACCCACTCGAGGCCGTTGGCCGTCGCGTAGCCAACGAGCTCGTCGCGGGCGACGTGGAGCAGGGGCCGGAGGTGATGCCCGCTGCCGAGCGGGGCCGAATTCGGCATCGCAGCCAGGCCGGGGACGCCGGCGCCACGAAACAGCTGCAGCAACACGGTTTCCAGCTGGTCGTCGGCATGATGGGCCGTCAGCAGGCATTCGGCTGGCTGCAATGCGCCCGCCATGGCGGAATAACGCGCACTGCGTGCCTCGGCCTCGACACTCGCACCCTTGGCGACCACCAGCCCGAGTTCCAGCACCTGCAGCGGCACGCCCAGACGGTCGCAGACAGCCTGGCAGCGGGAAGCCCAGGCCTTCGAGGCCACCTGCAGTCCGTGGTCCACGTGCATCGCGCGCAAGCGGATCTTCGGGTCCCGCGCTGACAGGTGATGCGCGGCATGCAGCAGCGCGACGGAGTCCACGCCACCGGAAAGAGCTACGCAGAGCCTGACGTCGGGATAGCCTGGGATCAGTCGGGCGAGGGACGACTCGAGGGCACTGTCGAGCGTGGCGGCTGCCTGCTCCCTTCGCAGATTGGGGACAGCCCCGTTTTTCTGGTCCATCATCGTCACCCTGCCCGCGCGCCATCGAGTCAGGAAAAGCGGGACGGTCCCCTAGGATTCACCGAAGACCCCATAGCCGCGCAGCTTGGCGCGTCGCTTCTCGAGCAACTCGCCCGGCGGCAGCGCGGACACCTCGGCCAGGTGACGGACCAGGGAGGTCTTGAGAGATTCCGCCATCGCCTGCGGGTCGCGGTGCGCGCCACCGAGCGGCTCGCGGACGACCTCGTCGATCAGGCGCTGCCGTCGCAGCCTGTCGGCGGTGATGCCCATCGCCTGCGCGGCCAGTTCCTTCTTGTCAGCGCTCTTCCACAGGATCGAGGCACAGCCCTCCGGCGAAATCACCGAATAGATGCTGTACTGGAGCATGATCAGCCGGTCGCAGACACCGATCGCCAGCGCGCCGCCGGACCCGCCCTCGCCGATCACGCAGCTGACTACCGGCACGGTCAGCTCCGACATCTCGAACAGGTTGCGCGCGATCGCTTCGGACTGGTTGCGCTCTTCGGAACCGACCCCCGGGTAGGCTCCGGGCGTGTCGATCAGCGTGATGATCGGCAGCTGGAAACGGTCCGCCGTCTTCATCAGCCTTAGCGCCTTGCGGTAGCCCTCCGGCTTGGGCATGCCGTAATTGCGGCGCACCCGCTCCTTGGTGTCGCGTCCCTTCTGCTGGCCGATCAGCATGACCGGCTTGCCGTCGAGTCGGGCCGGCCCGCCCACGACTGCCGGGTCGTCCGAGTACATCCGGTCGCCGTGCAACTCGGTGAACTCCGTGAACAGCATCGGGATGTAGTCGAGGGTATAGGGCCGGCCGGGGTGCCGTCCGAGCTGCGTAACCTGCCATGGGGTCAGGCTCGCGAAAATGCTCGAGGTCAGCGCCCGGCTCTTGGCTTCCAGGCGCTTCACTTCCTCCGCGGCGTTGATCTCGGAATCGTCACCGAGGAATTTGAGCTCTTCGATTTTTGCCTCGAGCTCGGCGATGGGCTGCTCGAAGTCCAGGAATTGCATGTTCATGGTGTGCGTGAGTCTACCTCAAGCCGGGTACTGCCCCGCGGCGCGGTCTGAACCCTCGTCTAGCCGTCCAGCCTGGGCCCGTACACCACGCGAACCGAATCGCGGCCAACCAGCTGCGCCAGCCGCTCCAGCAGTTCGCGCGTCGGGCGCACCTGCCACTCCTCGCCCAGCGTGATAGCCGCCCTGGCATCATCGCTTGAATACTGAAGTGCGACGCCGCAGCGGCCGCTGCGAAACGGCTTCAGCACTTCCTCGAGCTCGCCGACGAGCCTGGCGCCATTGCCGTTCGACGGCCAGCGCAGAATGATTCGCCTCGCCTCGCGCTCGCGGACGGTGTCCACGCTGGTGAGTTTCTTCGCGTTGATTCGCCAGTCCTCGATGAACTCGTCGAAACGCAACAGCCCCTCGACGACCAGGATGGCGTCGCGAGCGATGATATCGCGATGCTGTTGGAACACGTCCTCGAACAGCATGACCTCGATGCGTGCGCTGCGGTCGTCCAGCACCAGCGTGGTGCGGTTGCCGCGCTTGCGTATCTCGAGCACCAGCCCGGCCAGGGTGACCGGCTTGCCCCCGCCAAACCGCGGCGTCTCGCCGATCGGCTTGCCGGATGCTACATCGGCGATGCGGCCCGACACGATGCCGGCGAGTTCGCGCTCATATTCGGCGATGGGGTGCCCGGTCAGGAACAGACCGAGCGTATCGCGCTCGCCCTGCAGGCGCACTGCCTCGCTCCAGTCCGGGATCTCCTCGACCGGCAACGGCGGCGGCGCCAGCAAGTCATCCGCCGCCGGCGCCAGCCCGAACAGGTCGTCCTGGCCGGCCGCCGTGGCCCGTGTGCTCTGCTCGCCGAGCTGCAGTGCAGACGGCAGCTGGTGCATCAGCGTGGCGCGATTGGGACCGAGTCCGTCCATGCAGCCGGCGCGTATCAGCGCCTCCAGCGTACGACGGTTGGCCTTCGACAGGTCGATGCGGTGGCACAGGTCTCCCAGGTCGCGGAACGGCCCGCGCTCGGCACGCTCCTGCATGATCGCTTCGACCGCGCCCTGCCCCACGCCTTTTACCGCCCCCAGCCCGTAGCGGATCGTCTTTTCATCGGCGACCGTGAACTGGTAGACCGACTCGTTGACATCCGGCGGCAGCACGGCCAGCCCGATGCCGGCGCACTCGTCGATGATGGTCACCACCTTGTCGGTATGATCCATGTCGGTTGACAGCACCGCCGCCATGAATGCTGCCGGATAGTGCGTCTTCAACCAGCCAGTCTGATAGGAGAGCACCGCGTAGGCGGCCGAATGTGACTTGTTGAAGCCGTAGCCAGCGAATTTCTCCATCAGGTCGAAGATATGCGCCGCCTGCCCCTGCCGCACGCCACGCGCCGTTGCGCCCTCGACAAACACCGAGCGCTGCTTGGCCATCTCCTCCGGCTTCTTCTTGCCCATTGCGCGCCGCAGCAGGTCGGCGCCGCCGAGCGTGTAACCGGCCAGCACCTGCGCAATCTGCATGACCTGCTCCTGGTACAGGATCACGCCATAGGTCGGCTTGAGCACTGCCTCGAGACTCGGATGCAGGTAGTCGATGGTCGCGCCGCTGCGGTCGTGCTTGCGGCTGATGAAGTCCTCCACCATCCCCGACTGCAGCGGGCCGGGACGGAACAGGGCGACCAGCGCGACGATGTCGTCGAAGCAATCCGGTTGCAGACGGCGAATCAGGTCCTTCATGCCGCGCGATTCCAGCTGGAACACCGCCGTCGTCCGGCACGATTTCAACAGGCTGTAGGTCGCGGCGTCGTCGAGCGGCAATGCCGCCATGTCGAGCAGTGGCTCACCGCGGTCGGCGCGCTGCCGGTTGATGTTGGCGACTGCCCAGTCGATGACCGTCAGCGTCCGCAGGCCCAGGAAGTCGAACTTCACCAGGCCGACCTTCTCGACGTCGTCCTTGTCGAATTGCGTCACCACCGAGGTGCTGCCCTGCTCGCAGAACAGGGCGGAGAAGTCGGTCAGCCCCGACGGTGCAATGACGACGCCGCCGGCGTGAGTGCCGGCGTTTCGCGTCAGTCCCTCGAGCGAGCGCGCCAGGTCGATCAGGTCGCGGACCTCGTCCTCGGCCTCGTAACGGCGCTTGAGTTCCGGTTCCTTGGCCAGGCCGTCCTCGAGCGTGATTCCCAGCTCGAAGGGGATCAGCTTGGCGATGCTGTCAACGAAGCCGTAGGGATGCCCCAGCACCCGGCCGACGTCGCGAACCACGGCCTTGGCCGCCATGGTGCCAAAGGTAATGATCTGCGAGACCTTGTCCCGGCCGTAGCTGCGTGCCACGTAATCGATGACCCGGTCGCGCTTCTCCATGCAGAAGTCGATGTCGAAGTCCGGCATCGAGACCCGCTCGGGGTTCAGGAACCGCTCGAACAGCAGGTCGTGCTGCAGCGGATCCAGGTCGGTGATGCCGAGTGCGTAGGCGACCAGCGATCCGGCGCCGGATCCGCGGCCCGGCCCCACCGGTACCTCGTTCTTGCGCGCCCAGCGGATGAAGTCGGCGACGATGAGAAAATAGCCCTCGAAGCCCATCTGGCAGATGACTTCGAGCTCGTGTCCGAGACGGGATTCGTAGTCCTCGCGCGGCAATGGCCGGAATCTCAGCTGGGGCGCCCGATCCATGGCGGCCAGCCGGTCGTCGAGGCCACGCGCAGCCTCGGTGCGCAGGAACCCGGCCGTGGTCATGCCCTCCGGGACCGGGAACTCGGGCAGGAATGACTTGCCGAGCGGGACCTCGATGGAGCAGCGGCGGGCTATCTCGACACTGTTTTCGATCGCCTCCGGCAGGTCGGCAAACAGCGCCGCCATCTCCTGCGGCGAGCGCAGGTATTGTTGTTCCGTGTAGCGCCGCGGCCTGCCGGGATCGTTGAGCAGCACGCCGTCGCGGATGCACACCCGCGCCTCGTGCGCCTCGAAATCATCAGGGCTGATGAACCTCACGTCATTCGTGGCGACAACCGGGGCCGGGGTAGCGGCGACCAGCCCGAGCACACCGCGGATGTACTCTTCCTCGCCGGAGCGACCGGTACGCTGGATCTCGAGGTAGTACCGGTCGCCAAACAGGCCAAGCCAGTAGTCCAGCAACTCGCGCGCGTCCTGTTCGCGCCCACCGAGCAGTGCCCTGCCCACGTCGCCCTCCCTCGCACCTGACAGGGCAATGACACCGGCGGTCGTGGTGGCGTCGAGCCACTCACGCTCGAGCATTGGGATTCCGCGCTGCTGGCCCTCGAGGTAGGCACGCGATACCAGTCGGGTGATATTCCGGTAACCATCATGGCTCTGGGCCAGAAGGGTCAGGCGTGAAGCTTCGGCGCGCTCGTCCGCCTCGCGCAGCAGGACATCCACGCCGATGAGGGGCTTGATGCCCTGTTTCTGGGCCTCGCCATAGAACTTGACCATCGCAAACAGGTTGTTCTGGTCGGTCAGGGCCACGGCCGGCATGCCCAACCTGGCCGCCGCCTTCATCAACTGCGGCACGCGTACCACGCCGTCCACGAGCGAATACTCGGTGTGAACCCTGAGATGGACGAACTGGGGCATCAGTCGGTTGCCGGGCTTGCGGGATGGTCCAGCGATTTTACCGGGGCAAAGCTCCGCCGGTGGAGCCGGCATGGGCCGAGGCGCGCAAGTGCCTGAACGTGCGAGGGAGTTGGGTATCCCTTATGGCGGTCGAAGCCGTAACCAGGATAGACCTGCGCGGCCCGGCACATCCAGGCGTCGCGGGCTGTCTTGGCCAGGATCGACGCCGCACTGATCTCGGCTACCCGCGCGTCGCCGCCAACCTCGGCCTGCCAGGTACAGCTGAAGCCCAGCGCGACGCCCGAAGGGCATCGGTTGCCATCCACCCGGACGTGCCCGGGCGGAACCGCCAGCGCCAACAAGGCGCGACGCATGGCAAGCCAGGTGGCGCCGAGGATATTCAATGCGTCGATCTCCTCGGCATCGGCCAAACCCATACCCCAGGCCCGGCAGCGCTCCCGGATCACCGGCGCCAGCATCTCGCGCGAGGCGGCAGAAAGCTTCTTGGAATCGGCCAGGCCGGCGATTGGCCGTTCCGGATCCAGAATGACGGCTGCGGCAAACACCGGACCCGCCAGCGGTCCCCGGCCGGCCTCGTCCACCCCGGCGATCAGCAAGGGAGCGGAATAAGGGGAAAGTCCCCTTTCATTCATGGCTCCGCCCTCGAAGAGGGCACTGCCCCCTTTTTCTGCTTCACCAGGCGCAGCACGGCATCCGCTGCGCGCTCGCTGCCGCCATGCCGCAACTGGCGATGAATGTCCGCAAACACTTGCTCGAGCGCGGCGCATTCGGCCGGGCTGTCCAGCCACCGCGCGATCTCGCTACCCAGTCGCTCTGGCGTCACTTCGGACTGGAAGAGCTCCGGAACGACCCGCCGACCCGCCAGCAGGTTTGGCTGGGCAAAATGCGGCGCCTTCATCAGGCCCAGCGACTTGAGCATCCAGGCTGTCAGTGCGCCGAGCCGATAGGCCACCACCATGGGCCGCTTGCACAGTAGCGTCTCGAGCGTCGCAGTGCCGGAGGCAACCAGGACTGCGTCGGCGGCGGTGAGCGCGAGCTGGGCCTGGCCTTCCAGGAAGTCGACGTCCACTCCCGGCGCGTGTGTCGCCAGGGCCTGACCAAACAGCTCGCGCGCGTCGCCGTTGGCCATGGGTGCTACGAAGCAGATTCCTGGCCGATGCGACGCCAGCCAGGCAACAGCGCCGGCGAAGTCTGCGGCCAGCCTGGAAACCTCGCCGCGCCGGCTTCCTGGCAGGATCGCGACCATCTCCACGCCGGCGGCCAGGCCGAGCGTCGTGCGGGCCGCGTCGCGCTCCGGCACAAAGGGCACCTGGTCCGCCAATGGATGGCCAACGAACTCGGCAGCCAGGCCGTGCTCGTCGTAGAAACGCTGCTCGAACGGCAGCAGGCACAGCACCAGGTCCAGGAAGCGGGCCATCCGTTCCACCCGGCCCTGCCGCCAGGCCCAGACCTGTGGACTGACGTACTGGACCGTGGGGATGCCGGCATCATGCAGGGCTGGCGCAAGATTGAGGTTGAATTCCGGGGCATCGACGCCGACGAACACGTCCGGCTGCGCGGCCAGAAAATGCTCGCGGATTCGCCGGCGCAGGCCGAGCAGTCGCGGCAGGTGCTTCAGCACCTCGAACAGGCCCATCACGGCAAGGCTCTCGGAGGGTTCCAGGCACTCGCAGCCTTCCGCCAGCATGCGCGGACCCGCGACACCGAGGAACTGCGCGTCCGGCAGGCGAGCACGAATCGAGCGGATGAACGCCGCGCCAAGATTGTCCCCGGAGAGTTCGCCGGCGACGATGGCAATGCGGATCGGGCGTTGCGGGGCGGTCATTGAGGGAGATAGTGAAGCGTGAATGGTGATTGGCAAGACAATTCGGTCGTCAGCGCGACTTGCCGGTTCTCAGATTATTGGCGATTCCCTCGCGCAACCCACGTCTTATCGCACGATGCTCCGCGTCACCCGTGCCAGGAAGTCCACAAACGGCTGCACCTCGGGCTGCGTGCGCGCCAGCTCCGCCAGCTGCGCCGCAGCCTCGGCCAGCTTCAGTCCCGAGCGATACAGCACGCGATAGGCGTTCTTCAGGTTTGCGATCTGCCCAGGCGAAAAGTCGCGCCGCTTGAGTCCCTCGGAATTGATTCCCTTGGGCTCCGCCGGCGTTCCCGACACCAGCAGGTACGGCGGTACGTCGCGTGTTACTGCCGCGTTGTTGCCCAGGAAGGAGTGGGCACCTACCTTGCAGAACTGGTGAACGCCGGCGTAGCCGGCAAGGATCACCCAGTCGCCGATCTCCACGTGTCCGGCCAGCACCGAATAATTCGCCATCACGCACTTGTTGCCAACGATGCAGTCGTGCGCGACATGCGCATACGCCATGAACAGGTTGTCATCGCCGATGCGCGTGACGCCATGCCCGCCAACCGTGCCACGATTTATGGTGCTGAACTCGCGGAACACGTTGCGATCGCCAACCTCGAGCCGAGTCGGCTCGCCCTTGTACTTGATGTCCTGTGGCGCGTCGCCGATCGAGGCAAACTGGAAGACCTTGCAATCGCGTCCGATGGAAGTCGGGCCGTTGATCACCACGTGAGGCCCGATCCAGGTCCCGGCGCCGATCGTGACCTGCGGCCCGATCACCGTGAATGGACCGACCTCAACGCCCGGCGCAAGCTGCGCGGTCGGCGAGATGATGGCGTGCGGGTCAATCATGCCCTCACCCCCTGGACGCACGATGATTTGCAGGTTCCCGGGTGCGCGGGCGTCCCTCGCGGCGGCCCGCCCTGCGCTCGCTGACAGACCCGCCAGCCGCTCGCTACCGGGGCCACCCTTCCAGGCCCGCGCAGGCAGGTCATTCCTTCACCTCCGGCGCTACCATCATGGTCGCCGATGCGACTTCCTTGCCGTCGACTTCCGCAACCGTGGAGAACTTCCAGATCCCGCGCACCGCACGCTCCAGCTTCGCCTTCAGCACCAGCTGGTCGCCAGGCACGACCGGCTTCCTGAAACGCGCCCCGTCGATGCCCACGAAGTAGAAGCGCGAGTTCTCGTCCGGGACGACACCAGCCGTCTTGAAGGCCAGGATCCCTGCCGCCTGGGCCAGCGCCTCCAGAATGATCACCCCTGGCATCACCGGCCGGTGAGGGAAATGTCCGGGAAAGAACGGCTCGTTGAACGTCACGTTCTTGATCGCCTCGATCGAGTCCCCCGGTACGCAGGCGATCACGCGATCGACCAGCAGGAACGGGTAGCGGTGCGGGAGCTGCTTGAGCACCGCGTTGATGTCCATCGAGAACGCTTCGGTCATGGGGTCAGCTCTCTTCCTTCTCGGATTTGTAATCGGGATCACGACCCTCGAGCAACGCCAGGCGCCGTTCCAGCGAACCCAGCCGCTTGAGGCGTGCAACGGTCTTGCGCCACTCCAGTGCGGGCAACGCCGGCATGCCCGAGGAATACACGCCGGGACCCTTGAGCGAACGGGTCACCATCGTGTAGCCGGTCACCAGCACGTCGTCGCCCAGCTCGAGGTGCCCGACCACGCCCACTGCACCGCCGAGCATGCAGCGCCTGCCAATGGTGGTGCTGCCCGAAACGCCAACGCAGCCGGCAAGCACGGTATGCGCGCCGATCCTGACGTTGTGACCCACCTGGACCAGGTTATCCAGCTTGACGCCGTCCTCGAGCACGGTGTCCTCGATCGCCCCCCGGTCCACCGTGGTGTTGGCGCCGATTTCGACGTCATCGCCGATGCTCACGCCGCCCACCTGCGGGACCTTGACGTAGCCGTCGCGGTCCGGCGCGAAGCCGAATCCATCGGCGCCGATCACCGCGCCGGCGTGCAGGACGCAACGCTGCCCGATGGAAACGTCCTGGTAGATCGTCACCCGGGTCACAAGCAGACTGTCCGCTCCTATCCTCGCGCCCCGCATGACGATGCAGTGCGCTCCAACCACTGCGCGCGACCCGATGTCGGTGTCCGCCTCGATGACCGCATAGGGTCCGATCGTGGCATCGGCAGCGATCCGTGCCTGCGGATCCACGACCGCCGACGGATGCACGCCCGGAACCTGTGTCGGCCGCGGGTGCAGCACCTGTGCGATGCGCGCAAACGCGGCGTAGGGGTTCGGACTGATCAGCGCAGCGACCGGGCAGGCCACGGCCGAGCCGGCGTCCAGCACCACGACACTCGCCCGCGTCGCCGCCAGATGGCGTCGGTAGCGGGGATTCGCCAGGAAGGAAAGGGTGCCGGGGACCGCCGACTGAAGCGTGGCCACCGCATCAACGGCGACGTCCGGGTCCCCGGCGAGCTCGAGGCCAAAACGGACCGCCAGCTCGCCGAGGGTCGTCCCCATTGTCGCGCGACAGCTCGCGATCAGTTCTTCGCGGGTGCAGCTGGCGCCTTGGCCTTCAGCGCCGCGACTACCTGCGCGGTAACGTCGATCGATGGCGCTGCGAACAGCACGCCGTCGCTGACGATCAGGTCGTAGCCGTTGGCACGGGCGTAGGTCTGGACTTCCTGCAGCAGCGAACGTTGCACCTTGCCGAACTCCTCGTTGCGGCGAAGGTTGGCATCCTCCTGCAGTTCGTTGAAGCGTCGCGCCAGGTCGCGCTGACCGTCGCGCAGCTCGCGCTCGGCCTTGCTGCGATCTGCCTCGGACATGACCGCCGCATCTCGCTTCAGTTTTTCTTCCTTGTCCTGCAGGACCTTCTGCTGGTCGGCCAGCTCACGCTGGCGCGGCAGGAACTCGTTCTCGAGGGACTGCTGGGCGACGCGCGCCTGCGGCGACTCCTCGAGCAGCTTGGCGGTATTGACGAACGCGATCTTGATCTCGGCTGATGCTATCGCGGGGGTGAGCGTCACGGCCGCCGCAGCGAGGGCAAGCCATGCGTTCTTGGTCTTGGTGGACATGATTTTCGAAAACCTCAGAATGCAGAACCAACTGTGAACTGGAAGCCCTCGGTCTCATCCGGATAGCGGACCCCGTCGCCCTTCTTGTCGTTGAGGGGGAAGGCGTAGCTGAACCGGAAAATCCCGAGCGGCGCGAGCCATTGCACGGCAACGCCGGCGGACTGTTTCAACTCATTGTAATCGAACTCGTAGTCGACCGGGGTGACCCGGTCGATACCGAGGAAATTGATGCCCATTCCCTGGGAGAAAACGTTGCCAATGTCGTAGAACGCGCTGACCCGGGCGCTGGCCCGCCACTTGTCGGGTACCGGAAAGATCAGCTCGGCCCGGCCGGTCACCTTCAGGTTGCCGCCATAGGGATTGCCGAAGCTGTCCTTGGGCCCGAGGCGGCTTTCGGTGAAGCCGCGGACGGTCTCGGGGCCGCCCGCAAAGAACTGCCTGAAAGGCGGCAGCGCCGTGGTGTCCGAGCCCAGCGCGTTACCGTAGGCCAGCTCGGAGGCCAGCGCCACGGTCCAGGAGCGATAAATGGGCATCAGCTTGAGGAACTCATAGCTCAACACGTAGTAATTGACGTCGCTGCCGGGCAGCGTGGCAGACGCGCTGACCGAGTGGCGCGTGCCGCGGGTGGCGAACAGCGCGCGGTTGCGCGTGTCGTAGGACCAGCCCATGGTCAGCTCGAAGGTGTTGAAACGGGTCCCATACAGTGTGGTAATAACGTCGATCGGCTCGCCGGTGATCGGGTCGAAGGACTTCTGCACCAGCTCGCGGGTGTAGGGATTGCCGTTGTTCTTGACCCAGTTCACCGCCTCGGCGGCGCTGCCGAATTCGTTGGTGATCAGGTCGGATTTCTGCGCCACCATGCCGAAACGGACTGCCTGGAATTCGGAGATCGGGTAGCCGAACTCCAGCGTCGCAGAATAGGTCTTGGTCGAGAAATCCGAGGATGCGGACACGTACTGGGTCACGTCGCGGTACTGCAAGCCGAAGGTCCGCGCCACGCCGTCGATGTTGGTGTACGGATCCGTGTGCGAAAAACTGTAGATCTTCGAGTACTGGCCGCCGGCCACCTCGACGGCCAGGCGCTCTCCTGAACCCATGAAGTTCGAGTGCACGAAGCTGCCGTTCAGGATCGCGCCCTGTGATTCCGAATAGCCGATGCCGCCGCTGAACTGCCCTGGCAACCCCTCTTTGATGTTGAAGCTGACGTCGACCAGGTCGGGGGTTCCCGGCACCGGCTGGGTCTCGAAGTCCACTTCTTCGATGTAGGGCAGGCGCTGCAGGCGCTCCTTGGAACGATCAAGCAGCGCATTCGACAGGTAGGAACCCTCCAGCTGGCGCATCTCCCGCCTCAGCACCTCGTCGTCGATGGCACTGGTGTTCTCGAAGTTGACCCGGCGAACGTAGGCGCGGTTACCCGGGTCGACGAAGAACGTCAGGTTGACGGTGTTGTCTTCCTCATTCTCCTGCGGCACCGGGTCGACCTTGGCAAAGGCGTAGCCGTCCTGGCCGAGTCGCAGTGACATCAGCTCCTGGGTCTGCGTGATCAGGCGGCGCGAATAGGTCTGGCCCGGCTGCACCAACAGCAACTGCTTCAGCTGCGCCTCTGGCACCACCATCTTGCCGGCGATCTTGACCTCGCCAACGGTGTAGAGCTCGCCTTCCCGGACGTTCACGGTGACGAAGATGTCGTTCTTTTCCGGCGCAATCGCTACCTGCGTCGACTCGATGTCGAAGTTGGCGTAGCCGCGGTCCTGGTAATAGGAGCGCAGCTTCTCCAGGTCGCCCTGCAACGACTCGCGGGAATAGCGATCGTCCTGCCGATACCAGGACAACCAGTTCGGCGTCTTGAGCTCGAACGCCTTCAGCAGGTCGTCTTCCTCGTAGATCGTGTTGCCGACCACGTTGATCTGGCGGATCTTGGCGCGCTTGCCTTCCACCACCTCGATCGAGATCCGTACCTTGTTGCCGGGCACCTCGACCACGTCGGTCTTGACCTGCACCGCGTACTTGCCGCGGCTGTAGTACTGATCGGTCAGGTAGCTGGTGACTTCCTCGAGCACGGAACGGTCGAATGTCTTGCCCTGGGCCAGGCCGACATTCCTGAGCGAGCGCTGCAGGTCTTCTGTCTTGATGTCCTTGTTGCCGGTAATCGTGAAGCTCTCGATCGAGGGGCGCTCGAAAACGACCACCACCAGTGTGTTGCCGTCGCGTCGAAGTTCGATGTCACGGAAGAACCCGGTTCCGAACAGCGCCTTGATGGCTTCCTGCTGCCGCCGCAGGTCGAGGTTGTCGCCGATGTTTACCGGCAGGTAGTTGTAGACAGTGCCTTCGGAGATGCGCTGCAGTCCTTCGACCTTGATGTCGCCGACGATGAAGTCACCGGTCTGTGCGAGCACTATCGGGGCGTGCGCGAGCAAGATGCTGCCTATGAGCCTGCGTAGCATGAGCGAAGCGATCCCCTGGCGCGGCTACCCGATGAGCCGCGCTATATCGTTGTAGAAGGCAAAGCCCATCAGGGCCACCAGGAATGCGATTCCGACCTTCTGACCGGCCAGCTGCAGATCCTCGGACAGAGGGCTGCCCTTGATCATCTCGGCTAGCTGGTAAACAACCTGGCCACCGTCAAGTATAGGTATCGGCAGCAGGTTGAGCACGCCCAGTGAGATGCTGATCAACGCCATGAAGCCCAGGAAATACGTCAGACCTCCGAGCGCCGACAGCCCCGCGTACTGCGCGATGTTGATCGGACCGGAGATGTTCTTGGTCGAGACGTCGCCAGTGACCATGCGCCACAGGAACTTCACGGTCAGGATCGTTTTCGACCAGGTCTCGGCAACGGCTGGCTGGAGCGCGGCCAGCGGGCCGTAGCGCTCCTCGGTCCGCATCGATTCCGGGAAGCTGACACTACCGCCCGCCGACATGCCTATGCGGCCGATCGTCTGGCCATCCTCGACTTCCGCGCGTACCGCGACGTCGACGGCGAGATCGGAGCCGTTCCGCAGCAGCTCGAACCTGAGCGTTTCGCCTGGCCGGCTGCGAACCAGCTCGACGAAGCCAGTGAAATCCTCGACCCGCTGGCCGTCGACCGCGTAAATCTCGTCGCCTGGCTGCAGGCCGGCGGCCGCGGCGGCCCCGCCCTCCACCAGCTGACCCACGATGACCGGCAGCCTGGGATACCAGAATGAGAAGCCGAGTCCCGCCATCAGCGCACCCGGCTCGGTAAGCTCCAGGCGTCGCTCGGGGGGCACGGCCAACAGTACGCTTCGCTCGCGCCCGTCGGCACCGCGCAGCGTGACCGGCACGTCTCCTTCGTCCACCAGCACATCGAGGATGCCGAGCACGGCCCCTTCGCGGGTCGCGACCGGCTGGTCACCGACCGCGATGACGGTCTCGTCACGCGCCAGCCCGGCCCGCTCGGCAATCGAGCCGACCATGACGTCGCCGATGACCGGCTTCAGGCCGGGGACGCCGTTCATGAACAGCACCCAGAACGCCGCGACCGCAAACACGAAGTTGAATCCCGGCCCGGCCAGCAGCACGGCGATGCGTGCGAGCGGCGGCCGGCTCTGGAATGAACGGGCGCGGTCCTGTGGAGACACGGGCCCTTCGCGCTCGTCGAGCATCTTGACGTAGCCGCCGAGCGGTATCGCCGCAAGCACATATTCAGTGTGATCGGGTGCCGGGCCGGTACGTCGCAGCAACGGCCGACCGAAGCCGATCGAAAAGCGGAGTACCTTGAAGCCGAGCCTGCGCGCGACCCAGAAATGGCCGTACTCGTGCACGGCGATGAGCACGCCGATGGCGACGATAAATGCGAGGATCGAGGTGAGCACCGCCTGGGTCATGCGGACCTCGCCTCGAGCGACCCGAGCGCGCGACCCGCCGCCTCGCGGCCCCACGCGTCCGCAGCGAGCACTCCCTCGAGGCTCGTCACCCGGCTTACGTCGTGTCGTTGCAGCACGCTGTCAATGACCCTTGCCATGTCCGTAAAGTTCAGCCGGCGGTCGAGAAAAGCCGCCACCGTCACCTCGTTGGCGGCGTTCAGCACCGCCGGTGCAGTCCCTCCCGCCTCGGCAGCTTCTCGTGCAAGCCGCAGGCTGGGAAACCGTTCCAGGTCGGGCGCCTCGAAGCCCAGCTGCCCGATCGTCACCAAATCCAGTGATTCTACACCGGAGTCGATGCGCTCCGGCCAGCCGAGCGCGTGGGCGATCGGCGTGCGCATGTCCGGGTTGCCGAGCTGGGCCAGCACCGAACCGTCGGCGTACTCCACCATGGAGTGGACGATGCTCTGGGGATGCACCAACACCTCGACACGCGCCGGGTCGACACCGAACAGCAGGCAGGCCTCGATCAGCTCGAGCCCCTTGTTCATCAGGGTGGCAGAGTCGACCGAGATCTTGCGGCCCATGCTCCAGTTCGGGTGAGCGACCGCCTGTTCGGGCGTAGCGCAAGCGAGGCGCTCTGCGCTCCAGTTCCGGAAGGGGCCACCGGAGGCGGTCAGCAGGATCCTGCGCACGCCCGGCGGGCAGCGACCGGCGGCAACGGGCTGCGGCAGGCACTGGAAGATCGCATTGTGTTCGCTGTCGATGGGTACCAGTTCGGCACCCGACGCGGCGACTACCTCCAGCAGCAGGTGCCCGGCGCAGACCAGTGATTCCTTGTTGGCCAGCAGCACCCGCTTGCCGGCAGCCGCGGCCGCCAGAGTCGGCCCGAGTCCCGCCGCGCCAACGATCGCCGCCATGACCTGCGACGCGGCCGGATGTACGGCGACCTCTGCAAGGCCCGCCTCGCCCGCCAGGACCCGGGTCGGCAACCCACGATCCCTGATCGCCGCGGCGAGCCTGCCGGCGGCCTCGATCGAGGCCAGCGCAGCAATTGCCGGGCGGAACTCGATGCATTGTTCCAGCAACCGCACGTCGTTCCGGTCCGCCGCCAGTGCCACGATTCCGAACCGACCCGGATGCCGGCGCACCACGTCCAGCGTGCTGGCTCCGATAGACCCGGTCGATCCCAGGATCGCTACGCCCTTCATTGCACCGCCCCGATCCACGTCAGCCCGAGTGCCAGAACCGGCACCGCCGCGGTCAGGCTGTCGATCCGGTCCAGCACCCCGCCATGACCGGGCAGTATGCGGCCACTGTCCTTGATGCCGACCTGGCGCTTGAACATACTCTCGGTGAGGTCACCGACGACCGAGGCGAGCATCGCGGCAACACAGAGTGGCAGGAACGCGCGGGCATCAAATCCGAACCACAGGTGCCCGGCCAGCGCCACCAGGCTGCCCGCCAGCAGGCCGCCGAGCACGCCCTCCCAGGTCTTGTTGGGGCTGACCCGTGGGGCCAGCTTGTTGCGACCAAAGCGGCGGCCGCCGAAATAGGCCCCAACATCGGCCGCCCAGGCCAGCACCAGGGCAAAAATGAGCAGTTCACGCCCGAGGAGCCCCGCGTCGTAGAGCCGCGCCATAGCAACCCACATGGGAGCCAGCGAAGCCAGGCCGGCAAGACCCGCCAGCACCGGGCGCCCTCGCGTGGGCGCCAGCACCAGCCACAGGAAGGCAACGACCCACCACAGCAGGGCAAGGACCATGACCGCGCGGAACCCGCCCTCGGTGGCCGCAAAGGCCCACAGCAGGCTCATCAAGACTGCACAAGCCGCGACGTAGGCGGCGCGGCCAGGCGTACGGGCCAGCCTCGCAAAGGCCGACCATTCCCAGGCACCGGCCAGGGTCAGCACGCCCAGTGCGCCGAGCGCCAACGCTGCCGGTAGCCACAGCAGCACGATCGCCAGCACGACTACCAGCACGATGGCGGTGAGGATGCGCGTCAACAGCATCAGCCGCTCCTGACCTGCTGCGAGGTCCTGCCGAAGCGCCGCTCGCGCTCGCCGAAACTGGCGATGGCGGCGTCGTATTCCGCCGGACCAAAGTCCGGCCAGAGCGTGTCGCAGAAATAAAGCTCGGTATAGGCGAGGTTCCACAACAGGAAATTGCTGATACGCCGCTCGCCCCCGGTACGGATGAACAGGTCCGGATCCGGCGCGTCGCCAAGCGCCAGGCGCGCGGCGAAATCGTCCTCAGCTATCGCCGCCGGGTCGATGGTCCCATTCGCAGCCTCCTCGGCCAGCCGACGCACCGCCTGCAGCATGTCCCATCTGCCACCGTAGGACACGGCAACGAACATATCGAGCCGGTCGTTATGGGCGGTGCGGGCCTCCGCCCGCCGCATCCCGTCGCACAGCTGTGGCGCTAGCCTGCTGCGGTCGCCAATGAAGCGAAGACGAACCCCGTTCTCGATCAATTTTCCGACCTCGCGTTGCAGCGCCCTGACGAACAACTGCATCAGTACACCCACTTCCTCGGCCGGCCGCGACCAATTCTCGGACGAAAACGCAAACAACGTGAGCGCACGCACGCCGCGTCGCAGCGAATGCTCGACCGCGGCGCGGGCCGCCTCGGTCCCGGCCCGGTGTCCGGCGGTACGCGTCAGACCGCGGCTTTCGGCCCAACGGCCGTTGCCATCCATGATCACGGCGACATGCCGGGGCACGTCGCCGGGCGTTGCGTCGCGCGCTTCAGTCATGGGTCGAGTCGGCGCCGGCTTACGGGGCGCCGCAGGCGGCTGCAGGTCGTCAGACCTGCAGCAGCTCCTTTTCCTTGTCGGCGAGCACCGAGTCGATCTCGGCAACGTACTGGTCGGTCAGCTTCTGAACTTCCTCCTGCGCGCGCCGATCGTCGTCCTCGGACAGCAGTTTCTCCTTGAGCATGTCCTTGAGTTCGGTCATGAGGTCGCGCCTGACCGAGCGGACCGCAACCCGGGCGTTTTCTGCCTCGTGACGGGCAACCTTGGTCAGCTCCTTGCGTCGCTCCTCGGTCATGGCCGGCAACGGCAGCCGGATCACGGTGCCGGCCGTATTGGGCGTGAGGCCGAGATCTGACTTCAGGATGGCCTTCTCGATGATCGGCACCATCGCCTTGTCCCAGGGCGTAATAGTCAGCGTGCGCGAGTCCTCGACCGTCACGTTGGCGACCTGCGACAGCGGCATTTCGGCACCGTAGTACTCGACCCGGATACCATCGAGCAGGCCGGTGTTGGCGCGTCCGGTGCGCATCCGCTTGAAGTGCTCACGCAGGCTGATCACGCACTTCGTCATGCGCTCGTTGGCGTCTTGCTTGATTTCTTCGAACATCGAATTTACTCCCCGGACCGGGAACTTCCGCCGGCTCCCTAGAGCCCGTTCGCCACCAGCGTCCCGACCTCCTCGCCATCTACGATACGGATCAGGTCGCCGGCGTTGAACAGGTTGAAAACACGCAACTGCAGGCCGTTGTCGCGGCACATGACGATGGCGGTCGCATCCATCACGCCAAGGCGGTCGGTCAGCACCTTGTCGTAGGACAGCCTGCTGTAGCGCTCCGCTTTGGGGTTCCTGATCGGATCGTCCGTGTACACACCGTTGACCTTGGTAGCCTTGAGCAGCAGGTCGGCCTCGATCTCGATCGCGCGCAGCGAGGCGGCGGTGTCGGTGGTGAAGAACGGATTACCGGTACCTGCGGCCATTATCACGCAGCGGCCCTTTTCGAGGTGGCGGATCGCGCGCCGACGGATGTAATCCTCGCAAACCTGCTGGCAGCGCAGCGCAGACATCACGCGCGAGTCCTGACCGATCTGTTCCAGGGCGTCCTGCAGGGCCAGCCCATTCATGATCGTGGCGAGCATGCCCATGTGGTCGGCGGTGACCCGGTCCATGCCCGCCCGTGCCAGTCCGGCACCGCGGAACAGGTTGCCGCCGCCGATGACGACGGCGGCCTCGATGCCGCGTCCCATGACGTCGCGGATCTCGCCCGCGATGCGCCTGAGCACCGCCGGATCGATGCCGTAGTCCCCGTCGCCGAGCAGGGCTTCGCCGCTTAGCTTCAGCAGTATCCGCTTGAGCGGCCGGCTGGGTTGGTCGGACATCCTGCCCCCTGTATCCGCAGGCCTGTGATTATAAAGAAGAACCCCGCCGGGGCGGGGTTCATTGTCGAGTCGCGTTGACCGCAGGGGTGACCAGGTCAGTGCCGGCCCTGAGCCGCCTTGACCTGCGCCGCGACTTCGTCGGCAAAATTCTCCTGCTTCTTCTCGATTCCCTCGCCCACTTCAAAGCGAATGAAGCCGGTTACCCGGGCGCCCGCCGCCTTGAGCAGCTTTTCCACGGTGGTGTCCGGATCTTTCACGAATGGCTGGCCGACCAGGCAGATTTCAGCCAGGTACTTGCGGATCCGGCCCTCGACCATCTTGGCGACGATCTCGGCCGGCTTGCCCTCCTGGGAGGCCTGCGCGGCGAGAATCTCGCGCTCCTTGTCCACCTGCTCGGCAGGAACGTCGGCCGGCGCGACGTACTGCGGATTCGAGGCAGCGATGTGCATGGCCAGGTCACGCGCCAGCGCCTCATTGCCACCCTCCAGGCCGACCAGCACGCCGATTCGGATGCCGTGGACGTAGCTGCCAATCACCGTCGGCCCTGACAGGGCCGCCACGCGACGCAAGTTGATGTTCTCGCCAATCCGGGACACCAGACTGCGGCGAGTCTCCTCCACCGAGGCTCCGCCCTCGAGCGGCAGAGCCAACACGGCCTCCAGGTCGCCCGCTCCGGCGGCGAGCGCTGCCCTGGCAACTCCGGCGGCGAACTGCTGGAAATCGTCCTGGCGGGCCACGAAATCGGTCTCGCAGTTGGCCTCCACGATGACCGCACTTCGGCCATCGACCGAGCATTCGGTCACGACCGCGCCCTCGGCGGCGACCCGGCCGGCCTTCTTGTCGGCCTTGGCGAGACCCGCCTTGCGCATCATCTCGGCGGCGGCATCGAGGTCGCCATTGGTTTCCACGAGCGCCTTCTTGCACTCCATCATGCCCGCGCCGGTACGCTCGCGCAGGGTCTTGACTGCTGCCGCTGTAATCGTCATGCCATCACCTTATTCAGCATCGTCGCGGTCGCCCTTCTGGGCCGTGCGGCGGCGGGCGGGCTTGCGCCCTTCTTCCTTGATCTCTGCCTCCCCGGCAACGTCGTCCGCCGACGTGTCGGTGGCTTCCCCGGCAACCTGCGCAACCCCAGCGGATCCTGCCGTTTCTATGGCGTCTGCGGATGGTACGGTTGCCGTGACTTCCGCGGTCTCGTCGGCTTGTTCCGGCTGGCTCGCGACTGCCGCTGCCGGCCTGCGAACCGCACGTGTTGGCTTGCGACGGGTCGCTGTCCCCCGGCGCGGCGCGGCGCGGCCGGGGCCTGCCTTGCGGCGCACGTTACCTTCGTCGTCGAGCTCGACGAATTCATCTTCGCCCACCGGCACTTGTGGCACGGCAGCCTTGCCCTCGATGACGGAATCGGCGATACCGGCTGCATAGAGGTGTATCGCCTTCATCGCGTCATCGTTGCCGGGAACCATGTAATCGACACCGTCCGGCGAGCAATTCGTGTCCACCACCGCGACGACCGGGATGCCAAGCTTCTTCGCCTCGGCGATGGCGATCTGCTCATGCCCGACGTCGACTACGAACAGCGCGTCCGGCAGGCCGTTCATTTCCTTGATGCCCCCGAGGCTGCGCTGGAGCTTTTCCAGCTCGCGCCGCATCATCTGGGCTTCCTTCTTGTTGCGACGCTCGAGTGCGCCGTTATCGCGCAGCTCCTCGATCTCCTGCAGGCGCTTGATCGACTGCCGGATGGTCTTGAAGTTGGTGAGCATACCGCCCAGCCAGCGCTGATTTACGTAAGGCATCCCGCAGCGAGTTGCCTCCGCCTCGATGGCATCGCGCGCGCTGCGCTTGGTGCCTACGAACAACACCTTACCGCCGTCGCCGACCACGGACTTGATGAAATCGGCCGCCTCGCCATAGAGCGGCAGCGATTTCTCGAGATTGATGATGTGGATCTTGTTCCGCTCGCCGAAGATGAAGGGGGCCATCTTCGGGTTCCAGAAGCGAGTCTGGTGGCCAAAATGGACACCCGCTTCCAGCATCTGCCGCATGGACACGCTGGCCATGTAAAAACTCCTTGTCGGGTTGGTCCTCCGCCCATCCTCATGCAGCAACCGGACTCAAGGTCCGGCACCCGGCTACACGTGTCGATTGGGCGTGTGGATTTGGTTGAGAAAAAACGCCGCGCTTTATACCATTCTTGGCGAGCCGAAACAATGTGTTAAGCATTTAGAGGGGTCAGACCCCACACTGACACGGGGACTGCGCCCAATGGGACTCTCCCCTCCTGTCAAGTGGGGTCTGACCCCTCCAATGCTGAACTTGCCGGGAACCCGCAGCCCCATGCTGATGCCCAGAGAATCCCAAGTAACCATCAAGACGACCGAAGAACAGGCGCTGATGCGTCGGTCCGGCCGGCTGACGGCTGACGTTCTCGACCTGATCGCCCCCCATGTCCAGGCCGGCGTCACGACCGGGGAACTGGACAAGATCTGCCACGACCACATCGTGGGCCGGCAAGACGCGATTCCGGCTCCGCTCGACTACAAGGGCTTTCCCAAGTCGATCTGTACCTCGATCAATCACGTGGTGTGCCACGGCATTCCAGGTGAAAAGCGCCTGAAGTCCGGCGATATCGTCAACGTGGACGTGACGGTCATCAAGGACGGCTTCCATGGCGACTCCAGTCGCATGTTCCCGGTCGGCAAGGTCTCGGTGCAGGCGGAGCGACTCTGCCGGATCGCCCATGAGTCGATGTGGGAGGGCATCCGGGTCGTCCGGCCCGGCGCCCGTCTGGGCGATATCGGCCATGCCATCCAGCGTTTTGTCGAGGCGCAGGGCTACTCCGTCGTCCGCGAATTCTGCGGCCACGGCATCGGCCGTGGTTTCCATGAGGACCCGCAGGTCCTGCACTACGGGGAGCCCGGTACCGGACTCGTGCTCGAGCCTGGCATGACCTTCACCATCGAGCCGATGGTCAACGCTGGCCGCCGCAACGTGAAGGTGCTGCCGGACGGCTGGACGGTCGTAACCAAGGATCATTCGCTATCGGCCCAGTGGGAGCACACGGTGCTGGTGACCGAGGACGGCGTCGAGGTGCTGACGCTAGGCGCTGTCGACCGCGTCTCCGGAAGCACACCTTGACCGCCGGGAACCCAGGTCGCCGCCATGCGTCCTGACCAGCCGGACGGGCCGGACCTGTTCACCTCCGAGAGTCTGCCGCCCCCCTGGCCCTATCTCGACCGCCTGGGCGATCGCCTCGACGCGGCCACCGAGCCTGTGCCCGCCTTCCGCAGTGCGCTTGCCGACGGCGACGCAGCACTGAAGGAGCGGTTCTTCGCCGATGAGCCAGTCGAGCAGCTGGTTGGCGACCGCGCCCGACTGGTGGACGCGCTGCTGGTCCATGCATGGTCCCGGCACGTCGGCGCCCATGCCGCGGAGATCGCGCTGCTGGCAGTCGGCGGCTACGGCCGCGGCGAGTTGTTACCCTGCTCGGACATCGACATCATGGTGCTGCTGCCCAAGACCGAGGCGGCCCCGTGGACCCACGACCTGGAGCGGTTCCTGACCTTCCTGTGGGACATAGGGCTCGAGGTCGGCCACAGCGTGCGTACCATCGACGACTGCCGTCTCGAGGCCCTCGCCGACGTCAGCGTGGCGACCACCCTGATCGAGGCCCGGCTGCTGGTCGGGCCAGAAGTGATGGTCGATGCCATGCGCCGCGCCATCGCGCCAGACCGGATCTGGTCGTCCGAGGATTTCTTCGAGGCCAAGCTGCGCGAGCAACGCGAGCGTCACCACCGCTACCACGACACTGCCTACAACCTCGAGCCTAACGTCAAGCAGAGCCCGGGTGGTCTCAGGGACATCCAGACGATTGGCTGGGTTGCCAAGCGCCATTTTGGCGCTGACACGCTCGATGAACTCGCCGCACACGGCTTCCTCACCCAGCGCGAGCTGGTGCAGCTGCAGGCCGCGCAGGCCTACCTGTGGAGAGTGCGTTTCGCGCTACACGTGATCACCGGCCGGCGCGAGGACCGGCTGCTGTTCGATCACCAGATCAAGCTCGCGCGGCAGTTCGGCTACGAGGACGCCACCTTCACCCTCGCGGTCGAGCAGTTCATGCAGCGCTACTACCGAACCGTGATGTTCGTCAGTCTGACGAACGAGTTGCTGCTGCAGCACTTCCGCGAGGCAATCCTCGCCTCCGGCGACGCACGACCAGTGCCGATTTCGCAGCTGTTCCAGGAACGCGAGGAGTACCTCGAGGTCACCTCGCAGGACGTGTTCGTGCGCCAGCCTTCGGCGCTGCTCGAGCTGTTCGTGGTGCTGCAGAACAACCCACAACTGCGCGGCGTGCGTGCCGAGACCATCCGCCTGGTGACCCGGCACCTGTGGCTTGTCGACGAGGAATTCCGCCAGAACCCGCGCAACCATCGGCTGTTCCTGGAGCTGCTGAGCGCGCCTGCGGGCGTCACCCACGAGTTGCGGCGCATGAACCTCTACGGTGTGCTGGGCCGCTACATCCCCGCTTTCGGCCGGATCGTCGGACGGATGCAGTACGACCTGTTTCACGCCTACACCGTTGACGCGCACACGCTGTTCGTCGTCTCCAACCTGCGCCGCTTCGCGCTGGAACGCTATGACCACGAGTTCCCGAAGTTGTCGCAGATCTTCCGGAGTCTGCCCAAGCCAGAGATCGCCTACCTGGCGGCGCTCTTTCACGACATCGCCAAGGGCCGAGGCGGCGACCATTCCGATCTCGGCGCCGTCGACGCCGAGGCATTCTGCCTGGAACAGGGAATGTCGCGCTACGACGCTCGCGTCGTCGCCTGGCTGGTGCGCAACCACCTGATGCTGTCGGTCACCGCCCAGAAGAAGGACATCGCAGACCCGCAGGTCGTCAACGACTTTGCGCGCCTGGTCGGCGACCAGACACACCTCGATCACCTCTACGTGCTGACTGTCGCGGACGTCCGCGGCACCAACCCGAAGCTGTGGAACTCCTGGAAGGGCTCCTTGTTCGACGACTTCTACGAACGTGTCAAGCAGGCGCTCAGGCGTGGGCTCGAGACACCCATCGATCAGGAAGAATTGATCGCCGAAACCCAGTCCGAGGCGCGCGAACTGCTCGCCAGGGCGCGGGTCGGGGTCGAGGATGTGGAGCAGGTGTGGTCGCAGCTGACCGAGGCCTATTTCCTGCGCCACTCGGCTGGCGAAGTCGCCTGGCACACCGCGCTGCTCGCGGCGCGCGACCCGGAGGACCGCGGCCCACTGGTCGCCATTTCGCCAGAACCGGCGCGTGGCGGCGCCACCGCCATCCTGGTCTACACCTATCGCAGGCGCCACAGTTTCGCTCGCGCGACCGCGGCGCTTGACCAGATGGGCCTCAATATCGTCGATGCACGCATCACACCGACCCAGGACGGTGCCAGCCTCGACACCTATTTCGTACTCGAGGACAACGGCCTGGCCATTGGCGATCCGGACCGGCTGGCGAGCATCGAGCGCAACCTGGGGCAAGTCGTGTCCGAGCGCGAAGTGCCGACGCCTACCGTGACGCGCCGGGCACCCCGCCAGGTACGCATGTTCAGCACCACCACCCAGGTCGTCTTCAGCGAGGACCTGTCGCATCGCTGGACCATCATGGAACTGGTTGCCGCCGACCGGCCCGGCCTGCTGTCGGAGATCGGCAAGGTGTTCTGGGACAAGGGTATCGACCTGCATGGCGCCAAGGTCATGACGGTCGGTGAGCGCGCGGAAGACGTCTTCTACCTGACCGACGATCAGGGCCGACAGCTCGATGCGTCGCGCCAGGAGCGCCTGGCCGAGACACTGACCCAGGCGCTCGACCGCCGCGTCGCGGCGGCGTGATGTGAATGAACCCGAACCTTGCAAGGCTCAGGCCCTATCCCTTCGAACGTCTCGCCGAGCTGACGCGTGGGGTGGCGCCGCCAGCCGGGCTGTCGCCGATCCGGCTGACCATCGGTGAGCCACGGCACGCGCCACCGGCATTCGTGCTCGAGCGGCTACGGGATGCCCTGTCGGGTGTCGGCGTCTACCCGCTGACTGCCGGACAGCACGCTTTGCGCGCCGCCTGTGCCCGCTGGTGCGAGCGTCGCTTCGGTCTCACCAGCGGCGCGGTAGACCCCGAAACGATGCTGCTGCCGGTCAATGGCACGCGCGAGGCACTGTTCGCGTTCACTCAGGCGGTCATCGACTCCGCAGCCCACCCGCTGGTGCTGATGCCGAATCCGTTCTATCAGATCTACGAGGGCGCGGCGCTGCTGGCCGGTGCCGAGCCCTGGTACATGACGACCCGTGCCGATACGCACTGGCTGCCTGATCTCGACTCGGTGCCTGATCAAGTCTGGCGCCGTTGCCAGCTGCTGTTCATCTGCACCCCGGGAAATCCTACCGGAGCAGTCATGGACCTCGACTACCTCGGTCGTGTACTCGACCTGGCAGATCGCTACGGTTTCGTGGTCGCCTCGGACGAGTGCTACTCGGAGATCTACGCCGACGAAGGCTCGCCGCCACCGGGACTGCTCGAGGCCAGCGCCCGCCGTGGTCGTCCGCGTTTCGAACGCTGCCTGGTATTTCACAGCCTGTCGAAGCGCTCCAACCTGCCCGGCCTGCGCTCGGGATTCGTCGCCGGCGATCCTGCGCTGATCGGCCAGTTCCGCCTGTATCGCACCTATCACGGTTGCGCCATGCCGGAGCACGTCCAGCAGGCAAGCATTGCGGCCTGGGGCGACGAGCAGCACGTCATCGCCAATCGCGACTACTACCGCGCCAAGTACGACGCGCTCATGCCGCTGCTCGACGGCGTGCTCGAGGTGGAGCGCCCGGCCGGTACATTCTACCTGTGGCCGCGCACCCCAACGGACGATGAGTCCTTCACCCGCGATCTGCTGGCGGCCACCAACGTCAGCGTGCTGCCGGGCTCCTATCTCGGCCGCGACACCGGTTCCGGCAACCCGGCGCAACAGCGGCTGCGGATTTCACTGGTGGCCAGCGTGGAAGAGTGCATCGAGGCGGCACGACGGATCCGGAATTTCATCGAGGAGCGCGGATGGATCACCTGAAAGCCCTGGTCGAGGACGCCTTCGAGCGCCGTACCGAACTTTCTCCGTCGGAGGTTCCCCACGACCTGGCGGTCGCCCTCGACGACTGTCTCGACCTGCTCGACTCCGGGCGGGCGCGGGTGGCCGAACCTGCCGGCGACGGCTGGCGTGTCAACGAGTGGCTCAAGAAGGCCGTACTGCTGTACTTCCGCACCCACGACAACGTTGTGATCGAGAACGGCTACACCCGCTTCTACGACAAGGTGCCACTCAAGTACGCCGGAATGAGCCCGGACCGGTTCCGCGACGGCGGGACGCGCGTCGTGCCGCCCGCCATCGCGCGCAAGGGCGCCTACATCGCCCCGAACGTGGTGCTGATGCCGAGCTACGTCAACATCGGCGCCTACGTCGACGCCGGCAGCATGGTCGACACCTGGGCGACGGTCGGGTCCTGTGCGCAAATCGGACGCAATGTGCACCTCTCGGGGGGCGTCGGCATTGGAGGTGTGCTGGAGCCCTTGCAGGCGAGCCCGACCATCATCGAGGACGACTGCTTCATAGGGGCCCGTTCGGAGATCGTCGAAGGAGTGATCGTCGAGCGGGGCGCTGTCATTTCGATGGGCGTCTACATCGGCGCCAGCACCAGGATCTATGACCGGGCCAGCGGCGAGGTGCACTATGGCCGGGTACCCTCGGGTGCCGTCGTCGTCCCGGGCTCGCTGCCCTCAGCCGACGGCCGCTATTCGCTCTACTGCGCAGTGATCGTCAAGCGTGTGGATGCGCAGACGCGGGCAAAGACCTCGATCAACGAATTGCTGCGGCTGTAATGAGAAAGTGATCGAAAAGGTCTCGACACGGCGGCTTCGGGACCGGAGTCCGCCGCTCGCTCGGACAGACGAAACTCGCTCGTCGGGCAACTCCGGCCCCAGATCGCCTAGCCGAACCTGCCGGTAATGTAGTCCTCGGTCAGCTTGTGTCGGGGATTGGTGAAGATCTGGTCGGTGGATCCCACTTCGATCAGGTCGCCGAGGTGAAAATAAGCGGTGCGCTGCGAGACACGCGCCGCCTGCTGCATCGAGTGGGTCACGATGCAGATCGCATAGTTCTGCTGCAGTTCGTCGATCAGGTCCTCGATACGCGCGGTGGCTATCGGATCGAGCGCCGAGCAAGGCTCGTCCATCAGGATGACTTCAGGATTCACCGCAATCGTCCGCGCAATGCATAGCCGCTGCTGCTGGCCGCCGGAAAGCGCCGTCCCCGGCGCATCGAGCCGGTCCTTGACCTCTGCCCACAGCCCTGCCCGCTGCAGGCTGGTCTGCACGATTTCGTCCAGCTCGGTCCGATCGCCGGCGAGCCCGTGGATGCGCGGACCGTAGGCCACGTTTTCGTAAACCGACTTGGGGAAAGGATTCGGCTTCTGAAACACCATGCCAACGCGGGCACGCAGCTGCACCGGGTCCTGGCGCTTGTCATAGATGTCCTGGCCGTCGAGCGAAATCGAGCCGGTCACCTTGGCCGTCGGAATGGTGTCGTTAAGGCGATTCAGGCAGCGCAGGAAGGTGCTCTTGCCGCAGCCTGACGGACCGATCATCGAGATCACCTGGTTGTGGGCGATATCAAGATTGACGTCGCGAATGGCGTGCTTGTCGCCGTAGAACACGTTGACACTGCGGCATACCAGCACGGGATTTTTCGCCGTAATGTCGCCAACGGTCCTGTGGGCCGACTCGCTTCGATCCAGCTGCACGCCGCCGTCCGGCAAGGACCCGCCAGTCCTGCGCGCCATATCCGAAGGAACCGTCGCCATCGATGAATCTCCTGCCCGCACGTCCGTCACCAGCGCCGCTCAAACTTCTGACGCAGGATCACCGCAGTTGCGTTCATGATCAAGAGGAATCCAAGCAGCACCAGGATTGCTCCCGAGGTGCGCTCGAGGAAGGCCCGTTCCGGGCTGTCCGCCCAGAGGTAGACCTGCACCGGCAGCACCGTAGCTGGGTCCGTAAATCCGTGGGGAATGTCCACAATGAAGGCCACCATGCCGATCATCAGCAGTGGCGCTGATTCGCCCAGTGCGCGCGCCATGCCGATAATGGCGCCGGTCAGCATCCCTGGCATTGCCAGCGGGAGTACGTGATGCATGACCGTCTGCACCTCGGAAGCGCCCATGCCCAGCGCCGCCTCGCGGATCGACGGCGGCACCCCCTTCAGCGCCGCCCGGCTCGCGATGATGATGGTCGGTAGCGTCATCAGCGTCAGCACCAGGCCGCCGACCAGTGGCGCGGAGCGCGGCAGGCCGAACAGCTGGATGAACACTGCCAGTCCCAGCAGGCCGAAGACGATGGACGGTACCGCCGCGAGGTTGTTGATGTTTACCTCGATGAAGTCAGTGGCGCGATTCTTGGCTGCGAACTCCTCCAGGTACACGGCGGCCGCGACGCCAATCGGGAACGACAGGAGCAGCGTGAGTGCGAGTGTCAGGAACGTACCGACCACCGCGCCCCAGACGCCGGCCTGTTCGGGTTCGCGCGAGTCGCCATTGCTGAAGAAGCTGCGGTTGAAGCGTTTTTCCAGTCGGTCGTCGGCGACCAGCCGGTCGATCCAGCCGAGTTCCTGGTCAGTGAGCCCGCGCACGTCCTCACCAAGTTCACGGTCGATCCGACCCTTCATGTACAGGTCGACGCGATCATCGGCCAGCACCCACAGGGTCTCCGACTTTCCGACCAGGTCGGGATCGCGGAGCACCCGCTCGCGCAGGTCGAACTGGCCGCCGTCGCTGGCCAGCCGATACAGGTCGCGCAGGTTGCCGCGGCCCTCGACATCCGGGAACTGCTTGCGCATCGCGGCCTTGATCAGGCCCGAGTAGTCGGCGTTGCCGATCGTCTCCAGGTCGCCGCTGCCGTCCGGGTCGATGACGTCCGCGGCATAGCTGACGTCAAGCCTGAGGTAACTCTGCTGGAAGACGGTCCAGCCGGTCGAGATGATGCTCGAGAACAGGAACCCGACGAAACACAGCCCGAGCGCCACCGCCATGATTCCGTAGGCGCGAAAGCGCCGCTCCGCCCGGTAGCGTCGCCTGAGGCTCTGCTCGACCAGTCGGCGGGTCCGCTGCGCCCTGTTTTCGGCTGCCGCGGGATTCAGAGCCGGATCATTCATATTGTTCCCGGTACCTGCGCACGACCTGCAGCGCGATGATGTTCAGCGACAATGTCGCCAGGAACAGCACTAGCCCGAGTGCAAACGCGGCCAGCGTCTTTGGGCTGTCAAACTCCTGGTCGCCGACCAGCAGCGTGACGATCTGGGTGGTTACCGTGGTGACGGCCTCGAGCGGATTCGCCGTCAGGTTGGCACCCAGGCCGGCTGCCATGACTACAATCATGGTCTCGCCGATCGCGCGCGAGATTGCCAGCAGCACGCCACCGACGATGCCCGGTAGCGCTGCCGGGAAGACGACCCGGCGAATCGTCTCGGACTGCGTGGCGCCGAGCCCATAGGAGCCGTCGCGCATCGACTGTGGCACCGCGGTGATCATGTCGTCGGCCAGCGAAGACACGAACGGGATGATCATGATGCCCATGACCAGGCCCGCCGCGAGTGCGCTCTCGCTGGCGACCGCGAGGCCGAGTGATTCGCCGGTCTCGCGCAGCAGCGGCCCGACTACGAGAGCGGCAAAGAAGCCATAGACGACGGTAGGGATCCCGGCGAGCACCTCGAGCATCGGCTTGATGACCGCGCGGACCCGCCGCCTGGCGTACTCGGCGAGATAGATCGCGGCGAACAGGCCGACTGGAACCGCCACCAGCATGGCGATACCTGCGATCAGCAGGGTACCGGTGAACAGCGGTACGGCGCCGAAGGCGCCGGAGGAGCCAACCTGGTCGGCGCGAATCGCCATCTGCGGCGACCACTGCAGCCCGAACAGGAACTCGGTGACCGGCACCTGCCGGAAGAAACGAATCGACTCGAACAGGACGGAGATGACAATGCCGATGGTGGTGAAGATCGCGATGGTAGAGCAGCCGATCAGCGCGACGCGCACGATCGTCTCGACGTTGTTGCGAGCCCGTAGCGACGGCGAGATGCGTAGCCACACGAAGGCGCCGGCAGCAAGCGCCAGACTCAGGCACAGTGCGGCGGCTGCCAGCCCCGACAACGACTGAAGTTCTACGTAGCGAGCAGCGGCGGCCCGGGCTTCTGGACTGGCCATCTCCGCGGGGATCGCCCCGGCAACCAGGTTGCGAACGTCATTCAGGACCAGCGACAGCTGGTCCGGGGTCAGCGCCTGAACTTCGGCCGACATGCCGCCAATCACGAGATCGGTGACGATTCGACCGTCGAAGGCATGCCACAGGCCAAGGACCAGCAACGCAGGAATGGCGCACCACAGCGCGGTCAGCAGCCCGTAATACCCCGGACGTGAATGCAGCTTGCTCGCGCCCTTGAGTCCACCGACCAAAGCCAGCGAGCGCATGCGACCGGCGCGGTAGGCCACCGCGGCCAGAATCAGCAGGACGAGGACTAACGTGGAAGTTTGCATCGAGACTTTCTGCGTGCCTCATCAAGTGTCCAGCGCCAGAACCGCCTGCGGCTACGCCAGTGTGCAGGCGTTACAAGGCAGCCGGCCGCCGCTGGCGGCGACAAACAACAAACAAGCCTGCCGCTGTCCGCGGCGGCTCCGCGGACTTATAGGACGCGTATGTTACAGATTCGTTACAGACAGATCCCTCAACCCATTATGTCTTTGTAAGTTATAGAGTTACACTCTATCCTTAATGTAAAATAAATAAAGCGCCGGGATGCCTGCTCGTTGCTGCGCGCGGAGCGACTCAACGTACTTGCCGGGGGGGTCTGTGGGCCGTATAACAGGCCGCCATTCGCCACCGCCCCATCCGAGGAAGCCAGTCCCACATGTCACGTTCCCTCGACCTCACCAAGGCCATGATCGCGCGTCCGTCGGTCAGCCCAACCGATGGCGGCTGCCAGGACATGATGATCGAGGCACTCGACGCGCTTGGGTTCACTGTCGAGCGGATGCCCTTCGGCAATGTCGACAACTTCTGGGCAACGCGCAGCGGCGGCGACGGCCCGGTACTGTGTTTTGCCGGGCACACCGACGTGGTACCGACCGGTCCACTGGAGGAATGGCACTCCGATCCCTTCGAGCCGGTTATCCGCGACGGCTACCTGTTCGGCCGAGGCGCCGCCGACATGAAGAGCGGGCTCGCCGCCATGATCACGGCGGTCGAAGGCTTCGTCACGCGCCGGCCCGCCTATCCGGGGACCATTGCCTTCCTGATCACCAGCGACGAGGAAGGACCTTCAGTTGACGGAACGCGGCGGGTGGTCGAGATCCTGAAGGACCGCAAGCAGCGCATCGACTGGTGCCTGGTGGGCGAACCCTCCAGCGACCAGCGTTTCGGCGACACCGTCAAGATCGGCCGCCGTGGATCGCTCTCGGGTCGACTGACCGTACATGGGGTGCAAGGCCACATCGCCTATCCGCAGCTGGCGGAAAACCCGGTGCACATGCTGGCTCCGGCGCTGGCCGAGCTGGTTGCGCATCAGTGGGATGAAGGCAACGAGTTCTTCCAGCCAACCTCTTTCCAGGTTTCGAATATCTCGGCCGGCACCGGCGCGCCCAACGTCATTCCCGGCGAACTCATGTTGCGCTTCAACATTCGCTGGTCGCCGCAACAGACCCTCGAGGGGCTGCAACAAGCGGTAACGAGCATGCTCGACTGCCATGGCGTGCGCTATTCACTCGGGTGGTTTGTCTCGGGCCTGCCTTTCTATACGCCCCCTGGAAGGCTGTCGGGCGCAGTGGCGCAGGCGGTGCGCGAGGTCGCAGGCGTGGAGACGCGGCTCACGACCGGCGGAGGCACCTCGGATGGACGCTTCATCGCGCCGATGGGCGCCCAAGTCGTGGAACTCGGCGTGGTCAACCAGACCATCCACAAGGTCAACGAGTGCGTACGCGTCGTGGACGTCGATACGCTGGCATTGACCTACGAGCGGGTGCTGGAGCTGTTGCTGGGGTAGCAATGACTGCAAAGGGGTCCGACGCCGCTCCGCCGCCTGGACTGCCCCCAAAAAGGGACTGTCCCCTGCCATCGAAGGAATGGCGTCAGAGCGGGGCCCGACTGCTCCTGGGCAACTTCCAGTTCGCCCACACCCCGGCGCTGCCCAGGATAGTGACGAATACCAGCACCCAGCCAGGGAATGAAATCCCCAGGAAGCTGAACATGACCTTGGCGCACTCGCCGCCGGCCTTGAAGACCTTGATGATCACCTGCATCAGCGGGAACACATCCAGCATGAAAGCGAGATCGGCGCCGCAGCCGGGCACCGTTCCCGGCGGCTGCATCTGGATCCAGACATGCCTAGCGGCGGTGGCAGCCGTAATCAGCGCAGCAACGCCAACCAGCACGCCATAGACCCGAGCTCCCCGGTCGTTCGGGTTGTGCACCGCGGCCACCAGAAACACCAACCCGAGGGCCAGCACTTCGACGCGCTGGAAGATGCACAGGTGGCAAGGCTGGAGCTCTAGCCCGTACTGGGCGAACAGGGCAAACAGGATCGCGCCGGCGCAGGCCGCAAACCCAAAGAGATTGACCCGACGACGCTGCAGGTTCTGCAGCAGCAAGAGGGTTTTCATGCGCTGCGATCAGCCGCGGACTCGCGAATCTGTCTTTCCGCGTCCTCGAGCGACAGGTGCCGGATGTCCTTGCCGTGCACGGTATACACGATGTACTCACAGATGTTCTTGGCGTGGTCGCCGACTCTCTCCAGCGCGCGCACGATCCACATGATGTCAAGTGCCCGCCGTATGTTGCGCGGGTCTTCCATCATGTGGGTGATGTTCTGTCGCTGGATCGCTTCGTACTCCTCGTCGACGATCCTGTCTCGCCGTGCGACCGCTATCGCCTCGGCTGCGTCGAGCCGTGCAAAGGAATGTAGCGAGTCGTGGACCATGTCGGTGACCAGGCGGGCCAGGTGTCGCACCTCGCGGTACTTGTCCGTCGGTTGTTCGGCGGTGGCCAACCTGGAGGCGATGATAGCGACCTTCTCGATCTCATCGCCGATCCGCTCGAGGTCGGTAATCGTCTTGATGATCGCGACGATGACCCGCAGGTCGGAGGCGGTCGGCTGGCGCATGGCGATGATGCGGCCGCACTCCTCGTCGATGCTGACCTCCATCTGGTTGACCTGGTGGTCGGCATGGGCGACTTCCTCGCCCAGGCTGCTGTCGCCTTCGACCAGCGCCGTCACGGCGCGCTGCAGCTGTTGCTCGACGAAGCCACCCATCTGCAGCACGCGTGTGCGCAGCTTCTCGAGGTCCTCGTTGAAGCGACGTGAAATGTGATGACCGAGATCTGCGGGTTCCATGGGCGTCCCTGACGTTCCTTGCCTGCCGGCGGATGATAACTGATGCGCCGTTGGATTCGTGTGACAGCCTGGGAGTTCCCGTCCGGCCTGACGGGCGGGCGGGCGCCGCCTCGATCAGCGGCGGCCAGGCCCTGCGCTCGCTGACACGGGGACCGTCCCCTGCTGTTCGCGCGCGCAGAGCCCTGAACGCTGCTTCATCAGAACTTCATGT
>JAHEAZ010000080.1 GCA_024642505.1 Gammaproteobacteria bacterium
ATCCCAATTCCCCCAAGGGTGGGGCAGATCAGCCGTGACATCGGCGTGAAGCTTTCGAGTAGAACCTTGGTCACGCACAAGATCGACCCAGTGGTGGACGAGGCTCGCCTGTACATCCTGCTAGACCTGGCCAGTTCCCAGTCACTTCACTCGCTCGGTTACGTGAAGGGTGTCGGCCGTTCCGGCCGCGAGGCACCGCGTTACAACTATACGAAGGACCCTTACTACACCGACGGCCTGCGCGTGGTGCTGGTCCTTGGCGACAGGCAGTACGCGATAGACGAGCTGGAATTCCTGCCGTGGGAGCGACCCCCGCTCATCAGGGATATTGCGGCAGGCGCAAAAGCCGGCGGGGGGCGTTGAAACGGCCGTTATCGACCCGGAGCGGAGGTTCACTGCGTCTTGAAAGGATCGCCCAGATGGCGGCCGCCCAGCCCTGCATGTACAGCCCGACGCCTGACGTCGGCGACGTCCCCGGCGGTCTTAGTCGCAAGCCACCGTCATCACCTTGGTCCGGTAGGTCTCGAAACGGATTGGAAGGACCCGGGCCACCGTGCCGTCGACCACGAGCGCCGGAAGTTGCAGTTCGAAGGAACCTACCGCGGGAAGCGAAGTTTGTGTGCGCGGTCCTTCCGCAACCCAGGACACTGCGAATGTGCGGACGCTTCCGGCGTCAGGGCCAGCGGTCAGCGCGGCGCCGGAGGCGTGTATCCGTTCGGCGGAGGTCACGGCTTTCCAGTCCTCGACTTGCGTAATGGTCACCGTCTTCGGCCGGGCCCATGCATCGCTAGTCAGCGTGACCTCGGGCGTGAGCACCCGAACGGTCGAACCCGCCGGGACCAGGATTTCCACACTGAGGCTGATCTGCCGATACGGCGTCGGGTAGATGTCGGCGGGAGCCGCCGCCACGAGCACCTCCACACCGTTCGTTACCGGGATGCGCAGGCTGTCGGCCAAGTCAGATCCGCAGCGCCGGACCTCGTGCAAGCCGGGGCCGGCCGGCATGTAGCTTTCTACCCATCCATATGTTACGCACGCGGACACCAGCGCTGCGACCAGACAGACGACGGATGCGGGGGCTTGAATGGCACCGCGGGTTTCGAGCACGTCGGGATGGCTCCCAGGAGTCAGTTCTTGCCGGTGGTGGCGAGGCAGGCGGCGCCGGTTTCATGACTGAAGTCGTGAATGGTAGCGGTATCCAACAGGCATGGAAGCCAGATCTCAGGCCACCAGGGAAGTGGTTCGCCACGAGAGCCTGGGTCGGCAACGACATCCAGATCGAAAAATGTCTGCTATCGGCTGCGGGCGGCCAACGGCACTCCTTAGTACTCGAGTGTCCAAATCACGGCTTGCCACGATGCGCTGGTCCCAAACCGAAGCAGAGGCTCGGTACAAGTCGAGGGAAGTGGACTCGCATGGGCTTGGCCGAAGCACTTCGGGCGTCTGCGGCAGTCGTGGCAGTGCTGTCGCTAACGGGGTGCCTATCAATACTGGGAGGGGATGCCGTATCGAAAGACGCCAAGGCGCTCCCTGATAATGAACGAGCGGTGCTACTGGGTCGGTCGCAGTGGTATCTCGCCTGGGGTCGGGACATCTCGGTATTTAGAATTGACGGTGTCCTCTACGACGTAGACGGACTAAAAAAGGTCGAAGTTGAACCCGGTTGCCATGCAATTGTCATCGAACAGATGGCTTTTTTCGGTGGTATGGGCGGCAACAAGCAACGCTACTCCTTCATGCTAGAGCTGCAGGCCGGGCACCACTACCAGATCCTGTCCGTACAAGACTGGCATCAATGGCCTTTTCCGGATCAACATCAAGAGCAATGTAAAGTCGAAATTGAAGACCTGCCGCCAGGCAGCGATCAGGGAACGAACCTGCAGCTGCCTTGCGGGATCTACAACGACTACTAGTCTGCCAGATGCAATCTCTCGACAACCTGTGGGCCGGGATTTCTGTATTCCGCGACTATTCGTTCCTGGCCGTTAGCAGGCGTACGCTCTCCGGCTGCCGGACTCGTCCGGGATCGGCAGTCATGGACCCTTAGCCGCCATCCCGCGCCCTGCGCTGAGTCTTCCGTTTGTGCAGCGTCAGCCTCGCCCGGACGGGTAGGGGATACGCCACCTGAAATTGGCGAAGCAAGCCCCCGCTACCACGATTAGAAGAATCTGAGAGGGGCTGGAGTTCCAGCCCCATCATAGCGACCAGATAGCCGTCCCTCGGCGCAATACGGATCTCGCCCAGCAGCCCACGCAGCATTGCGCGGCCGCGTTCTATGTCTATGGGCGCGTCCCCGAGTTGGCCGACCATGCGCCGGTAATGGCTGACTGCCTCTGAAAGACGCTTGAGCAGGTCATCAACCTGGATCACGGTCGACGGAAGGGGCAGGGCCAATAGCTCTGCCTCCGCGTCCTGCAGGCGCTTCGAGAGCGCAGGCGATAACCCGCCCTTCTGATCATCCTATCTGCACTTCGGGTGGGTCTTGATGTCGACAGCTGAATCGACGCGCCCGTTGACACTGATCACCTGCAGGCACTGGCTGTTCGACCGGTTATACCAGACTGTGCCAGAGGCATTGCGGCCTGAATCAAACGTATCGACCTTGTGGAATCCGTTCACCTTCAGCTGGTTCGCAGCACCATCGGACGCGGCCCCGACGAGACGGGGATACCAGTCCTTGCCTGCGTCAGACGCTGCGCTACCTGGCTGAGACGAAGATCCTCGCTGGCAGTCAAACTCCGGACCAGCGACGATTGAGCGAACGTGCCGCTCGCGGTCGAGCCTGACCGTCACGCAGTTCCCGTGGCCCTGGTAGTAGCTGTAGACATCACTGCCCGACACCTGGTCGCGGATGCTGTGATAGCCGCGTCGGCCCATCTCGTCGGCCACCTCGCCGCCGACGTAGCGGCCATCAACCAGGTATCGCAGCTCGGGTGGCGTCTGCCCGTGGGGCGTCGAATCGTGGCTTTGGCTGTTGTCATGACGATAGCGGTCGTCCTGGTACGCGTTCCGAAAGGTCACGATGATCTTTTTATTGTCCCACTTGTAGACCTGCGCATCGCCTTCGAAGCTCCGCTTGACCTTGTTGCCCTTCTGGTCGCGGTACTCATTGGCGTGGTTCGTCGGCTTGAGGTCCCAGGTTTCGCCGTTGCGCAGGTCCATCTGGACGTGGCCCTGGCGCTGGGAGAAATCGCAGGCACCGGAACGGCCTTCCTTGACATCGCCGCCCTTGCGGACCTCGCACATGGCATCCGCCGTATCGGCGGTCGCCGAGGCCATCCAGCCGGCCGCCGAAAACAACAGTAGGATTGCCTTCGATATCTTGTAGTTGATCATGAAACCTCCTTGAATCGGCTCGCGCGCCGCTGCCTGGCATGTCCTTGTGGCTCTTGCTCACGGCACATGGTAGCCAATTTCTTGCAACGAACAAGCCTCAATGCTCGCTTGTCATCCCTTGCCAGTTCCACTTCACGCTGGAGGGCTGTCGGTCGGTTTTCCGTAAGCCGCCGATACTCTCGGGCCAGGTTTGCTATCAGTTTCGTGAGCTTGGCTATACACGCATCTGTGAAGACGGCAAGCTCACTTCGCGCGTCCAGCGATTGGTTCGCCCCGGTGCGGGTCCGGGTGTAGCGTTATGGAGGCTTACCAAAGCTTCATACAAACTAGCGAGAGACTTCACGTCACATTCATGCACGGTGCTGCATCCCATCCGAAACTCCGCATGACTGCTGCGTAAACGGGTCAGGTTGACCCAGAGGAGAGGAGTCATGCCAACGACATTCTGCCTGCGACACCGGACCATCCTTGCGATGGCTTGTGTCTTCCTCGGTGCATCGATGACTGGCTGCGACGACGGGCCCGACGCGACGACGGTGGGCTCCGCGGGGGCGACCGGCGGCGGCTCGCCGTCAGCAGTGGTGCCATGCGATACAACCAGCAAGGCCATCTGGGACCCGAATCTGGACCGGAGCCCCGAGCTGGTATCCGGACCCGTCCAGGCGATCGGCTCTTCGCACGTGCAGGTCATGGGGTTTTCGCTGGCGTGGGACGCCTGCACAGGCTTCTTTGAGGTCCTGTCGTCCTTTGCTGATCCCCAGCCGATGTCAAGCGAGAATCTGGCGGTAGGGGACAGTACCGAGATTCCCATTGGCAGCTGGGCACCCATAATCGGCAACGGCCGCGCCCACCGCATTACACGCCGCCCAGCCGATGATTTGGTGGAAATTAGGGGATGGTACGTCGAGTCGGCGGACCGGGAGTCGTCGACGATTGCCGTACACGGCAACGTCTTCAAGATCGATGAACAGACTCGATTCTTTTCGGGACATCAGAACTTCGGCGACGGACCGGAAGGATGCAGCTGCGAGCCGAGTAACCTTGGGGCGTTCTGGAAAGAGGTGAACTCAGTTGAATACGTGATCTTCGGAGTCGTGGAGGTCAAGGGACGTCCCGAGGCAGCCGATGATGGAAACGCGTCACGGCTGGTAGCAACTGACATCTACTGGTACTACATTTGAAGTGGGACTGGTTCGCTCGAATCGCAACAATCAATGAGGCAAACCCCTCAACTGAACCAGACCCAAATTGATCAACAGGCCGACTGACGGACGACGCGGCCAGGCGGCGGTGCTGAATCCTGCACCTGCCGAGCAGCACAAGCCTCTCAGGCGGGGCTGCTTGGCCGAAGCCAAAGCCTACCCCCGCCACCATAATTACGAAACGCCCCGGTTGCTGTAAGTAACTGGGGCGTTTGTATGCCCCCCTCGGCCAAGGCGTTGCGCTCCGGAGGGCGTCCGGCACTTCCCGAACTGTGCCGAGCAACATGCGCATGTTAGCCCTTGCTCATTCCGCGTCGCGCTGGAGGGCTGTCGGTCGGTTTTCCGTAAGCCGCCGATACTCTCGGGCCAGGTTTGCTATCAGTTTCGTGAGCTTGGCTATACACGCATCTACGAAGACGGCAAGCTCACTTCGCGCGCCCAGCGATTGGTTCGCCCCGGTGCGGGTCCGGGTGTAGCGTTATGGTGACCTGCTCCCCGACTTAGTACGGATCGGAGCTAGAGTCCACGGTTAACGATAAGGTCTTTACTGTCTTCCGTCGAGATTCCATGGCGGACTCTGCCGGGGTCCGGTGACCTAGCGAGCTGTGCGGCCGCTCTGTGCAAAGTACCTACGTCCGGGGCCTTGTCGCCGGCAGGGCTTTAGTCAGAATGAGAGAGGGTACGAGATTTGCATCCAGTATGAGAGCAGGGTCGAAAGCTTGCACCTGCCAGAACACCGGCCAACCTGCATTTCTTAAAGGAAGAACTATGTCATCGTCAGCCAGCATTTTGTCTGCGACATCGCGAGCACTGCTTGCGTGCGTTGCTGTCGCATTCCTGTCGGCGTGCGGTACCACTTCGTCGTTGCAGTCCGCAGAAGAAGACAAGGTCATCGATCTGACGCCGTATTCAAAGTTGATCGTCGAGGACTTTGCCGATGAGGCGACGGCCAAAGCCAAACCAGAAGCCCAGCCGATCGTTGGACTGAAGATGGAGTCCGCGGTCAAGGACTTCCCGGACCAGATTGCCGCGGTGACGCGGGCTCAGGGGGGATTCAACCAGGTCTCGCGGACTGGTCCACCGGACGCGGAGACGCTAGTCATGCGGGGTTCCATTACCCAGTTCGACGAAGGCAATGCCACGCTGCGATGGTTGGTCGGCTTCGCCGCCGGAAACGTTAACTTCGACGCTACCGTTGAGCTGGTGGATGGTGGGACCGGCAAGTCCCTTGGCAAATGGATTGTCGACAAGAACAGCTGGGCACTCGGCGGCGGGGTCGCGGCGACCCAGACGCCCGAGGGCTTCATGCAGGAAGCGGCTACGAAGATTGGGACCCAGCTGTCGGTGAAGCGCAAGGAAGGCAAGGTCAACAAGCCCGTCACCTGATCACCGATTCGGGCATGACATCAAGAAGCCCCGGCCTGGTGCCGGGGTTTTCTGTTGGCGCCAGAGGTCTGCCAAGGACTCATGACGAATATGTCGTTGGGCCGGTTGTCTGCGCGCGGCTGTCAGGCGAGACCGCGCACGCTTCGGCCCAGTGGGTCCTGCCTACATTGGCTTGCACTTGGCGGCCGCGACAACCGGCGACTCCGGTTCTAGAAACGCTATAGCTAGTTCGAATGTCGACGATCCGTGGATCTCGGGATCAGGATGGTCGAAAACGGCATGAAGGATGTCACCCCCACCGGCGCAGGTCAGTATAAACGCCTCGTACAAACTGATGTCCCGGCAAACGGCAATAGGTTCGTCGTCTTCGTCATTCAATTCGCGATCAAAGAGCGCCCACGGCGCGTCATCTTGACCATACTTCCTGATGAAGAGGCGACCCTTGGAGTTCCTGGTTTCCCATTCCGCTGGTCTTGGTTGCCAACTCTTCATCGACTCGTCGTACTTCAGTTCTACGGCGGCGATCCCATCGCATACCCAACCCTCGGCGCTGGCCGGGAGTATCGCCAGCAAGCCAAGTAACAATACAAGGTAACGCATGGCCGACGCCTCGCGGAGTATCCGTCGGACACTGTCACAGCTTAGCGTCCAGCCCAATACGGGACATTCCCACGACCCTCATCCGGGATTCCGTTGGCCCGGGAGGAGGGCGTAGGTCAGCCTGGAGTTTAGGCGAAGTCCGCCCGCTATTGAGTGGCCGGGGGGGCGTCGCGGTTCGCTCGAACCGCAACGATCAATGAGTCGAACCTCTCCGTTGCAGAGAATATGTCCGGCCCGGAAGCCGGGACCCTCCACCCCCGCACTGGGGTATCTGTTTCTGACGGATGTCTGCTTCCGGCTGCGGATTCATATGATCGCCAGGAAAGGAAAGGCCAGGGTGGGGCCATGACAGGCATTCGCTTCGAACGGTCAGGAGTAGAATGAAGTGCGACGCAAGGACAGCATTTGTGCGGAAGTAGGGCCGAAGGTACGCCGGATTCTGGTCAGCGACGTGTCGGTGCGTTGGAGGGCAACTAATGCGCGTTGGCAAATCCTCGAATAGGGCAGTGTGGATTGGCCTGGCGACTCTACTTGGGGGGTTCATCACTGGCTGCGGGAGTGGCGGCACAGGAGATTCGGTAGATGGACCGACGATCAGTATTGACGTTCCGACCTCGGCGCACAGCTATTCAACAACTTCGACGGACATGCGGATTGGCGGAACGATTTCGAACGCAAGCTTCGTCCATGTGCAAAATGCGCTCACGGGTTCCACGACCGAGGGATATGTCAGCTATTCAAGCCCAGGCCATGGCTCCTGGTTTGCGGACGTCCAGGGACTCGGATTAGGCGACAACCCGATTACTGCAACGGCTGATTCAGATGGCAGGGGTCGCGAGACCGCTGCTGCGACGATTGTGCTTGTTCGACCACTGCAGCCGGTGAATCTGATCTTTAACGGAGCTGATCAGGGATCTGCTGATTCCCTCTGGACGGATGAGAGCTCAATTGAGAGCTCCCACAAGATCGCCCTGCTCAGCGACGGCACCGGGCGATCGACGACAGGCTCGGCGCTGTCCGGACTCGCTGGAGCGACCGAAACCTTCACCTGGAGCATGCTAAGCCCGGACTCGATCCAGATCCTCGGCTGCCCGACATGCTCATTTCAGAAAATTTCTCGCATATCAGGCTCACGAGATGAGGAAGTGTTTTACGGGCAGATAGAGACCACAGCGGGAGGTGGAGAACTTGCGCTGCACGTCTTTACGTTGTCCATGGGAAAACTCTGATCCAACTTACGACGGCCCGTGCCTGAAGGTGACACGGCGCAACTCTTGCCTGGAGGCACGAAATCCCGACGTCACGAGCACCTGCGGGGCGTGCCCCTGACCACGGCACGAAGCCTCGCACGCGTCTTTGGGGCGCAGTAGCGGAACTCGCCGGATTTGTTGCGCTAGAAGTAGCCGTTGCCTGATTTCAGGCAAGCGCACTGAGCTTCGGCCTCGGCCGGCAACTCGACCATTGGCCCGACTCAATTGGTGGCGTCAATTTGGCTGGATCAGGCGGCCACGCTTGTCGTGTCGCGTCGACGGACGGGTCAGTCGAAAACTGAATGTTGGTGTCCGTATATGTAAGTAGAGGAAGCGATGCGGTACCTCCTGGGTTGAGTTGGAAAGTTGTTTCTGCTGGACATCGATGAAAGTGGGCAGAAATGAACAGGCTGGCGCCGTCCAACATGCTTTCGCGTGAAGAGATTCTCCAGCGGCTGTCGGGTTCGGTGGTAGCAGAACTGTCCCTTTTTCACGTTGAGAGGGAATTGCGGGGGTCGTCATGAACTTTCGAATAATTGCTATTTTGGTCCAGCTGATCATTGGTTTGTTATTTGGGCCGACCAGTTTGGCGGCGCCAAAAGGCGATGGAGGCAGCGGTGGCATCACGGTCGAGCTCCTCGGGACGCCGGTGGGGGCCACCAGCAGCCGGGCGAACAGTGTCAATGATGCCGGGACGATGGTCGTGGGGGATGCGTACTGGGAGTCAACCGCCCAGTATGGAAACGGTACTTATGCAGCGCGCTGGACACGCGGGTCCAGCTCGGGTCCGTGGCAGGCTGAGGACCTTCGACCGCTGTTACCCCCGTCCATCTGGAGCACTGCAGTACATGTCAATGATGACGGCACTGTTATCGCACGAATTATGGGCGAGGGAGATACAGGTTGGCGCTACTTCGTCATTGTCGCCTCCGGTGTGACCGTCGACTTGGGCTCCGCCGTGGCCATAAATGATCTGTCCGAGACTAACGTGATGATTGGAGTCCGTTCCCAACCGTCGGGTGATCAACCGCTCTACTGGTCGACGCCGTACGACCTGCCGGAGGTGTTGCCAGTACTGGCAGCCGGTTACGGTGGTCGCGCACTCTGGCTCCGCGGTGACACGATTGTCGGTACCGCGGAAGACTCCGAAGCCAGCTGGCTGGTGCAGTGGACAGGCGCCCCGGGCAGCAGAAGTATCGAACGACGACTCAAGCTCCCGCCCCGCTTCCA
>JAHEAZ010000004.1:0-21830 GCA_024642505.1 Gammaproteobacteria bacterium
CATGGTGGCCGATGCACCGGAGTTCCGGGAGCTGCAGGACGAAGTCCTGGGTAGGCTGTCGGGGCGCCTGTTCGTCGCGCACAACGCCCGCTTCGATTACGGATTCCTCAGGAACGAATTTCGCCGGGTCGGCGTCCGCTTCCGTTCGCCGGTGCTGTGTACCGTCAAGCTGTCGCGCCGGATCGACCCCCATGTCCGCGGGCACAGCCTGGATGCGGTCATGGAGCGACATGGCCTCAGCTGCATGGCCAGGCACCGCGCGCTCGGTGACGCACGGGTCCTGGCGGACTTGCTGGCGAAACTGCGAGCCAGCCGCGATCCGGTGGAACTCGAGACGATCATCTCCGACCTGTCCCGGGAAGCCCCGCTGCCTCCGCAGCTTGATCCCCAGCTGGCAGACGACCTGCCGGAGGGTCCCGGGGTGTACCGCTTCTACGGGGAAGAAGACGTGTTGCTCTACATTGGCAAGAGCAACAACCTGCGGACGCGAGTTCTTTCGCATTTTGCCGGCGACCACCGTTCGAGCAAGGACCTCAGACTGTCGCGACAGGTGCGGCGGGTCGACTGGACCGAGACCGCCGGCGAGTTTGGTGCCCTGCTGAGGGAGGCGCGCTGGATAAAGGAGCTCGAGCCGCTCCATAACCGGCGGCTTCGGCAGGTCGGCGAAGCCTGGGTCATACGGTTCCGGCCGGACGGAGACGGCCTGCGGGCCGATGTCGTCACCTTCGATGAAACGGAAGCAGTAACAGAAACAGAAGGGGAGATTCCTTTCTTCCTTCCTGACGAGGCGGTGGGAGACAGTCCCGGTTCCCCTTGCCGGTCGGGGCGGCAGAACCTGCGGGCTGAAGACAGGTCCAGCCCGGAGACCGACCTGTATGGGCCGTTTCGCAGTGAGCGGGACGCGCGCAAGGCGCTTGACGAACTGGCCCGTGCGCATGGGCTTTGCGGTCGGGTGCTCGGCATCGAGCCGGGCGAGGGCTCGTGTTTCGGTTTCCAGATCGGTCGCTGCAAGGGAGCCTGCTGCGGCAACGAGGCGCTCGCGCTGCACGCCGCCCGGGCTCGTATGGCGCTGGCAACTCACAAGTTGAAGGCCTGGCCGTTCCGCGGTCGCATCGGGGTCAGGGAGCGCGATTGGCGCGGACAGGAAGAGATTCACGTGTTCGAGCAGTGGCGCTACCTGGGGACGGTTTCGCAGTTGGGGTCGCTCGATGATCTGCCTGGAATGCGATCCCGGTCCTTCGACCTCGATTCCTATCGGATCCTGTGCCGGTTCCTGGACCGGCCGCGGCCCCGTACAAGCCTGATTGAACTGGACTGAGTCGTGGAGCAGAAGACCTTCTTCGTTACCGCGGCCATGGGGACGACGGACCTGCTGGCGGCCGAACTTTCCGCGCTGGGCGCGACGGATGTACGCGAGACGCGCGGCGGCGCGTCCGGCACCGGCACTCTCGAGACGGCCTATCGCGTTTGCCTCTGGTCGCGTGTCGGCCTTCACGTGCTGTGGCCGGCCGGGCAGTTTCAGGCCGCGGACCCGGACTCACTCTACGCGGGTGTTCTGGGTATCGACTGGTCACGGCACCTCGGACCCGAAAATACGCTGGCCGTGGATTTTTCGTCCTATGGCAGCGGCTTTACCCACAGCCGTTACGCCGCGCAGAAGGTCAAGGATGCTGTAGTCGACCAGTTGCGTGAACGCTTCGGTTCACGGCCCTCGGTCGATGTGGTCATGCCCGACGTTCGTATCAACCTGCGAGTGGAGAAGGGTGCGGCGGTCGCGAGCATCGACCTGGCTGGCGAGAGTCTGCACCGCCGCGGTTACCGGGAACGGCAGCTGGTCGCACCGATCAAGGAAAATCTGGCCGCGGCGATTCTGCTTCGCTCGGGCTGGGCCCGCATCGCGGCCGATGGCGGCGCTTTCATCGACCCAATGTGCGGTTCCGGCACGTTGCCGATCGAAGCAGCGCTGATTGCCGGCGACATCGCACCAGGATTGCTTCGGCAGCGCTTCGGCTTCACTCGCTGGCGCGGCCATGACGCGGACCTCTGGCAGCGCCTGGCAATCGAAGCCGACGCGCGTCGAGCCAGCGGCAAGATCGAGCCAGGGCGGATCCTCGGCTTCGACGCCGACCCGGCGGCGGTGCGGGCCGCACAGGCTAACGCCGGCCGGGCAGGCTTGCAGGGGCAGGTCCGTTTCGTGCGCTCGCAACTCGAGTCACTGCCTCCGGCGCCCGCGGCGACTGGCCTGCTGGCGGTGAATCCGCCTTACGGCGAGAGACTCGGGCAGGAGGATCACCTCCGGGAGCTGTATGAGTTGCTCGGGCGCAAGCTGAGGGAAGGGTATGTCGGTTGGCAGGCGGCCGTCTTCACCGGCAATCCTCCGCTCGGCAGGGCGCTCGGCATCGAGGCGCGTCGTGCCCACCGGATGATGAATGGCGCGATCGAGTGCCGTCTGCTGCGGCTGGACGTGTTGCCCAGGTACTTCGAGCGCACACGTGAGCCCGGGCGGCCCCCGCCCATCGATGCCGCGACGGCGCGGGCGCGGCCAGGGGCGCAGATGTTCGCCAACCGCCTGGGCAAGAATCTCAAGGAGCTACGTGCGTGGGCACGGCGCGAGTCCATCTCCTGCTTCAGGCTCTACGATGCCGACATGCCCGAATACGCGTTCGCGATCGATCTGTACCAGGGAGATCCGGAGGGCCGGTCCGGCGCCTGGCTCTATGTGCAGGAGTACGCGCCACCCGCTACGGTGGATCGCGACAAGGCGAGGTCACGCCGTGAGGAGGCGCTCTCGGTCCTGTCAGAAATAACAGGCCTTGCCCCGGAGTCGGTCTACATGCGAACGCGGCGGCCCCAGAAGGGTGCGTCGCAGTACGAGAAGCTCTCGGAGCGGGGCGAGTTCGATGTCGTCGCCGAGGGTGGCCTGAGATTCCTGGTGAACTTCACCGACTACCTCGATACCGGGCTGTTCCTCGACTACCGGCTGGTGCGTTCCCGCATCCGCGAGCTGTCGCGCGGCAAGCGCTTCCTGAACTTGTTCGGCTATACGGGCACGTCCACCGTCTATGCGGCATCGGGCGGCGCATCGAGCACGCTGACGGTAGACATGTCGCGGACCTACCTGGATTGGGCCCGGCGCAATCTGGAGCTGAACGGGCTGGGTAGCGCGGCACATACGTATACGCGGGCGGATTGCCTGGCATGGCTGTCGTATGATGACGGCGGCCGCTTCGACCTGGTGCTCCTCGACCCGCCGACTTTCTCGAATTCCAAGTCGATGGAGCACGAGTTCGACGTGCAGCGGGACCATGCGGGACTCATTCGTGCGACGCTGGCAAGGCTGGCGCCGGGGGGGACGCTTATCTTTTCGACGAATCTGCAGCGCTTCAGGCTCGACACCGCGGCGCTGGGTGAAGCCGACATCGACGAATGGAGCGCCGCGACGCTGCCGAAGGACTTTTCGCGCCGTCCGCGGATCCGCAGCGTGTTCGCGATCAGGGCGCGTTGAGTGCTGCCCGGCGCAGCCGTTCACGCCGGAGTCTCGTCCACGCCAGGGAAGTGCCGCCAGTGGCACGCCGCGTGCAAGGTCCAGGCACTAATGAAACCAGGTAACTAGCCGATGAATGACATGTCGAACGACGCAGCGCTGTGGGGTGGCAGCCCGCTGACCGCGGGGAGCCTGCGCACGGCGCTGCTCGATCGCCTGACGCGAAACCTCGGCAAGGACCCGAGGACTGCAACGCCGCGCGATTTCTACGACGCGCTGTCGCTCGCGGCGCGCGAGGAACTGACGACGCGCTGGTTGGCCACGCAGCGCAGGATCGCGCAGAGCCATGCCAAGCGCATCTGCTACCTGTCGGTTGAATTCCTCCCGGGGCGATCACTGGTCAACGCGCTGTCGAGTCTCGACGGTGACCTCGTGGCCGAGGCTCGCCGGGTGCTCGCAGAGTACGGCCTCGATCTGGATGCAGTCGCAGCGCTGGAAGTGGATCCAGGCCTCGGCAACGGCGGCCTTGGCCGGCTGGCAGCATGCTTCCTCGACTCGCTTGCGACGCTACAGTATCCGGCTACCGGCTACGGCATCCGCTACGACTACGGTATCTTCACGCAGCAGATCGGCCCGGATGGCGGACAGCGTGAGGTGGCGAGCAGCTGGCTGCGGCTGCGCAATCCCTGGGAAATACCCCGCAGCGACGCGAGCTACACCATAAAGTTCGGCGGTCGCTGCGAGGCGGAACGCGGCGCCGACGGACGCACCCGGCATCGCTGGGTCGACACCTCCGACCTGTTGGCCGTAGGGTTCGATCACCTGGTGCCTGGCAACCGCAGCCCCACGGTCAACCACTTGCGGCTGTGGTCAGGGCGTGCCGTCGCGCCCTTCCACATCGAGTCGTTCAACCGGGGGAACTATTCCGCGGCGGTGGAGGACCAGGTCGCCGCAAAGAACGTCTCGCGCGTGCTCTATCCCGACGACTCGACGCCGCAAGGCCGCGAGCTGCGGTTCCGCCAGCAGTACTTCTTTGTCAGCGCCAGCCTGCAGGACTTGCTGAAGCACCACCTGGCGGAGGATCGCAGCCTGGAGCAGTTGCCTGATTCGGTGGCAATACAGTTGAACGACACGCACCCGACGCTGGCCATTCCGGAACTGCTCCGGCTGCTGGTCGACGAGCACGGCGTTCCCTGGTCGCGCGCACGTGAACTCGCCAGCGAGATCTTCGGCTATACCAACCACACCTTGCTTCCCGAAGCGCTCGAGACCTGGCCAGTCGCGATGTTCGAGAAGTTGCTGCCGCGTCACTTGCAGATCATTTACCTGATCAACCGCGAGTTCCTCGACACCGTTAGCCAGCGTTATCCGGGCAATAGCGACCGTCGCCGGCGAATGTCCATCATCAACGAGGACTGGGGCCGCGAAGTCCGCATGTCGCACCTCGCCGTGATTGGCAGCCGGCGGGTAAATGGCGTCGCGCGCCTGCATTCGGAGCTGATGCAACAGACGATTTTCAGCGAGTTCGCCGAGATGCTGCCGGATCGCTTCACCAACGTAACCAACGGAATTACCGTGCGCCGTTGGCTCAAGCAGGCCAATCCCGGCCTGGCCGGGCTGTTGACCGAGCATCTCGGCCACGGCTGGGAGAACGATCTCGAGGAGCTCGAGCGCCTGCGGTGGGCGCCTGACGACCCCGAGTTCCGGCGCCGCTTCCGCGAGATCAAGCTCGCCAACAAGCTGCGGCTGGCGGCGGTGATTGCCGATCGCTGCGGGGTGCAGGTCGATCCGCGATCGCTCTTTGACGTCCAGGTCAAGCGCATCCATGAGTACAAGCGCCAGATACTGAACCTGCTATCCGTCATCACACGCTTCAACCGCATCCGCAACGGGGCAACTGACCTGGTGCCGCGCACTGTCATGTTCGCTGGCAAGGCCGCGCCAGGATACGCCATGGCCAAGTCGATCATCCGCCTGATCAACTCGGTCGCCCGGGTCGTCAATGCCAACCCGGCGACCGAAGGATTGCTGAAGGTAGCCTTCCTGCCGGACTACGACGTGTCGCTGGCCCAGCGAATCATGCCTGCCGCCGACCTGTCGCAGCAGATCTCCACGGCCGGCATGGAAGCGTCGGGGACCGGGAACATGAAGCTTGCGCTCAATGGCGCCCTCACCATCGGTACGCTGGACGGCGCGAATATCGAAATCCGCGACTGCGTCGGACCCGAGAACATGTTCATTTTCGGCATGGACTCCAGCGAGACGCAGACTCTGCGCGATGGTGGCTATGTGCCACAGGACTTTGTTGCGGCCAGTCCCGAGCTGCGCGAGGCGCTCGACATGCTGGACGCTGGCTACTTCACGCCAGATGATACCGACGCGGCCAAGCCGGTAGTCAACCGACTGCTCGGAGACGGTGAACCGTTCCTGGTGCTGGCTGATTTCGAGGCCTACGAGTTGGCTCAGGCGCGAGTAGACCTGCTTTTTCGGCAGGCCGACGAGTGGAGCCGCCGTGCGTCTATCAACTCGATCAGCATGGGGCCCTTCTCGAGCGACCGCAGTATCCGTGAATATGCGGACCGCATCTGGGACCTGCGGCCGGTCATCTGAGCGCCGATGAGGAAATCCTGACCATGGCGCGGGCGAAGCGAGGCAGTACATTGCCGGCCGGGGAGATCGACGCGCTGCTGCAGGCGCGTCACCCCGAACCCCGTTCCGTGCTCGGATACCACGAGCAGAAACAGCGCGGCAAGGTGCCGCTGTGCATGGTCCGCGTGCTCGAGCCAGGCGCATCCGAAGTGTCTGTATTCTGGGAAGACGAGAGTCCTGACTCGGCCACGCCGCTGAAGCAGCTGCATGCCGAGGGCCTGTTCGAGGGCCAGGTACGGCATCGCCGGCCACTGCATCCTTACCGATTACGCGTCCGCTATCCGGACGGCCAGGAGCAGACTCGCCACGACCCGTACTACTTCTCGCCGCAGCTGACCGATTACGACCTCTATCTTTTCGGCGAGGGTAACCATCACCGTGCCTACCTGAAACTCGGTGCGCACCTTGCGTCCGTCGACGAGCTGGCCGGGACGCGCTTCGCGGTCTGGGCGCCCAACGCGGAGCGGGTCAGCGTGGTGGGTCCCTTCAATTCATGGGACGGCCGCAGGCACGCGATGCAGTCGCGTGCGGGAAGCGGCGTCTGGGAGCTGTTCGTCCCGGGCATTGGCGCTGGCGCGGCCTACAAGTACGAACTCCGGACACGCGATGCGCGAACGCTGCTCAAGTCCGATCCGTACGGTTTTGCCATGCAGCTCCGGCCCGGCAACTGCTCCATTGTCGCCGAGCTCGACGGCCACCCGTGGGGAGACAACGAGTGGATGGCTGCGCGCGCGGGATCCACCCCGGCCACCCGGCCGATCAGCGTGTACGAAGTTCACCTGCCGTCGTGGCGCCGCCGCGAGGGACGGAATCCGCCCTTCATGAACTGGCGCGAGGCAACCGAGGAGCTGATTCCCTACGTCCTCGGACTCGGACACACCCACATCGAATTGATGGGGGTCGCGGAGCATCCGCTGGACGAATCCTGGGGCTACCAGGTGACCGGGTACTTCGCGCCGTCGGCGCGCTTCGGTACCCCCCGGGATCTCATGTATTTCGTCGACTGCTGCCACCAGGCGGGGCTGGGCGTGATCATTGACTGGGTGCCGGCGCACTTCCCGCGGGACGAGAGTGGGCTGGCGGACTTCGATGGCACGGCACTCTACGAGCATGCCGACCCACGCCTTGGCGAGCACATGGACTGGGGAACGAAGATCTTCAACTTCGGCCGCCACGAGGTGCGTAACTTCCTGGTTGCCAACGCGATGTACTGGCTGGATTGCTACCACGTCGACGGCCTGCGCGTCGACGCGGTGGCCTCCATGCTGTATCTGGACTACAGCCGCCAGCCCGGCGAGTGGCTGCCAAACCGGTTCGGTGGGCGGGAGAATCTCGAGGCCATCGACTTGCTACGCCAGGTCAATGGCACCCTTCGCCACTACCATCCCGGCGCGATGACCATTGCGGAAGAATCCACCGCTTTCCCGGGTGTGACCCGGCCGGTCGAGCACGGCGGCCTGGGTTTCACCATGAAGTGGAACATGGGGTGGATGAACGACACCCTGCGCTACTTCTCCCTGGATCCGGTCTATCGCAGCCATGAGCACTCCTTGATTACATTCTCGTTCATGTATGCATGGTCCGAGCATTTCATATTGCCGCTGTCCCATGACGAAGTCGTACACGGCAAGAGGTCGCTGCTCGGCAAGATGCCGGGGGACGAATGGCAGAAGCTCGCCAACCTGCGCCTGCTGATGTCCTACATGACCGCGCACCCGGGCAAGAAGCTGCTGTTCATGGGCTCGGAGCTTGGGCAGAGGCAGGAATGGCGCGACGGCGATTCACTGGAGTGGGGACTCCTCGACGATGAACGGCATCGGGGCCTGCGGGACTGCCTGCGCGACCTGAATCGCCTCTACCAGGACTCACCGGGCCTGCACGGTACTGACTGGGACCCTCAGGGCTTCCGCTGGATTGATCTGCACAATTCTGCGGACAGCGTTTTCGGCTTCCGTCGCGGCCATGTGGAGGAAGGCCGGCCGGGCGCGCTTCATTGCCTGTTCAACGCGACGCCGGTGCCGCGGGAGCACTACAGGATCGGTGTCGAAGCGCCGGGCGAATACCAGTGCGTCTTCAACTCCGATGCTTCCAGTTACGGCGGTTCCGGCTATCCGGTGATCCATCGAGCCTCGACCGAGCATGGCTGGAACGATTTTCCGTGGAGCCTGCGCCTGACCTTGCCACCACTGGCGGCGGTGATTTACGCGCCCGCCCGGGGCCCGGGAACTCCGGCGTGACCAGTCCACTGCGGGACAACGGCAACGCGTCGCCCATCGCTGCCGGCCGACCCGCGCCGATCGGGGCAAGGTGGACCGCCGATGGGGTCAACTTCGCGGTGTTCTCGTCGCATGCCGAGCGGGTGGACGTATGCCTTTTCGATCCGCTGCTGGGAAAGGAGACGGACAGGTTCGCCTTGCCCGGCTGCACTGGCGGTGTCTGGCACGGCTTCATCCCCGCGAGTCGTGCGCGACCCGGAACGTTGTATGGCTACAGGGTTCACGGGCCGTTTGATCCGGCGGCCGGGCATCGATTCAATCCGAGCAAGCTGTTGCTTGATCCCGCCGCGCTCGACCTCGTTGGCGACCTGCGCATGGCGCCCGCGGTCGCCGATGACACGCCGGGTGGGGCGAGCCCGGATGATTCGGCGCCGTTCGTGCCCCGGTGCCGCGTCGTCGACACAGCCTTCGATTGGCAGGGCGCTCGTGCCCCGGCGGTGCCCTGGCGCGACACGGTCCTCTACGAGCTTCACGTCAAGGGCTTCACCCGCATGCACCCGGACGTACCGCCCGAGTGGCGCGGCAAGTACCTCGGCCTGACCGTGCCCGCGGTGCTCGATCACTTGCGTCGTCTCGGCGTCACCGCTGTCGAGCTGCTGCCGTGCCAGGCGTTTACCAGCGAGCCGTTCCTGGTCGAGCGCGGGCTCGTCAATTACTGGGGCTACAACCCCCTCGCCTGGTTCGCGCCGGCATCCCAGTATGCGGTGTCCGACCCGGTGTTCGAGTTCAAGCAGATGGTTCGGGCGCTGCACGCTGCCGGCATCGAGGTCATCCTCGACATGGTCTTCAACCATACCGCCGAGGCAGGCAGAAACGGCCTGACCTTTTCGCTCAAGGGTCTCGACAACGCGACCTATTATCGACTCGATGACGCCGACCGTAGCCGCTACGAGAACCTCACCGGCTGTGGCAATACCGTCAACGCCCGGCATCCGGCGGTGCGCTCGCTGATCCTCGACTGCCTGCGTTACTGGGCTCGCGAAATGCGGGTGGACGGTTTTAGATTCGATCTCGCAACCGTGCTGGCGCGAGACGCACAGGGCTTCGACCCCCATTCAGCCTTGTTCTCGGCAATTCGCTCCGACCCGGTACTGTCCTACGCGAAAATGATCGCGGAGCCATGGGACCTCGGGCCCGATGGCTACCGTCTCGGCGGGTTCCCCTCGGGCTGGTCCGAGTGGAACGACCGCTATCGGGACACGGTCCGCGCCTTCTGGCGTGGCGATGGCGGGCAGGTTGCCGGGTTGGCGGAGCGGATGGCGGGTTCGAGCGACCTGTTCCGCCACGGCGGCCGCAAGCCGTCTGCCAGCATCAACTTCGTGACCGCCCACGATGGCTTCACGCTGTCGGACCTGGTGAGCTACAACGATCGACACAACGAGGCCAACCTCGAAGGCAACGCCGACGGCCACCGCGAAAACCTCAGCTGGAACTGCGGGGCAGAAGGGCCGGTCGACGACCGACGGATCAAGGCGCTACGCCTGAGGCAGCGCCGCAACATGCTGGCGACACTGCTGCTGTCCCAGGGCGTGCCCATGCTGCAGGCTGGCGACGAGTTTGGGCGTAGTCAACGCGGCAACAACAATGCCTATTGCCAGGACAACGAGATCAGCTGGCTGAAGTGGCCGACCGTCGAGGATGGCGAGGCGACTGCTCTGGCGGGGTTCGTGGCCAGGGTGATTTCGTTCAGGCATGAGCGCCCGGAACTCAGGCGCGACACCTTCTTCAAGGGCTCCCCGCGGGACGGGCGTCAGCCGGACGTGCGCTGGCTGCATCCGGCGGGTCGTGACTTGCGGGACGAAGACTGGTCGGACAGCGGCCTGGCGTGTTTCGGAATGCTGCTCGGGGCGAACGCGGCCGATGCAGGGGACCTGCTCCTGCTGCTGTCCGCCGCCGACCACGACGTTCCCTTTGCCCTGCCGGAAGACGTCCCTGGCCCGTGGCGACCATGTATAGACACCTGGGAAACGGAAGAACCAGAGAGCGCGCCAAATCAGTTGTCTGCGCTGCTGTGTCGGCCCCGTAGCCTGATGTTGCTGGAGCGATGGTGATGGACGATGACAGGATAGCAACCCTGGCGCGCGCCCGAGGCATCGGCGAACGTTATCTCGACTTTCGCGGCGAACCACGCATCGTCAGCCTGTCGACGCGACTTGCCATCCTGCGCGCCATGGGCGTCGATTCCCGGCACGCAGCAGAAGCCCTCGGGGCGGGCGAAGCGGCTGCAGACCGGCCGGAACAGCGATCGCCAAACGTATCACGTTGCCATGAACCCGCCGCAATCGCAGCAGGTGCACGCCTTTGGGGCGTGGCGATACAGCTGTACAGCCTTCGCTCGGGGACGAATTGGGGTGTCGGCGACTTCGGCGATCTGGCCCGACTGGCGTGCAAAGCGGCGAGTGCCGGGGCACACTTCATCGGGCTGAATCCGCTGCACGCCGGTTTCGCCGCCGATCCAGCTCAGTGCAGCCCATATAGCCCGTCGAGCCGGCATTTCCTCAACGTGCTGTACATCGACGTCGAGTCGGTTGCCGACCTGCAGTCCTGTCCGGAAGCGCAGCAGCGAATTGCTGCGGCAGCGTTCCAGCAGGAACTCGGGCGCCTGCGCGCATTAGGACTCGTGGACTACACTGGCGCCGCAGCGCTCAAATTCGAAATCCTGCGCTTGCTGCACCAGCGCTTTCGCAGCGAGGAACTGGCGCGGAGGACCCCCCGTGGGCTTGGCTTCGAAGCGTTCCTTGCCGAGCGCGGAGCCGTGCTGCGGCGTCATGCGGTATTCGAGGCTCTGGACGCAGTCATGCGGCAGCGGCACGACGCCCAGGGCGGATGGCTGACCTGGCCTGCGGAGTACCGCGATCCCGATGGACCTGCAGTACGGGCCTTCGCGGCGTCCTCGGAACAGCAGGTCGAATTCCACGCCTGGCTACAGTGGATCGCCGAGTCGCAGTTGGCATCGGTGGCGCGCATCGCAGGCGGCGCCGGCATGGAGATCGGCCTGTATGGAGACTATGCGGTTGGCGCCAACCCGGGCGGATCGGAAGCCTGGTCGGACCAACAGGCTCATTGCCTGGGGGCGAGCATCGGTGCGCCTCCGGACCGCCTGGCGCTGAAGGGCCAGGACTGGGGCCTGCTGCCGCCGGACCCGCGGGCCATGGTGCTCGATGAATGCCGTGGCTTTGGCCTGCTGATGAGCGAGAACATGCGACATTACGGTGCGCTGCGCATCGACCATGTCATGGCGCTCTACCGCCTGTGGTGGGTCCCGCACGGCCTGCCGTCCAGTGATGGCGGCTACGTTCACTATCCCATCGGCCCGCTGTTCCAAGCCGTCGCGCGGGAAAGTCAGCGCGCCGCGTGCCTGATCATCGGTGAAAACCTCGGCACCGTACCCGACGAGGTGGTTCGGGCAATGGCCGACTACAATGTCTACGGTTACCAGGTGCTGTTCTTCGAGCGTAGCCGCGACCGTTTCATCCGGCCGGAGGAATGGCGGCGCGAGGCGCTGGCCTCGGTATCGACCCACGACCTGCCGACGCTGCGCGCATGGTGGGAGGCGTCGGACATCGAGCTGCGAGCCAGCCTCGGCCTGTATCCCGAAGGCCTGGACCTGGGCGAGCTCGCGACTGCGCGGCAACACGACCGCGAGCTGCTGGTCGAGGCAATGGCGGAGGCGGGCGTCCGCCCGCGGTGGCCGGTCGACCATTTCGAGCCGGACTTTGCCGCCGCGGTGCATGCGTTCCTCGCATCGACGGCTTCGGCCCTGGTCGCCGTCCAGGCCGAAGACCTGCTCGGCATGGTCGAGCCGGTGAACGTGCCGGGCACCAGTTCGGAGTATCCGAACTGGCGACGCAAACTCTCGGCGGACATCGACGAGATCTTGTCGGGCGAGTCCGCGCGTCCGATCGTCGAGACGATGCAGCGGCTGCGGCCGGCATGGGCATAGGTACCGGTCTCGATGCCGATCGGCCCGGTCGATATAATCGCTGCTGAGTGTAGGCGGTCGCATGCGTGCGCGTCGCTAAGGGAGCCCTCGATAATGATCCGTCTGGTCCTGCCGTCGATAGCCGCCGTCGGAATGTCTGTCCTGGTGACCATGGCTGCTCCGGCCATCCACGCGGAACCCGTAGCGGAATCCGAGCGCATGCCCGTCGACGTCCGGCGGACGACGCTGATCGTCCGCGACATCGAGCGATCGCTGCCGTTCTGGCGCGACGCACTCGGGCTCAAGGTCGTCTACGATCAAGTCATCGAGCGGCCCGAGGATCCAGATGTGCCTGCGGGCGCTAAGCGGAGCCTGCGGCTGGTGTTGATGCGTGCCAACGACACCTTTGTGGGCGCGGTAGGCTTGCTGGAATACATTTCGCCGCGCCGACCCGATCCCGGTATGGGCGATGACCGTCCCATAATCGGTGACTTCATCATGGTCGTGAATGCCGCGGACCTCGACTCCCGCTGGACGCAGGTCAAAGCGGTGCCGGGGGTCAGGGTGCTTTCGGAGCCCTCGAAGATCGAGTACCCGGCGGCAGACGGCGGCGTGATACCGGTAATGGTCTCAATGGTCCGCGACCCCGATGGCTACTTCATCGAGCTGAACCAGATACTTGGCGTGCCGGCCGGCACCGACGACTGATCCGGCATCCCTTCACCGCCAGCGCTCTCTGACTGGGCGGCCGAGTCCCAGGTAGAACCCGAAGTCTCCACCCTCGCCATAGCCCGCCGTCAACTGAACCGGGCCGAACGGCGTGTTGCCACCGACGAACAGCTGGGCGCCCAGGAGTATGTCCGTATCCGCGCGGCCGTCCAGCAGGTTCCAGACCCTGGCGCCCTCGATCGCCGCGCCGGCAAAAAGGTCCATGTTCAGCAGCGTCCTGACGTCGGTAATCCGCCAGCCCAGGCCCAGGCGTGAATAGAGGAAGTCATTGCCACGCAGCTCGCCACGCTCGAGGCTGGTCATCGCACCGGGACCGCCAAGCCGGAATGTCTGTTGCACGGCTGGCAGGCTGCCAAAGGCCGTGCCGCCGGCCAGGTCGTAGAACACCAGTGCGTTGGTCCTGAACACGGCGGACTGGTTCCACTCCAGCAGCGCGGTCTGGTACGAATCCGTGGCGCCCAGCCCGGGCTCGGAGAAGGCGACTTCCAGCCGCTGGCGCGAGCCTTGGGTCGACCACAGGTCCGAGTCGCGCGTATCGCGCTCGAACTCGAACAGGTAACCCGCATCCTGGTAATTCCGCTCGTCCGGCAGCCTCAGATCGCCGAGCAACTTGACGTTATCGTCGTTGCGCCAGTAGATACCGGCCTGCAACTCTCCCCAGGTACCCATCTCGACTCCGGCGCGCAGCTGCGCACGCGAGCTACTGAAAGCGTACGTTGCGACGCGTTCGTCTCCGAGATAGAGATCTTCGTCGGATTCGTACCAGCCCAGGCGTGGGAGAATGAAGACTCGCCGGGCCGACCCGAGAGGCAGGCGCAGGTCGGTCTCCAGGAACGACTGGCCACCGAGTTGTGCGGCGAGGCGCCACTCCTTGCCGCCCGCATCCGGCCAGGTTCGCCGCAGGAGCGCACTGGCCAGGATTTCCGGCTCACCCGACAGCCCGGACTCGATGCCGAAGTCGAATGCGACAAAAGTCGGGCCCCAGGACTTGGGTACCGGAGTAAACACAACGGTTGCCGCTTCACGGGGTCCCTCCACCCGATGGGCCACCGATTCATAGGCGCCGGTCGCGTAGATGCGCAAGGCATCGTCGGCGATACGGATTTCGTCCAGCGGCTTGCCGGCGCCGCTCCTGATCAGCGAATGCAGGTAGGTAGCGGTGTCCTGGTCCACGCCCTCGAAGTGGATGCCGGCGATGACGCGAGCCTTCATGGAGACATCTCCATCGATGGCAGCGCGCCACGCGGCATAGTCCTCCGGCGATACCGCAAGCGCGGCGAGGCTCGTCGCAGCGGCGCGCGCGGCACGCTCGCCCTGGCTGATCGCCGATTTTGACAGCTGGAAATCGGTCGAGCCCACATCCTCCAGGACGATGGTCACGGACACGTCATCAGCCGTCAGTGAATCGAGCGACGCCTGCTCGTTGCTTTCGATGAGGATGTCGAGCATCCGGCCCACCGAGCCGGCTGCGGAGCGCATGCTCTGCACCGGCGGATCCGGCGCGTCCACGGCGATGGCGATGACCACGTCGGCGCAGGTCTCGCGTGCTACGTCCACCGGCAGGTTGCGCGTGATGCCGCCATCCACCAGGAGCCAGTCGCCGAGTTCGACCGGCGCGAAGGCGCCTGGCACGGACATGCTGGCCCGCAGCGCGACCGGCAGCTCTCCCGAGCCGAAAACGACCATTTGACCCGACTTGAGATCGGTGGCCACCGCGCGGAAAGGGATCGGCAGTTGATCGAAGTCGTCGACCTCGGAATGCGCGGCAACCATGTTGCGGATCAGCGACTCCACCTGCTGGGTCTCGACCAATGCACGGGGCGCAATCAGGCCCTCATTGCCCAGGCCGAATTCCAGCTTGTTGGAAATGGTCTCGTTGTCCCGCTTGACGTTCATCGGCTGGTAGCGGCGGACCTGCTCGAGGCTGAACACGCCTTGCCAGTCGATGGACGTGACGAATTGCTCAAGCTCTGCCGCGTGCATGCCGCTGGCGTAGGCTCCGCCGATCAGCGCTCCCATGCTGGTGCCGGCCACGCAGTCGATCGGCACCTGAAGTTCCTCCAGTACCTTGATCACGCCGATGTGCGCCGCGCCCATTGCACCGCCGCCGCCGAGCACTAGCCCGATTCGCGGTCGTTTCGGTGGTTCTACGGTGCCGGGGCCGACGGCCTGGGCTGCCGTACCGAAGCCAAGGGAAAACAGCAGCGCGACAATCGCCGCACCTGGAGCAACAGCATTCATGGGTCAGGTCCGTCTGCAATGGCGGGGCATGCCGCGCAGTCTACGCCGGATCGCGCGACTCGCGGCCTGCCGCGAGCCGCCTAGAGGAGGTCGCGCATCCGGTACCACAACATACCGAGCACCAGGGCCGGGCGTCGCAGCGCCATGCCACCGGGGAAGTCCATGTGGGGAATGCGATCGAACAGGTCGAAGCGTTCCGACTGCCCGGCGATTGCGTCGGCCACGAGCTTGCCGGCGATGCCGGTGAGTGCCATGCCGTGACCCGAGAAACCCTGCAGGAAATAGACGTTTGACCCCAGGCGTCCGAAATGTGGCGCGCGGTTCACGGTGATGTCGACGTAACCGCCCCAGGCATAGTCGATCCGGGCGTCCGCCAGCTGCGGAAAGACCTTCAACATCCTGGCCCGCGTGGCGCGTTCGGTGCCGAGCGGGTCGAGGCCGGAATAGCTCACCCTGCCGCCGAACAGCAGTCGGTGGTCAGCCGACAGCCGGAAGTAGTCGAGCACGAAGTTGACGTCGGCCACGGCAAGGTTGTCGCGGATCAGCGCCTCAGCCCGATCCCTGCCCAGCGGTTCGGTCGCGACGATGTAGGTGCCGACCGCCATGATCTTGCGCTGCAACTCCGGCACCAGCCCTTCGAGGTAGGTATTGCCGGCCAGCGCGACGAAATTCGCGCGAATGCTGCCCGCGGCCGTTCGCAGCGTTGCTACCGACCCCCGTTCGAGACCGGTTACCCGGCTTGACTCGAAAATCGTCGCGCCGGCCTGTTCGGCGGCACGGGCCAGGCCGCGAACCAGCTTCAAGGGATGGCAGTGCCCGCTTCCGGTGTCGCGCAGCGCCGCGCAATAGCGCGTCGTCGCCAGCAGTGACTGGACTTCGTCACGCTCGAGGAAGCTGACCGAACGGTAACCGTACTCGTTGGCCAGTTCCTCGCATTCGACCTTGAGGTCAGCGCGCTGCCGCTGTTTGACAGCAACATGCAGTTGTCCCCAGGAAAGCTCGCAGTCAATCGCATGCCGGGCGACCCGCTCGCGCACCAGGCCCAGTCCGTCCGCGGTGACCTGCCACATGCTGCGGGCGACCTCGCGCCCGACCAGGCTCTCGATCTTGTCCTGGCCGCAGGCATAGCCGAAGATCAATTGAGCGCCGGAGCGGCCGGAGGCGCCGAAGCCAATCTGCTCGGCCTCGAGCAGTGCCACCTTGTAGCCGCGTTCCGCCAGGTGCAGGGCCGCCGAGCAGCCGGCGATGCCGGCGCCAATTACGGCAACATCGAAGACATGGTCGCCGGCCAGTGCCGGCCGCCGGGGCTCTGCTGGTGCCGATTCGGTGTAATAGTTGTGGATGTTCTTTTCGGTGAGCGTCATAACGGTGCCAGGTACCAGGCATATTCGAGCGGGGAAATGTACGAGCTGAAGTCCTCCAGCTCGCCGCGCTTCAGCGTGACATACAGGTCGATGAAGCGCTCGCCAAAGTATTCACGCATCGTCTCGCTCGAGTCGAGCCGCGCTATGGCGGTGGCCCAGTCGATGGGAAGTGGCTCGGCCTCGAGCGGCTGGGTGTAGGCATTCCCGGTCAAGGGCGGTGGCGCCTCGAGGCTCCGGTCCATGCCATGGAGCATCCCCGCCAGGACTGCCGCGACGAACAGGTAGGGATTGACGTCGGCCCCGGCGACGCGGTGCTCGAGACGGCGATCCGATGCGCCCGAGAGCGGGACGCGCACGGCGACCCCACGATTGTTGTAGGCCCAGGTCGGATGCAGCGGGACGTAGGCTTCCGGCCGCAGGCGGCGGTAGGAGTTAGCGTTGGGCGCGAAGACCGCCATGCAATCCGCCATGGTCGCGAGCAATCCCGCAGCCGATCGCCGCAGCAGCAGGTTGTCGGTTTCCCCCTCCGAGGCAAATACGTTTCGCCCGCTCTCGTCGAGCAGGCTGACGTGGACATGGGTGCCGCTACCGGCCATGTCACGATAGGGCTTTGCCATGAACGTCGCCTCGACCCCGTGACGGAGCGCGACGCCCTTGACGATCCGCTTCAGGCGGATGGCATGGTCGCAGGCCAGCCGGGCATCGGCGACGTGTTGCAGGTTCACCTCCCACTGGCTCGGCCCGTATTCCGACAAGACCGTGCCCGCGGGAACATCCTGCTCACGGCAGGTGTCGACGATCTCTCGCAGGATCGGCGAGACCGAGTCGAGGTCAATCATCGAGTTGATCTGGGTGCGGTGTTCGCGACGACCGGTCAGGGGCGAGCGGGGCGGCTGGGCGTTGCCGGCCGGGGTGCGCTCGCAGTCGACGAAGTAAAACTCGAGTTCGACGGCAACGACCGGGTGCAGACCGCGCGAACGATATCTGTCGACCACGGCGCCGAGGACATGGCGCGGGTCGCCGTAAAACGGCTCACCACCGTGCTCGAACATCTCCACCTGCAGCTGCGCGATTTCGGGTCCGAGCCATGGGCAGCGGTGAAGCGTACCGGGTACCGGCAGGCAGGGTCGGTCGGCGTCTCCCTCGTCGAACCCGAGTCCTGTTGCCTGTACCGTGCCCCCGAGGGCATCCAATGCGAACATCGAGCCCGGCAGGAACAGGCCCTTTTCATAGATCTGTCTCAGGTCGCCGATCTCGACGCGCTTGCCGCGCAGGATGCCGTTCATGTCGGGCAGCAGCAGGTCCACGCTACGTACCTGCGGGTGGGTCGCGACGAAGGACTCCGCGTTATCGAAGTTCTCGCGAATCAATGACATGGCACTCCAGGGAGCCCCGGGAGGGGCGGTCGGCGGGCGGCAAGGGGGGGCAAGGGGGGGCAGGATACGCAGGGTCGCAAACGGCCGGCAAGAGGGGTGATACGGCGTGGCGGCGGGGCAGGAGAGCCGGTGCGAGGCATGCCTGCTCAGCGGCGACGCAGCACGCCGCACCGCGAGTGTGAGAGAATGGCACTCGAAAACTCGAGGGAACGGCATAATAGTCGTTCAGAATCAATAACATGCGCTCGCGCAAGCCCGTCATCGGGATCCCGGCGGATCGCCGTCTGCTCGGTCCTCACTGGTTCCACTGTGTTGGCGAGAAGTACATTGCCGCAATTGCGGAAGGGTCCGGCGCGGTTCCGGTGCTGATTCCTGCCCTCGGCGAGCAGCATCTCGAGGACTGGCTCGATGACTTCGACGGGATCATGTTTACTGGCAGCGCATCAAATGTGGAACCGCACCGCTACCAGGGTCCGCCCAGCGACCCGGGGACCTGGCATGACCCGGAGCGGGACGCGACGACGCTGCCGATGATTCCGGCTGCGATAGCAGCCGGCCTGCCGGTGCTCGGCATTTGCCGCGGCTTCCAGGAGATGAACGTCGCCTTTGGCGGCACGCTCTGGCAGAAGCTGCAGGAGGTTCCTGGCTACCTCGACCACCGCGAGGACAAGGACGATCCGCTGGACGTGCAATACGGCCCGGCACACGAGGTGGAGCTGGTTAACGGCGGGCAGCTGCGCCGGCTGGGTGGTGTCGAACGTATTACCGTGAACTCGCTGCACTCGCAGGGTGTTCAGCGCCTGGGAGCGGGTCTCGCCCTGGAGGCCCTGTCGACGGATGGCGTCGTCGAGGGATTCGCGGTCGAAGGCGCGCCAGCCTTCGCGCTGGCGGTGCAATGGCACCCTGAATGGAAGGCAATGGAGAATTCTTTTTCCCGCGCGTTGTTCGCAGCCTTTGGTGAGGCTGCCCGGGCGCGTGCGGCGAGGCGATGAAAAATGGAATTGAGCACGATTCAGCAGTTTTTACGAGATCACGCGGTCTCCGAGGTCGAGGCGATCATCCCCGACATGGCCGGCGTGGCCCGCGGCAAGATCATGCCGGCCGAAAAGTACGCCGAGGACGAGGGCATGCGATTGCCGGAAGGCATCTTCCTGCAGACCGTCACCGGCGAGTGGCCGAGTGACGACAGCGTCATCAACCCCTCGGAGATCGACATCGACCTGGTCGGCGATCCGAGCACCATCCGTGTGGTGCCGTGGGCGGCGGAGCCGACTGCTCTGGTCATCCACGACTGCTTCTACGACGACGGGCGGGTGGTGCCCATGTCGCCACGTTACCTGCTCAGGCGGGTGCTCGAACTCTATGCCGGGCGCGGCTGGCGCCCGGTGATAGCGCCTGAGCTGGAGTTCTTCCTGGTAGATCCGAATGTCGACTCGGACTACCCGCTCAAGCCACCGGTAGGTCGCTCAGGCCGTCCCGAGACCGGTCGGCAGTCCTACAGCATCGCGGCTGTGAATGAGTTCGACCCGTTGTTCGATGATATCTACGCCTTCTGCGAGGCGCAGAACATCGACATCGACACGCTGATCCACGAGGATGGCGCGGCGCAAATGGAAATCAACCTGATCCATGGCGACCCGCTTGAGCTTGCGGACCAGGCCTTCCTGTTCAAGCGTACCGCCCGCGAGGCCGCGCTGCGCCACAAGATGTACGCGACCTTCATGGCCAAGCCGATGGCGGACCAGCCCGGCAGCGCCATGCACATTCACCAGAGCGTGGTAGACATCAAGACCGGGCAGAACGTCTTCAGTACCGATGAAGACGGCCCGTCATCCCTGTTCTTCGCGCACATCGCCGGTCTGCAGAAGTACCTGCCGGCCGCCATGTCGCTATTTGCCCCCAACGTCAACAGCTACAGGCGGATCACCCGCTACAACATGGCGCCGATCAACGTGCAGTGGGGGTACGACAACCGCACGGCCGGCCTGCGCGTTCCGACCTCGTCGCCCGACAATCGTCGGGTGGAGAACCGTCTCGGAGGCGCCGATGCCAATCCCTACCTTGCCATCGCCGCCTCGCTCGCCTGCGGCTACCTTGGCATGATCGAGAACCTGAAGCCGAGCGATCCGATCGCCGGCTCGGCCTACGAGCTGCCCTTCGCCCTGCCCATGACACTGGCCGACAGCCTGCGCATGCTGAATGGGAGCAAGCCGCTGCTCGAGGTGTTCGGCGATCGTTTCGTCGCCGCCTACTCGGCAGTCAAGGAAAGCGAGTATGAGACCTTCCTGCGGGTCATCAGCTCCTGGGAACGCGAGCACCTGCTGCTCAACGTCTGACCGGGACCGCACAAGCAATTCCTGGATGGATTGAATCATGAAAGCCGAACCGCTGATCGCCGAGCGTGCAACCGGTGAGTGGCAGGACCTGGATGCCCGCCACTACCTGCATCCCTTCACCGACTTCAAATCGCTGGCGGCGGAGGGCACGCGGGTCATCACCCGCGCCGACGGTGTGTACCTGTACGATACCGAGGGCAACAAGATCCTCGACGGGATGGCCGGGCTGTGGTGCGTGAACGTCGGCTACGGTCGCAAGGAACTGGCCGACGCCGCGTTCCGGCAAATGCAGGAACTGCCGTACTACAACAGCTTCTTCAAGAGCGCGCACCCGCCGGCGATCGAGCTGGCGCGCCGGCTCGCCGCGCTGACCCCTCCGCAGTTCAATCACGTGTTCTTCTCCGGCTCGGGCTCGGAAGCCAACGACACCATCGTGCGCATGAGCCGACGTTACTGGGACGTACGTGGCGAAGGCGAACGCAAGGTGATCATTGCCCGGCACAACGCCTATCACGGCAGCACCGTGGCCGGCGCCAGCCTCGGCGGCATGGCGGCGATGCATGGCCAGGGCGGCCTGCCGATCCCGGACATCGTTCACATCGAGCAGCCCTACTGGTTCGAGAACGGGATTGACCTGTCGCCGGATGAGTACGGCCTCATGGCTGCGCGGCGGCTGGCGGAGAAGATCGAGGAGATCGGCCCGCAGCGGATTGCTGCGTTCATCGCTGAGCCGATTCAGGGGGCCGGCGGCGTGATCATTCCGCCGGATACCTACCGGCCCGAGATCCAGCGCATCTGCCGCCACTACGGGATCCTGCTAATCGCCGACGAGGTCGTTTGCGGCTTCGGGCGCACCGGCCGCTGGTTCGGCTGCGAGCATTTCGGCTTCGAGCCGGACTTCATGACCCTGGCGAAGGCGATCACCTCGGGCTACCAGCCGCTCGGCGCGGTCATGGTCGCCGATCGGGTCGCGGAGGTGCTGATCGAACAGGGGGGCGAGTTCCACCACGGCTACACCTATTCCGGGCATCCGGTGGCCTGCGCGGTGGCGCTGACGAACCTGCGAATCCTGGAGGACGAGGACCTGGTAGATCGCGTCCGCAAGGAAATCGGCCCCTACATGCAGAAACGCTGGGCCGGGCTGGCCGACCATCCGCTGGTCGGGGAGGCCCGCGGCGTGGGCCTGATCGGGGCGCTGGAGCTGGTGGCGCACAAGCCATCGCGGACTTTCTTCAGGGACCGCGGGCGGGCCGGCACGATCTGCCGTGACCACTGCTTCTCCAACGGCCTGGTCATGCGTGCGGTACGTGACACCATGATCATTGCTCCGCCGCTGGTGATCAGCCGCGAGCAGGTTGACGAACTGGTTGAAAAGGCCTGGAAGTGCCTCGACCTGACGGCCCGCGACCTGGGCGCCGGAGGGGCTTGAATGGGTCTTTGTGGCGCGGCCTGC
>JAHEAZ010000004.1:21840-108675 GCA_024642505.1 Gammaproteobacteria bacterium
ACCCGCGGACTGGTGATGGTATTGACTGCACTTCGTGCGATGAACAAGGCTAACATTCAAACAACATCGGATGTCTTACTAATAGGAACAGTTGGTGAAGAAGGTTTGGGCGTTTGCGGGTGTTATAGTAGTGTTTCGATGGCGACCCCGGATCGGCTCCGGCCGCGGGCCGTCGATAATAATCATGAGAGACGCCGGGTAACCGGCCGTGGAGGAAACGATGCGGAATATCTACAAGTCCGGCCTGCTGGTCGCGGCGCTTGCAGTCGCCGTCGCGGGCTGTGGCAAGAAAGAAGAGGGCGAGAAGGCCGCCGGTCCGCCGGCGCCCGAGGAGAAGATCCTCAACGTCTACAACTGGTCTGATTACATCGCCGAAGACACGATCGCCAACTTCGAGCAGCAGACCGGCATCAAGGTCAACTACGACGTGTTCGACTCGAACGAGGTACTGGAGACCAAGCTGCTGGCCGGCAAGACCGGTTACGACGTGGTGGTGCCCTCGGCCTCGTTCCTGGAGCGGCAGATCAAGGCGGGCGTGTTCATGGCGCTGGACCAGGCCAAGCTGCCCAACCTGGTCAACATGGATCCCGAGATCATGCAGCGCGTGGCGCTCCATGACCCGGGCAACGAGCATTCGGTGCCTTACCTGTGGGGCACCACCGGCATCGGCTACAACCCGGAAAAGGTCATGGCCGCGCTCGGTACCGACACCATAGACAGCTGGTCCACGATCTTCGACCCGGCGAACGCCGCCAAGTTGAAGGATTGCGGCATCGTGATGCTGGACGCGCCGACGGAAGTGTTCGATTCCGCGCTGATATATCTCGGCAAGGACCCGAACAGCGAGAGCGAGGAAGACCTCAAGGCGGCCTCGGACCTGATCATGAAGATCCGTCCCTACGTGCGCTACTTCCACTCGTCGCAGTACATCAACGACCTGGCGAACGGTGAGATCTGCGTGGCGCTGGGCTGGAGTGGCGACATCCTGCAGGCGCAGGCGCGCGGGGCAGAGGCGGAAAAGCCGGTCAACGTTGCCTATGCCATCCCCAAGGAAGGCGCGATCATCTGGTTCGACATGCTGGCCATCCCGGCCGACGCGCCGCACCCGGACAATGCGCACCAGTTCGTCAACTACATCATGGAGCCGGCGGTCATCGCGGGCATCAGCGACTACGTCGCCTATGCCAACGGCAACGCGGCGTCATTCGAGATGATCGACGAGGCGGTGCGGACCGATCCTTCCGTCTACCCGACACCCGAGGTAAAGTCGAAGCTCTACCCCTCGCTCGCGGAGTCGCAGGAGTACAGCAGACTGTCCAATCGGGCCTGGACCACGGTCCGAACCGGGCAATAAAAGCAACTGGACAAACGGGCCCCGGATGGCGATAAGCTTCCGGGGCCTTGTTGCGTAAGGGCCAAGCCATGGCAAACGTCCGGCCGGAGCACAAACTCGAACCCTGGAAGGACCCGTCCGCGGAACCCTACATCCGGATCGAGAAGGTCACCAAGAAGTTCGGGGACTTCGTCGCCGTGGACGACGTCTCGCTGAAGATCTACCAGGGGGAGATATTCTGCCTGCTGGGTGCGTCCGGCTGCGGCAAGACCACCCTGTTGAGGTTGCTGGCCGGCTTCGACGAGCCCACCGCGGGCAAGATCTGGATTGACGGCGCCGACATGGCGGGTATTCCCCCCTACCGGCGGCCGGTCAACATGATGTTCCAGTCCTACGCGCTGTTTCCGCACATGAGCGTGGAGCAGAACGTGTCCTTCGGCCTCAGGCAGGACAAGCTGCCGCGGGGCGAGATCAAGGACCGGGTCGATGCCATCCTCGAACTGGTGAAGATGACGCAGTTCGCCGGGCGCAAGCCGCACCAACTGTCGGGCGGCCAGCGCCAGCGCGTGGCGCTGGCGCGATCGCTGGTCAAGCAGCCCAAGCTGTTGCTGCTGGACGAACCGCTCGGCGCGCTGGACAAGAAGCTGCGCGAGCACACCCAGTTCGAGCTGGTCAACATCCAGGAGAAGCTTGGCGTCACCTTCGTGGTAGTGACCCATGACCAGGAAGAGGCGATGACGCTGGCCTCCCGGATCGGGGTCATGAATCACGGCGAGATTGTCCAGGTCGGGACGCCGGGCGACATCTACGAGTACCCGATTTCGCGTTTTGTTGCCGACTTCGTCGGCTCGGTCAACTTGTTCGAAGGCGCGTTGATCGAGGACGAGCCGGACTACGTGCGTGTATCCGCGAAGGAGCTGGGCGGCCACTTCTTCGTCAATCATGGCGTCAGCGCGCCACCGGACGCCACGGTCTGGGTGGCACTCAGGCCGGAGAAGATTGTGATCTCGCGCGATCCACCGGTGATGGAGGGAGAGGACAATCGCGTGCAGGCGGTGGTGAAGGAAATTGCCTATCTCGGCGACGTCTCGGTTTACCTGGTGCGGCTGCCGTCGGGGCGCATGGTCCGCGTGACCCGCCCCAACATGCGCCGGCAGTCGGCGGCAGTTGACCGCATCACCTGGGACGAGGAAGTCTGGCTGTCCTGGGATGCCTCGAGCCCGGTGGTGGTCACGCAGTGAACGCTGGGCCCGCCCGGCTGCGCCGCGAGCCGCCGATGTTGCTGGCGGAACTGATGGCCTGGATCCGTGCCTTCGGCCCCTACCGCTGGGCGAGCCATCGGTTGTTGAACTGGGGCATCACCGGTCGTACGGCCGTGATCGGGCTGCCCTACCTGTGGCTGATCCTGTTCTTCCTGATTCCCTTCATCATCGTGCTCAAGATCTCGGTATCCGACATTCGTCTCGGCATGCCGCCCTACGAGCCGATGGTGCATTGGATCGAGCACCAGGTCGTGGCGCTGCAGATCAACTTCGGCAACTACGCCTTCCTGTTCAAGGACGCGCTCTATCGCAACGCCTATATGAACTCGATCCTGGTGGCCGCGGGGTCCACCGTGCTGTGCCTGCTGGTCGGCTACCCAATGGCCTACGGCATTGCGCGCACCAGCCCATCCTGGCGGAACCTGCTGCTGATGATGGTGATGCTGCCGTTCTGGACCTCGTTCCTGCTGCGGGTTTACGCCTGGATCGGCATCCTCAAGAACAATGGGCTGATCAACAACGTGTTGATGGCGATGGGAGTCATCGACGAGCCCATCGTCATGCTGCAGACCGACTTTGCCGTCTACGTGGGCATCGTCTATTCATACCTGCCGTTCATGGTGCTGCCGCTGTACGCTACCCTCGAGAAGATGGACCTGACGCTGCTGGAGGCGGCTGCAGACCTCGGCTGCCACCCGACCAAGGCCTTCATGACCATCACGCTGCCGCTGTCGGTGCCAGGCATCGTCGCCGGCAGCATGCTGGTGTTCATCCCGGCGGTAGGCGAGTTCGTCATCCCGGCGCTGCTCGGCGGACCGGATTCGCTGATGATCGGTCGCGTCCTGTGGGAGGAGTTCTTCCACAATCGTGACTGGCCGGTGGCCAGCGCGGTGGCGATCGCCATGCTGATCCTGCTGGTAGGGCCAATCATGATCCTGCAGTACAACCAGGGCCGGCAGGCGGGGGCGCACCGATGATCGGGCGGCGCTCCTTCCTGGTGACGACGATGATGGCCTTCGGCTTCGCGTTCCTGTACATCCCGATCCTGTCGATGATGGTTTTTTCGTTCAACGAGTCCCGGCTGGTGACGGTCTGGGCCGGCTTCTCGACCAAGTGGTACGTCGAGCTGATACACAACGACCAGATCATCAACGCCGCCAAGCTGTCGCTCAAGATCGCGGCCATCAATGCGACCGGCGCCGTAATCCTGGGCACGCTGGCAGGCCTGGCGCTGACCCGCTTCCGTCGCTTCAAGGGTCGCACCCTGATGACCGGCATGACCACGGCGCCGCTGGTCATGCCAGAGGTCATCACCGGGCTGTCGTTGCTGATGCTGTTCGTGGCCATGGAGCAGATCTTCGGCTGGCCGGCGGGCCGCGGCGTCACGACTATCACGATCGCGCACATGACCTTCTCCATGGCCTACGTGACCGTGGTCATCCAGTCGCGCCTGTCGACGCTCGACGAGTCGCTCGAGGAAGCAGCGCTGGACCTGGGAGCAAGGCCGGCCAAGGTGTTCTTCCTGATTACCCTGCCGATCATCTTCCCGGCGATCCTCGCCGGCTGGCTGCTGGCCTTCACGCTGTCCTGGGATGACCTGGTGATCACCAGCTTCGTGTCGGGCCCGGGTTCGAGCACGCTGCCACTCGTCATCTTCTCGAAGGTGCGCCTCGGAGTCAGCCCCGATATCAACGCACTGGCTACGATCATGGTTTCGCTGGTGGCGATCGGCATAGTCACGGCCGGCTTCTACATGCAGCGGCAGGAGAAGCGGCGCGAACGCGATATCCAGGCGGCGCTGGCAATCAACCAGTGAGGCAGGCATGAGACTGCTCGGCATCGACACGGGCGGGTCGAGCCTCAAGGCTGCGCCGGTCGAGGTCACGACCGGTGTATTGGCGGCCGATGTCGTCAGTTTTCCGACGCCGTCGCCCGCCACACCGGCGGCCATTGCCGCTGTGGTCAAGCGGATCGCCGAGTCGTTTCCCGAGCTAGGCGGGCCGGTGGGATTCGCCTTTCCGAGCGTGGTCAGGGCGGGCGTTGCCTGCACCGCAGCCAATGTCGACCAGGGCTGGATCGGCACCGACGGCGCGCGGCTGGTGCGCGAAGCGACGGGTCGGCCGGCCGCGTTCCTCAACGACGCCGATGCCGCCGGCCTTGCGGAAGTGAGGGTCGGTGCCGGCGGCGGGCAGGACGGCACCGTCATCATGCTTACCTTCGGCACCGGCATCGGCAGCGCCATCTTTCACGACGGTCATCTGATGCCCAATACCGAGTTCGGGCACATGGAGATCCGCGGCATGGAGGCCGAGCACCGCGCCTCGGCACGCGTGCGCAAAGTGGAGTGTCTAGGCTGGCCGGAGTGGGCGCAGCGGGTCAACGAGGTGCTCGCGTGCATGCATGCACTGTTCTGGCCCGACCTGTTCATCCTGGGCGGCGGGGTGGTCGAGAACTGGGCATCGTTCGGGCCGTTGCTGGAGTCGCCCACGCGGGTCGTACCGGCAGAGCTTGGTAATACCGCCGGTATTGTCGGCGCAGCGCTGGCCGCCAGCGAACTCTAGAAAAGAGGGGACGGCCCCTGTTTTTGCGACGCCAACAGGGGACCGTCCCCTTTTTTCGACTGCTGGTAGCTATCTACGCAGACCTGAACCATGCAAATTCGGTCCAAACTTCCCAATGTTGGTACGACCATCTTTACGGTGATTTCGCGCCTGGCGGCGGAGAAGGGCGCGGTCAACCTGGGGCAGGGGTTCCCGGACTTCGAGCCGCCGGATGAATTGCTCGATCGCGTTGCTCATCATCTGCGCGCGCGGCACAACCAATACGCGCCAATGGCTGGCGTACCTGCCCTGCTCGAGCAGATTGCGTTCAAGATAGATCGTCTACACGGGGTCCAGGTCGACCCGCAGGCGGAAATCACGGTCAGTGCCGGTGGTACCGAGGCGATCTTCTGTGCCATCCAGGCGGTCGTGCATCCGGGCGACGAGGTGATCCTGCTCGATCCATGCTTCGACTGCTATGCGCCGACCGTGGAGCTCGCGGGTGGAACTGTCGTCCGAGTGCCGCTCACAATGCCCGACTTCCGGATCGACTTCGAGCGGCTCGGCGCGGCGCTGTCGCCGCGCACCCGGTTGGTAGTGATCAACACTCCTCACAATCCAAGCGGCGCACTGGCTGACGCCGACGACTGGGCACGGATTGGATCGTTGCTGCACGGAACCGACACGCTCGTCCTGTCAGACGAGGTTTATGAGCATCTGGTGTTCGACGGCCGGTCGCACGTTTCCGCATTGTCCAACGAGTCTCTGCGCTCGCGCGCCTTCGTGGTATTTTCGTTTGGCAAGGTGTTCAATGCCACTGGGTGGAAAATCGGGTATTGCGTGGCGCCGCCCGAGATGACAGCTGCGCTGCGCAAGGTCCATCAGTTCGTGACCTTCTCCGTCTCGACGCCAGTCCAGCACGGACTGGCCGACTATCTTGAATCCAGTCCCGAATTCTTCGGTTTGCTGTCCGATTTCTACCAGGCCCGCCGCGACAAGTTCATCCGGCTGCTGGCGGGATCACGCTTCACGCTGACGCCGTCGCACGGAACCTACTTCCAGCTGGTCGACTACTCGGCGGTCTCGCAGGCGAGCGACATCGAGTTCTGTCGCGAGCTGGTCGATCACCATGGCGTGGCGGCCATACCTGTCTCGCACTTTTGCGAGACGCCGCCCGACTGCCGCCTGCTACGTTTCTGCTTCGCCAAATCGGACGCAACCCTCGAGACTGCAGCGGAGCGACTCCACGCCGTATAGCAAATGGGGACGGTCCCTTTTTCGCAGGTGGTCGATTCTGGCTGCGTCTGAACCAGGCTGGTAAAGGGCCTGTCCCCATTTTCTCCCTTATGTAGAAACGGGGACTGGTTCACCGACCTGGCAGAGGAATTGCCGCACATTTGCCCCATCTTCAGGCGAGAGACGCGCTTGTAAGGGGCACCAGTGAACATAATCTTCGAGTCCGGCCAAGTTCCGTCGGGCCTCGGAAATGTCCGGACGGAAGTTTCCGGACTGATCCGCTATGAAAAGCTCGAAGTTCCGGCCTTGCCCGAACATGCCCTGCGGCTGGCCGCAATCGCGGGCAAGACGCGCAGCGACGTACGGCTGCTGACGCGGCTCGTTCAGGCGGACCGGCTGGTCGAGGCGCGAGTGCTGAAGGTGTCCCAGTTCGCCGCCTACCAGCCCAGCGCTCCCATCAACTCACTTGGTGAGGCGATCTCCTGGCTGGGGGCCGGTGAAGTGGCGGACATGGCGTTCACCGCCTCGATTCAAACCCTGCTGTTTGACCCGGTGCGGGGTAAGGGCCGGATCGAGCAATGCTGGAAGGCGTCCATTGCGGCGGCAATCTGGGCCCGTGAGATTGGCGCCGTATCGCGTCGCCGTTCGGTTGCGACCTACCTCTGCGGCCTGTTGCATGACATCGGCGCACACGCCGCAAGGCTCGCCTGCCAGGATACGGCCGCCAAGCTTGGTGTGCGCGTGACAGAGGCAGAGCAGGACTCGTTCGTGCAGGAGTTCCGCATGGCGTTCGGCGAGCTGATTGCCGAGCGCTGGTCGTTGGCGGAACCCGTCAGTGCCTGCATGCGTGGCTGGAAGGACTGGACGCCCGCCAGCGAGGGCAGCGAGCAGGTCGCGGTGATTCACCTGGCCCACCACCTCGCCGAGATCGTCACGCAGCAGGGAGCGGAGTTCGCCCGCGAGGCCTTGTCCGGCAACCAGGCGCTGGATACCCTCAACATCACGCCCGATCGCTTTACCGCACTGCTCGATCGCACTGCCTGGGTCATGAACCAGGTGCGGGCCTACTGATCGAAGGCCCGGTCGAACTCGTCCGCGTCGAAGCCGACGAGCAGCTTCTTGCCGCATTCAACCACCGGCCGCTTGATGGCACTCGAGTTGGCCTCAAGCAGCTTCAGGGCGCGAGCCTGGTCCAGGCCCGTCTTCGCGTGTTCCGGAATCTTTCGCCAGGTTGGCCCGCGCCGGTTGGCGAGTCTCTCCCAGCCAACCACCTTGGCCCACGCGGCGAGTCGCTCGCTGGGGACGCCTTCACGCTTGTAGTCGTGGAAGCGGTACTCGACGCCATGCTGGTCGAGCCAGGCAAATGTTTTCTTGATGGTGTCACAGTTCCTGATGCCGTAGACAGTCACTTTCATTCTTGAGATTCCTCCACAGGCGAAGCCAGGCGTACATCCGCCCACACCAGTCGGTGATCCGACAGGGGAAATGGATAGGTCCCGACCAGCGCGAATGACGCTTCGGACGACTCGGGCCAGAACACGCCGGATTTCTCGATGGGCAGGTCGACCGACGGCAGCACATAGTCGAGCCGCAGGTTGCCCGCATTGCGATCGTCGAAGTCTGCGGTGTCAAGGGCCGGGTTGCCGGTCTGGCTCGTATTGACGCCGGCCTGCAGGCGCGCCTGCTCCACGCCGCCGCTGCTCCGCGGAACCGGTGAATCCTGCAGGCGAGGGTTTGCCAGCAACTCGCGGATCGCGCCGTGGCGCGAGTCGCCATCCACCGGGTCCGAGTTCAGGTCGCCCATGATCACGAACGAGGAGTCCGCCGGCAGGCCGCCCGCGCGACCGCTGTCATCGACCAGCCAGGCGGCATCGGGCTGCTCCAGGTACAGGGACCAGAAACGGATCTCGTCCGCGTTGCGCGCCCCATTGCGATCCTCCGGCCCGTCGAAGGTCGGTGGAGTGGGGTGGCTCGCCAGTACGTGCACGACCCGCTCTCCGACACGAACCGGCACGTCCACATGATTCTTGGAGGACAGCCGCAGCACTGCCAGCGCCTCGGGCGAATACCAGTCCACGGGAATCAGTGCGCCGGGCATGTCCTTCCAGCGCAGCAGGCGGAACGTCCGGATCAGCGCGGTGTCGATCGGGTAACGCGACAGGATTGCAAAGCCGTATTGACCAGGGAACTGGCCGAAACCGAATGCATCGCCGCCGTAGGCGCGCGAGCCTGGTCTGCTGCTCACCGTGCCGTCGAGATCCAGATCGAAACCCGAATGCACGCCGGTGTTGGTCAACGGCACGTAGGCATATGGGTAGTCGAGCGGCTGGTGTCCGTCCCGGCCGATCGCGAGAAAGTTCTGCCTGAACAACCGGATCGCCTCGCCGTCGCCATCCCAGTCGAACTCGTTCAGCAGCACGACGTCCGGCCGTAGGTCCTGCAGCACGGCAGCGGCAAGTCGTGCCTGGGTCATTTGCGGGTCGGTGAGGTCGTCTCGTAACTGGCCTGCGGCCTCGCGAAACATCGATACGTTGAAGGTAGCAAAGCGAACGGTCGCGGCGGCTGCGGATGATTCTCCCATGGCGTCCCGAGCCCAGAACAGCATGATCATGACGATAACGAAACAGCGCATGTCGTTAGTGTAGCCTTGTAGTGCAAGGGGTTGCCGGCCGGGTACGGGTGGGCATATATACTTGCCAGATGACAACCCAATTCGACTACAGGCGCATCCCGCCGATGCCACCAGAGGTCTACGTGGCGCCGCTCAGGAGGCCGGCCGGCCTCGCCGACGACTGGCTGGAGCCAGCCCAGCGCAGCTACGGTCGCGAGGAGCACCGCATCTGGGACGACCTCTACGCCCGCCAGATGAACCTGATGCCTGGCCACGCCTGCAAGGAGTTCATGCACGGGCTCGAGAAGCTTGATCTCGGCCAAGGCGGGGTGCCCGACTTCAACCAGATGAGCGAAGAGCTCAGCAAGCTAACGGGCTGGAGCGTGGTGCCGGTGCCCATGCTGATCCCCGACCATGTCTTCTACTATCACCTCGCCAACCGCCGCTTTCCGGCCGGCAACTTCATCCGCTCCAGGGACGAGTTTGACTACATCAAGGAGCCGGACGTCTTCCACGACGTGTTCGGCCACGTGCCGCTGCTCACCAATCCGGTATTCGCGGACTACATGGAGGCCTACGGTAGGGCAGGGTGGAAGGCACTGAAGTACAACCGCCTCAAGGCGCTGTCGGCACTGTACTGGTACACGGTGGAGTTCGGCCTGATTCTCGAGGACGACCAGCTTCGCATCTATGGCGCCGGCATCCTGTCGGGGCCGACCGAGACCGTATTCGCCCTGGAGGGCAGGTCACCCAACCGCATCCACCTGAACGTGGATCGCGTCATGCGTACCGACTACACGATCTCTGACCTGCAGGCGACCTACTTCGTGATCGAGTCGTTCCGTGAGCTCTTCCACCTGACCGAGCAGCGCGGTTTCGAGCCCATCTACGAATCGCTCGCGCCCGCATTCCAGTATGCCAAGACCGCCGCGCTCGACACGGACCACATCTACCACCGTGGCACGCAGGAGTATGAACTTCGCGGCGGCCGCGGTTCGGGAGCCAGGCCGGTCTAGCAGAAGCCGAGACGATCGTCGTCGGTCGGCTGGTGGCGCGCGGGCCGCGGCGTGGACCGGGCTAGTCCCGCGATAGCGGCAGCACGGTCGACTCCTTGATCACCGTCACCGCGATCGAGGAGTTCACCGATTGCACGTTGGGGATCTTCGACAAGTGATCGAGGAAAAAGGCTTCGTACTCCTTCATGTCGCGGGTGACGATGCGCAGACAGAAGTCCCACTCGCCGGTCAGCGTGTAGCAGTCGAGCACCTCGGGTCGGTCGCGAATCGCCTGGTCGAACTGCGCGATCGCGTCGCGTCCCTGAGTTGACAGGCGCACCTGCACGAACACCACGACATCGAGTCCGAGCTTGCTGCGATCGAGCAGTGCCACCCGCTGCTTGATGACACCGGACTGCTCGAGCTGCTGGATGCGTCGCCAGCAGGTGGTTGTGGACAGTCCGACTTGGCTTGCGACGTCGGCTGCGGACAATGAGCCGTCCCGCTGCAGGGCGTCGAGAATGCCGCGGTCGATGCGATCGACTTCGACGTGCACTATTTTTTTCACTAATGTTGATCTTGGTTAACGGATATTGCGTATTTGTGCATGACAGTACGAAAAAATCAACATCTCGAGGCCTCTGGACGTACGATATCGGCCATAAATCCGGCGAAAACCCATAGGCGATCCCGATGAGACCTTCCCGCCTGCACATTCCGAAGCACCACTCTCGGCCGGGCGAGACGCCCGATTTCAGCTATCTCGAGCTGGCGCCCGCCGGCGCCACCCAGCGACCCGACATCAACACACGCGTGCGCGACATGAACGGACTGGCCTTTGAGTTGGTGCGCGTCATCGATGACGGGCACACGGCTGTCGGTCCCTGGAACCCGCACCTCGATCCGCCGGAGCTGCAGGTAGGGCTCAGGCACATGATGCTGACCCGGGCTTTCGACGACCGCATGCAGCGCATGCAGCGGGCCGGCAAGACCTCCTTCTACATGCGCTCCCTGGGCGAGGAGGCGGTCGCGGTGGCGCAGGGCATGGCACTGCGGCCCACCGACATGTTGTTCCCGTCCTACCGGCAGCAAGGGCTGTACGTGGTCCGTGGCCGACCGCTGGTCGACCTGATGTGCCAGTTGCTGTCGAATACCCGCGACATGTGCAAGGGTCGCCAGCTGCCGATCATGTACCACTGGCGGGACGGCAATATCTTCTCGATCTCCGGAAATCTCACGACGCAGTTCCCGCAGGCCGTCGGCTGGGCGATGGCGGCTGCAATCAAGGGCACCGACGACATCGCCGCGACCTGGATCGGCGAGGGCTCGAGCGCGGAGGCGGATTTCCATCACGCGATGTTGTTCGCGTCGGTCTACGAGGCGCCGGTGATCCTGAACGTGGTCAACAACCAGTGGGCGATCTCGACTTTCCAGGGCTTTGCCGGCGGCGAGCACCGGTCCTTCGCGGCGCGCGGACCGGGTTTCGGCATGGCGGGACTCCGGGTCGACGGTAACGATTTCCTGGCCGTGTACGCGGTTACGCGGTGGGCCGCCGAGCGCGCGCGCAACGGTTTCGGGCCGACCATCATCGAGCATGTCACCTATCGTGGCGCCGCGCACTCGACCAGCGACGACCCGGCTCGCTATCGCCCGAAAGACGACTACGAACGCTGGCCGCTGGGCGATCCCGTTGAACGCCTGAAGAACCACCTGATCGACCTCGGCGAGTGGTCGGAGGAGCGCCACGCAGCGCTCGCGAAGGAAATGGACGAGCATGTCGTGGCCTCGTGGAAAGAGGCGGTGACCTATGGGACCCTGACCGAGGCGCCCAGGCTCGACGCGCACCTGATGTTCGAGGACGTGTTCAAGGAAATGCCCGAGCACCTGAAGAAGCAGGAAGCCGAGCTCAGGGCCGAACGGGCGGAGAAGTAGAGCCATGGCACAGATGAACATGATCCAGGCGCTGAATTCGGCCATGGACATCATGCTGGGCCGCGATCCCGGCGTCGTCATCCTCGGCGAGGACGTGGGTTTCTTTGGCGGCGTGTTCCGCGTCACTGACGGCCTGCAGCGCAAGTACGGGGAACACCGCGTGCTCGATACGCCGATCGCGGAGGGTGGCATCGTCGCCGCGGCCATCGGCATGGGCGTCAACGGCTTGAGGCCGGTTGCGGAGATCCAGTTCGCGGACTACATCTACCCCGCCTACGACCAGATCGTCAGCGAACTCGCGCGCCTGCGCTACCGGAGCGCGGGCGAGTTCTTCGCGCCGGTGACCATACGCACGCCCTGCGGCGGCGGCATCCGCGGCGGCCAGACGCATTCGCAGAGCCCGGAGGGCGTGTTCGCCCACGTATCGGGCCTGAAGGTCGTCATGCCGTCGAACCCCTACGACGCCAAGGGACTGCTGATCTCGGCGATCGAGGACGATGACCCAGTCGTGTTCTTCGAGCCAAAGCGCATCTATAACGGTCCCTTCGACGGCGACCCGAACAAACCCGCCGTGCCCTGGAGCACGCACCCGAAGGGTGATGTTCCAGAGGGCTACTACACGGTGCCGATCGGCAAGTGCGACGTGGTGCGCGAGGGCGGCGATGTCACCATCGTCACCTATGGCACCATGGTGCACGTCTGCGAGGCGGCGGCGCGCTCGCTTGGCCTCGACGCCGAGATCATCGACGTGCGCACCATGGTGCCACTTGACGTCGAGACGCTGGTGAATTCCGTGCAGAAGACCGGCCGCTGCGTCGTTGCCCACGAGGCGACCCGATTCGGCGGCTATGGCGGCGAGCTCTCGGCCACCATCCAGGAGGAGTGCTTCTGGCACCTGGAGGCGCCGATCCTGCGTGTGGCTGGCTGGGATACGCCGTATCCTCATGCCTTCGAGTGGGAGTACTTTCCGGGCCAGGCACGCGTTGCCGCGGCGCTAAGGACCGTGATGGAGGCCGCCGCATGAGCCGCTTCGTCTTCAAGATGCCGGACCTTGGCGAAGGCACGGTCGAGGCAGAAGTCGTCGAATGGAAGGTCAGGGTTGGCGACGTGGTCCACGAGGACCAGGTCATCGCCGAGATCATGACCGACAAGGCTGCGGTCGAGGTGCCATCGCCGGTGAGCGGCACGGTCGTCTCGATGACTGGCGAGCCCGGCGAGATGATTGCGGTCGGCTCGGAGCTGATCGTGTTCGATACCTCGGCAGAGGTGCCGGCGAAGGCGGCAGCCGCCAGGGCACAGCCATCGGAAACCGTGAATGCTGCGGCAGCCCCTGCGGCCTCCGTCGTAGCCAGTGCGCCGGCGGTGCCGGCAGTCCCCGCGGCGGCAGTGGAGCCAGCCGGACGCGTGATGGCCTCGCCCGCAACCCGTCGCCGTGCTCGGGAGGCGGGCGTCGACCTGTCGCGGATCGCGGGCTCGGGACCTGGCGGGCGAATCCAGCCGGCCGACCTCGATGTCCTGATCTCCGAGGGGACGGTTGCGACGCGGCACGGGGCGGCCAGGGTAGCCCGCTCCGGCACCGAGGAAATCAAGGTCATCGGCGTCAGGCGGGTCATCGCCCAGCGCATGAGCGAGTCCAAGCGCAACATTCCACACTTTGCCTACGTCGAGGAAGTCGACGTGACCGAGCTCGAGTCACTGCGCCAGCACATGAACGCCCAGCCGAAGGCGGGGCAGGCGAACCTGACCCTGCTGCCTTTCATCGTGGCGGCGCTGACGCGGGTGCTCGAGGACTTCCCGCAGTGCAACGCACTTTACGACGAGACCCGTGGCGTGATCGTCCGACATCGTGCCATCAATGTCGGCGTCGCGACCCAGACTCCGGATGGCCTGAAAGTTCCGGTAGTCAGGAACGCCGAGGCCCTCAGCCTGTCGGAATTATCGGCGGAGATTCGCCGCGTCTCCGAGGCAGCGCGCGCCGGCAAGGCGAAGAAGGACGAGCTGTCCGGCTCGACCATCACCGTGACCAGCCTCGGCAAGCTCGGCGGCATCGTCTCCACGCCTGTCATCAATGCGCCCGAGGTGGCCATTGTGGGGGTCAACAAGGCCGTGGAGCGGCCGGTGGTACAAAATGGTGCCATCGCGATCCGGCGGATGATGAACTTGTCTTCTTCCTTCGATCATCGCTTCGTGGACGGCTTCGATGCGGCCTCGATGATCCAGGCCCTGAAGGACCGCCTCGAACACCCCGCAACCATCTTCATCCAGGATTGATCAGACCATGAGCGCCCAGCCACAGACCCAGACGACTCCGCGCCCCGCTTTCGGCAGTGTGCTGACCGACACGATGGCGGTGGCGACCTTCAGGAATGGCCAGTGGTCGGACCACGAGGTCAGGAAGACCGGCCCGATCGAGATCAGTCCGGCGGCGCATGTCCTGCATTATTCGAGCACCTGTTTTGAAGGCTTCAAGGCCTACAAGTGGGCGGATGGCAGCGTCAACGTGTTCCGCATGAGCAGTCACATCGAGCGGATGTGCCAGAGCGCACGTGCACTCGCGTTACCCGAGCCGGATGCGGACCAGCTGGAGACGATGATCGCCACCGTGATCGACCGCGTCCGCGACCAGGTGCCGGATGCGCCGGGTGCGCTGTACATGCGGCCAATCCTTTTTGGCACGACACCCAATATCGGTGCCGCAGCCTCACCGCCGGGCGAATTGATGCTGATGGTGCTGGCCAGTCCGGTGTGGGACTATTTCTCGGGTGGCATGAAGCCGCTGAAGATCTACGTCGAGACCGAGGCCACGCGCTGCGCTTCGCACCTCGGCATGGTCAAGACCGGCGGCAATTACGCTGCCGCCATGGGTCCGACGCTTGCGGCCAAGAAGAAGTACGGCGTTGACCAGGTGCTGTTCTGCCCGGGCGGGGAAGTGCAGGAGACCGGGGCCGCCAATTTCCTGCTGATTCGCCAGGGCAAGATCCTGACCCGCAGCCTCGACGCGACCTTCCTGCATGGGGTCACGCGCGATTCGCTGCTGCGTATCGCGCCGGCGATCGGCTATCAGGTCGAGGAGCGCGTGTTCACTGTCGACGAGATGCTGGCGTGGGTAAAGGATGGCGAGGCGGCGCTGTCGGGCACGGCCGCGGTGCTCGCTGGCGTTGGTACGTTGGTGCGCGACGGCCGCGAGCACAAGGTGGGCAACGGTGACGTCGGACCGCACACCATGAAGCTTCGCGCCGCGCTGGTGGGCATCCAGCAGGGCGAAATCCCCGATACTCACGGCTGGCTGCACAGAATCTAGAAAGGGAACAGTCGCAATTTCCTAGCGCAACCCGGTCTCGGCGCGGGCGATGACCATGCGCTGGATTTCGCTGGTGCCTTCGTAGATCTCGGTGATCTTGGCGTCGCGGAAATAGCGCTCGATCGGCATCTCCTTGCTATAGCCCATGCCGCCATGTATCTGCACCGCCGCATGGGCGCAGAACATGGCAGTCTCGGACGCGGTCAGTTTGGCGATCGAGCCGGCCAGCGTGTTGCGTTCACCGGACTGCTTGCAGCGCGCCTTGTTCCAGGCGGCCCGCAGCGTCAACAGCCGCGCAGCCTCGAGTCGGCACTTCATGTCGGCGATCTTCTGCTGGATCATCTGGAACGAACCGATCTGGGAGCCGAAAGCCTTGCGCTCGCGCGCATAGTCCACCGATGCCTCGTACGCGGCGCGGGCGATGCCGACTGCCTGGGCGGCGATTCCGATCCGCCCCGAGTCGAGTACGGTCATCGCGATGGCGAAGCCCTGGCCGTCCGCACCGAGGCGATTCTCGGCCGGCACCTTGTAGTCAACGAACTCGATCTCACAGGTGGCCGAAGCGCGAATGCCCAGCTTGGGCTCGGGCTTGCCGCGCACGAATCCCGGCTGACGACAATCGATGATGAAGGCCGTGATGCCCTTCGACTTACTCTCCGGGTCGGTAACGGCAAACAGGAACATGTAGTCGGCGACCGGTCCGGAGGTGATCCAGGATTTCTTGCCATTGATCACGTAGTGGCTGCCGTCGGCGGACCGGACCGCGCGGGTACGCATGCTTGCAGCATCGGAGCCGGACTGGGGTTCGGTCAGACCATAGCAGCCGATAGCCTCGCCGGAGGCAACCGGCCTCACGAACCTTTGCCTCTGGTCCTCGGTGCCGAACTCGACGATGCCGTGGCAATAGAGCGAGTTGTTGACCGAAATGATGGTCGAGTGCGCGGCGTCTGCCGCGGCGATTTCCTCGATGACCAGCACATACGAGACCGGGTCGAGGCCGGCGCCACCGTACTCAGCCGGTACCTCGACGCCCATGAAGCCGAGTTCGCCGGCCTTCTTGATGGTCCGGGCGGGAAATTGCCCCGAGGCGTCGAATTCCGCTGCAATGGGCGCGATTTCGTTCTGCGCGAACTCCCGCGCAGCCGCCTGGATCATCTGCTGGTCTTCTGTGAGCTGGAAATCCATGGGCCTGTGACGTTTTTCCCGGATATGGCTGGCGCCAGGCTCCCATTGTCGCCGACAATGTCCGGACTTTGTAGGCCTTTTGAGCCTCGCCCGCCAGGTAATTCCAGATGAAGGACCGGACCCGCGTCATTCACCAGCCCGTGGCCAAAATGTCTGCGGACAACCGGCCGCTGGTCGCACCGATCTACCAGTCGGTGAAGTTCGAGATGGATGGCATCGATGAGATGCTGCGGGCCTTCCGCGGCGAAAGGCCCGGCTACTTCTACACGCGCACATCGAATCCGACCAACCGGCAACTGGAAGATCTCCTGGCCGGCATGCAGGGCCGCGAGGATTGCATCGTCTCCGCTTCCGGGGTGGCCGCCATCAGCAGTTGCCTGTTGTCGCTGTGCAAGTCGGGCGATCACATCCTGTCCTTCGTTGAATCCTACGGGCCGACCCGATACCTGATCAGGCGCCTGCTGGCCAAGTACGGCGTCGAACATACGATGCTGTCGATCGAGGACGATGAAGGCATTGAACGGGTACTGCACGAGCGGCCGACCCGACTGGTGTTCTTCGAGAGCCCGACCAACCCGGTGAACAAGATTGCGGATGTCGAGCGTATCTGTGCCGCTGCGCGCGCCGCCGGGGCGCTGTCGGTGATGGACAATACATTTGCCGGGTTCCACAACCATGGCCAGTACGAAGTGGACCTGTTCCTGCACAGCCTGACCAAGTACGCCTCGGGCCATAGCGACGTCATGGGCGGGGCGATCATTGGTAGTCGCGCACTGGTCCAGTCGATGCGTCAGGATGCCTCGACGCTCGGGCCGGTGCTTGATCCGCACGCCGCCTTCCTGATCCTGCGCGGCATGAAAACCTACTTCCTGCGCTACGACGCGCAGGCAGCGGCGGCGATGACGATCGCCAGCTGGCTCGAGGCTCACCCGGCGGTCGCGCGGGTACACCATCCGGGCCTGCCGAGCCATCCCCGGCACGAGCTGGCCCGTCGGCAGATGCGGGAGTTCGGCACCATGATCGCCTTCGACCTGAAGGGTGGCATGGACGAAGCTCGTGTCGTTGTAGAGGGCCTGGAGCTGTTCGCAATAACCGCGAGCCTCGGTTCGGTCGAGTCACTGGTCATGCCGCCGCACTTCATGCAGCCGAAAGACTTTACCGCAGAGCAGCTGAGCATCAGTGGGGTGACGAAGACTACGATCCGGCTATCAATCGGGGCCGAGGATCCGGACGATCTCATTGCCGACCTGCAGCAGGCCTTCGCAGGGATTCAGGTATAGGAGGTTCCGGGCAGAAGACGGGTCAGTCCCACTTTCTGCAGTGCCAATGAGGGTAGCTATCCCCTCATTCTAGAAGCTGCTGGCGACCCGCACGCGGTGTGGGTGATAGGGCAGCACCTCGACGACGTCGCCTTCGGCCAGCCGTTCCTGCAGCTGGCGCCACCAGTCGGCTTCCAGGATCTCGCCGTGTTTGTCCAGGAACACCTGCTTCAGGTGCTCATCGAAGCCCAGGAAGTTGATGAAGGTCTCCGGGAACACGTCATTGTCGGCAACATAGAACCAGCTCTCGGCACGCATCTCGTCCTCGTAACTCGACGCCTGCGGCATATCGCGGAAGCGGCAATCCGTCACCGCGCACAATTCGTCGTAGTCATAGAAGATTGCGCGGCCATGACGCGTGACGCCGAAATTCTTCAGCAACAGGTCGCCGGCAAAGATATTGGTATAGGCCAGGTCGCGAATCGCCTGCCCGTACTCGATGACGGCCAGTTCCGCCTGTTCCGGCGCAGCGCTTCTCAGGTACAGGTTGAGCGGCGTCATCTTGCGCTCGATGTAAACGTGGTCAACGATGATGTTGTCATCCTCAACGTGCACCGTACTGGCGCACTCCCCGAGCAGTTCGTCGAGCACCTCCTGGTCGAAACGCGAACGTGGGAAGCGCACCCGCTTGAATTCCTGCGCGTCCACCAGCCGGCCGGCGCGATCGTGCTTGAACACCAGGTCGTACTTGGCCATGACCTCTTCGCGCAGCACGTTCTTGACCGCCGGGAAACGATCACGAATGACTTTGAACACCACGTCAAAGGACTGCAGGGTGAAGCAGGCCATCACCATGCCCTTTTCACCCGGCGCCAGGACGAAGCGGTCTTCGGTCTCATCGAGGTGCCGGAAGATCTCCCTGAACCGCTCGGTCTTGCCCTGCTTGGCGCGGCCGAGCACCGTAAAGAGCTCCGAGACCGGCTTGCGGGGCATGAATGACTTGAGGAAAAGAACCGCCTCGCCAACGCGCTCGAGGTCGACGTGGAAGTAGGAGCGGGTGAAGCTGAACAGGACCGAGACGTCGCTTTCCTTCAGCATCACCGCGTCTACCAGCACGCCGCGCTCGCCGTTGCGAAACGCAATCGCCAGCGGTAGCGTGTAGCCCTCGCCCTTGATCTTGCCCACCACGTAAGCACGGGTCATCTGGTAGAAGACGGGCCGGATCACCTCGATTTCCCTTACCGGCCGGTGCTCGCCGCTGCGCTGCAGGTGCATGCGGATATCGGTGGCAACGTGCTCGACACTGCCCTCGAAGTCGCGCCAGGGGGTGCGGAACTTGAAATCCGATAGCAGTTCCTCGATCAGCAATTCCAGCGCGCCGCGATTGGTATAGGTGTTGCTCACGACCTGCGAGGTGATACCGCGCAGGGGATCCAGGTCGAGGACGAAGAATTCGACGTCCGAGTTGACCCCGACGGTGCCGAACATGCGCCGCGTTATCGAGCTGAAATAGGTCTTGAGGAATTCCGGGTCCGTCAGCTCTTCGATCTGGTTTGCGAAACTCTGCTTTATCGCGCGCCATAGCGGCACGTCGCGGGCCCGCTCGCCCAGTCGGCGCTTGAGCTCGTCGAGCGCGCGGTTGACGCATTCGGTGTAGAGGTCGAGCCGTTCGACCACGTCGCGCTGGGTGCCGGCCCAGTCGCGATTCTCGAAACGCTCGGGTGCGCGACGGCTGATCCCGCGGAATTCCCGGTTGTAGTAGGCAAACTCGTCGACGATGACCCTGGCGCAGCGTTGCGCCAGGGTCAGGTCGGCGTCTTGCGGGCCGCCGTCGCCCAAGCCCGGCCGGCGCGGCACCGTCAGCCCATGTTCCGGATCAGCACGTCGCCAAATTCACTGCACTTGACCTCGGTGGCGCCTTCCATCAGCCGCGCGAAATCGTAGGTCACCACCTTCTGGCCAATGCTCTTGTCCATCGCCTTGATGACCAGGTCGGCCGCCTCGGTCCATCCCATGTAGCGCAGCATCATCTCGCCAGAGAGAATGACCGAGCTCGGATTGACCTTGTCCAGGTTGGCGTACTTCGGCGCAGTGCCATGGGTGGCTTCGAACACGGCATGACCGGTCATGTAGTTGACGTTGCCACCCGGAGCGATGCCGATGCCGCCGACCTGCGCGGCGAGCGCGTCGGAGAGGTAGTCGCCGTTCAGGTTCATGGTGGCGATCACGTCGAATTCGTCCGGGCGCGTCAGGACCTGTTGCAGCGTGATGTCGGCGATCGCATCCTTGATCAGCACGCGGCCTGCGGCAAGCGCGGCTTTCTGCTCCTCATTGGCAGCCTTGTCGCCCTTGGCCGCACGGGTCCGCTCCCATTGGTCCCAGGTGTAGGTTGAGTCGGCGAACTCGCTCTCGGCCAATGCGTAGCCCCAGTTCCGGAAGGCGCCCTCCGTAAACTTCATGATGTTGCCCTTGTGGACAATCGTCAGGCTCTTGCGCTTGTTGTCGATTGCGTACTGGATCGCGGCGCGAACCAGGCGCTCGGTGCCTTCGCGCGAAATGGGCTTGATGCCGATGCCGGTACTCTCCGGGAAGCGGATCTTGCCGTAGTGCTTCGGGAAGGCTTGCTTGAACAACTCGAGGAACTTCTTGTTGTCCGCGGAGCCTGCCTCGAATTCGATTCCCGCGTAGATGTCCTCCGTATTTTCGCGAAAGATCACCATGTCGACTTTTTCCGGCGCACGAACGGGCGACGGCACGCCGACGAACCACCGTACCGGGCGCAGGCAGACGTACAGGTCGAGCATTTGCCTGAGCGCCACGTTGAGTGAGCGGATGCCGCCGCCGATCGGTGTGGTCAGCGGGCCCTTGATCGACACCAGGTATTCGCGGCAGGCGGCCACCGTCTCGTCCGGCAGCCAGGTGTTCATCAGGTTGTTGGCTTTCTCGCCGGCGTAGACCTCCATCCACGAAATCCTGCGCCTGCCGCCGTAGGCTTTGTCGACGGCCGCGTCGAGCACACGCACGCTGGCACGCCAGATGTCGGCGCCGGTGCCATCCCCCTCGATGAAGGGAATGATCGGATGGTCGGGAACGACAAGCTTGCCGTCGCGGATCGTGATCTTTTCGCCCGTCGCGGGGGGCGTGATCTTCGTGGTCATGGGTCGAGGACTCCTCAATGCCCGGATGTCATTGTTCGATAAAGAAAGTTTTGGGCGGAAAGTGTGAACTTTAGCACAGGGGGCAGGTCCTGAGAGAACGTCCGGGGCGCCCTGAATGCTCCGCGGATCCCATATCGGTGTTAATCCGTTTGACCCGGCGGGCCGCTCGCGAGTAGCGTGTCCTCAGGTCTGGAAGTCGACTTCAAGTAATGACGCTTCTGCAGAGGTTCAGGCGGTCGCAGGTTCCGATGACGCGGGCACTCGCCGTGTTGTTCGTGACCGGCTGGCTTGGATTCGCCATCCAGCCATGTTTGGCGATGGATCATCCCGCGGATGCTGTCCATTCGGGCCACCCCATCCCGGCCGGTCAGATTGAGCATGAATGCCCCCACTGCCCGCCCGCGCTGGATCCGGGCGCTGGTGGTGGCCAGGGTGTCGTGCTGGCTTGCGGCGGCGCGGATGCACCGGTGCTACCCGTCCAGGATGCCAGGACCGCTCAGCCCGACCTGGTCCTGCTAACCGGCTTCGCCGCATTCCAGTCTCCCGCCTTCGGAGCGATCGCCGCCCCGGACCATCACCCGGATGCCGCCCCGTGGCACCCGCCGTCGGCGTCTCTGCAGCAGCGCTTCTGCATCTTCCTGAAATAGCCCTTCCTGCCCGGTTCGTCCGATTGACGTTCCTGCAGGAGGAGGCATGCCTTTATTTTTCGACCGTGGGGCGGGTTCGACAGCCCTGACAATCCTGATGCTCTGGTTCGCCTGCGCCGCGACGCCCGCGGCCGCCGAGCCACTGACCCTTGACGCCGCGCAGCGAATCGCCATGGAGCGCGACGCCGGCCGGGAAGCCATGGAAAGCGAGTCATCCGCCATGCAGGACATGGCGGTATTCGCCGGGCAGCTGCCCGACCTCGAGGCGAGGGTTGGCGCGGTCAACGTGCCGACAGATTCCTTTTCCCTCGACGCCGTGGACATGACCATGCTCGAGGTCGGCGTCATGCAGCGGTTCCCGGCGGGCCACACGCGTGAGCTGTCCCGTTCCGGGTACGAGAGCCGTGCGCTGGTCAGCGACGCGGACGCGCGGAACCGCGACCGGCGAGTCCGGCTCGAGGTGGAGCGCAGCTGGCGTGAACTCGACTACTTCGACCAGTCCCTCGCATTGCTGGCGGACGAGGCCAGGTGGGTGGCAGCGCTGGTGAACGGCGCCGAGGCAGCCTATACCGCAGGCGAGGGTGCCCAGACCGACTTGCTCGATGCGCGCCTGATGGTGCTGGAGATCGAGGAACGGCAGATCGACATCGAGCGTGAGCGGGACATGGCGCGTGCCGACCTGGCTCGCTGGATCGGCGATGCGGCGTTCGGTGCACGTGCCGCTGCCGCCGGCCCTTCGCCGGCCAGCCTGCCGCCACTCGAAACGATGCTCGAGCGCCTGGATCGCCATCCAATGCTGCAATCGCTCGACCACGCGCGGGACGTTGCCACGAACGAGGCAGATCTCGCTGCCGAGCGCTACAAGCCGTCGTTCGGCGTAGACGTCTCCTATGGTTTCCGGCAAGGCAGCATGAATGGAGAGGCGCGGCCGGATCTGCTGACCGCGATGCTGACTTTCGACGTGCCGCTCTTCACAAGTAACCGGCAGGACCGCGAGACGGGCGCGGCAAGGTCACAGGCCCGTGCAGCACAGGCCAGACGGACCGACCTGGCCCGCGAGCTGGAGGCCAGCCTGCGGGCGCAGTATTCCCGCGCGCTGCGACTGGGTTCGATCGTCGACCTCTACGAGTCGCGGATCCAGCGCATCGCCGGCGTCTCCGTGGAAGCCGCCCTCGCCAGCTATCGCACGAGCGCTGGCTCGTTGTCCGACGTGGTCAGCACTGAAAGGCGCGTGCTCGACGTGCGCGACCGCCTGACAAAGGCGCGTAAGGACCGGGCCGTAGCGCTTGCCGAGATCAACTATCTTGCCGGAGACCTGCCATGAACCGTCACAACTTCGCGGTCGTCACGCTGACCGCCTTGTCCCTGCTGTTGGGAGCCTGTGGCAAGACGCCGCCTCCGGCGGGGCCCGAAACCGTGCTCGGGCATGCGGCGAAGCATTTAGATGCCACCTATCAGTGCCCGATGCACCCGGAGGTGACCTCGGACGAGCCGGGCAAGTGCCCCATCTGCGGCATGACCCTGGTGCCGATCGAGTCCGCCGAGGCGGAGCCCCAGCCCCGACCCCAGGAACGAAGGCTTCTCTACTACCGTAACCCGATGAACCCCGCGGTGACCTCGCCGGTCCCCCGCAAGGACGAGATGGGGATGGACTATGTGCCGGTCTACGTCGAGGCGGGAGACGACAACACGGGCACAATCCAGTTGTCTGCAACCATGGTCAACAACCTCGGGGTGCGCACCGTTGCCGCCCACCGGGGGCAATTGGATACGGGCATCCAGACCATCGGCACCCTGGCCTACGACGAGCGGGGCCGGATCGAGGTCCGCGTGCGCGCGGAAGGCTATGTGGAGCGCCTCTCGGTCCGGGCCGAAGGAGAATCGGTCAGCCGCGGACAGTCGTTGTTTGCCGTGTTCTCGCCGAAGCTTGCCGCCGCCCAGCGCGAGTACCTGCATGCCATCGTGTTAGGTGACCCGGCGCTTGTCAGCGCCTCCGCCGGCCGGCTGCAGGCGCTCGGGCTCGATGCCGCAACCATCGAGCAGCTACGGGCCACGGGCAAGGCGGCCGAGCGCGTGACCTATCACGCGCCCGAGGACGGCGTGGTCACCATGCTCGGCGTACGGGAGGGCGCACTGGCAGAGCCCGGGATGAGCGCCATGACCGTGGTCCCCATTTCCAGGCTATGGGTCGTTGCCGAGATTCCGGAGGCAGATGCGGCGCGCGTGAGCAAAGGCGCGCCTGCGAAGCTTGCGTTCCCGGCGCTGCCGGGACAGCGGGTCGAGGCGCATGTGCTGGAACTGCTGCCGCAGCTGAATGAAGCGACGCGAACGCTGCAGGCGCGGCTCGAGCTGGACAACCCTGGTCGCAGGCTGGCGGCGGGCATGTTGGCGAACGTGACCATCGAGGGCGATGCTGGCGGCGAGTCCCTGATGGTGCCGATCGAGGCACTGATCCGAACCGGGCGAGCCGAACGCGTGATCGTCGCGCTCGGTGACGGTCGCTTCGTCGCGCGCGACGTGACCTCAGGTCGGGAAAGTGGCGAGGACATCGAGATCGTAAGCGGAATACGGCCTGGCGAGGAAGTCGTCGTCTCCGGACAGTTCATGATCGACTCCGAGTCGCAAGTGCGCTCGAGCCTGCGTCGCTACGAGAAGCCACAGGCGACGACGGAGCATGCGGCGAATGATCAGGGCGCAATGCCGGAGCAGGGCAAATGATCGAAGCCATCATTCGTGCCTCGCTCGCCAACCGGCCGATGGTCCTGTTGCTGGCGGCGCTGCTCACGGCAGCCGGTGCCTGGGCGATGCTGCGGACGCCCGTCGATGCGATCCCGGACCTGTCCGACGTGCAGGTCATCGTGCGCACGCCGTATCCGGGTCAGTCGCCCCGCGTAGTCGAGGACCAGGTGACCTATCCCCTGACCACGGCCCTGTTGTCGGTACCAGGCGCCACGACGGTGCGCGGTTACTCGTTCTTCGGCGACTCGTTCGTCTACGTCCTGTTCGAGGACGGAACGGACTTGTATTGGGCGCGTTCACGGGTATTGGAGTACCTGAGCCAGGCCGCGTCACGGCTGCCGTCGGGCATCAGCCCGGCGCTGGGTCCCGACGCCACCGGCGTGGGCTGGATCTATCAATACGCATTGGTGGACAAGAGTGGTCGGCACGACCTTGCCGAGTTGCGCAGCCTGCAGGACTGGTTCCTGAAGTTCGAGCTTCAGGCGGTCCCCGGCGTATCCGAGGTCGCGACGGTCGGCGGGATGGTCAAGCAGTACCAGGTGGTGGTCGATCCGATCCGGCTGCGGGGCCAGGGTGTGACGCTGGCCGACATCACGATGGCGATCGACCGGGGCAACTCCGAGGCCGGCGGCTCTGTCATAGAGATGGCCGAGGCGGAATACATGGTTCGCGCCTCGGGCTACATCCGGGGCATCGACGACCTCAGGAACCTGCCGCTCAAGGTGGTCGACCGCGTGCCGGTGCTGTTGGGCGACGTGGCGGACATCCGCATCGGTCCGGAGATGCGCCGCGGTATCGCCGAGCTCGACGGCAAGGGTGAGGTGGCGGGCGGCATCGTCGTCATGCGCAGCGGCGAGAATGCGCAAGAGACGATTCGCCGGGTTCGCACCCGGCTGAATGAACTTTCCGCGGGGCTGCCCGAAGGCGTTGAAGTCGTCGAGACCTACGATCGTTCGGCCTTGATCCAGCGGGCCGTGGACAATCTGCGCGGCAAGCTGGTCGAAGAATTCGTGGTGGTGGTGCTGGTTTGCGCCGTATTCCTGTTCCACTTTCGCTCGAGCCTGGTACTGATCATCACGCTGCCGCTCGGCATCCTGGCCGCCTTTCTGGTCATGCACCTGCAGGGGCTCAACGCGAACATCATGTCGCTCGGCGGCATCGCCATCGCAATCGGCGCCATGATCGATGCCGGTATCGTGATGATCGAGAACGTCCACAAGAAGCTGGAGCACGAGGGCGATCAGGGCGGAGACCGCGGTGCACTGGTGCTGGAGGCCTGCCGCGAAGTCGGTCCGTCGCTGTTCTTCTCGTTGATGATTGTCGCATTGTCGTTCCTGCCGGTATTCGCCCTGGATGCACAGGAAGGCAAGATGTTCTCGCCGCTCGCCTTCACCAAGACCTGGTCCATGGTGGCGGCGGCTTTGCTGTCCATCACACTGGTGCCGGTGTTGATCACGCTGCTGGTGCGCGGGCGGATCCGCCCGGAAGGCGAAAATCCGGTGAATCGTGCGGCCATGGCGATCTACCGTCCCGCGATCGAACTCGCGCTACGGCATCCGTGGACGGTCGTCGCCGCGTCGGTCGTACTGGTGCTGGCCACGGCCTGGCCGATCTCGCAGCTCGGCAGCGAGTTCATGCCGGAACTCGACGAGGGCGACCTGATGTACATGCCGACCACGCTTCCGGGCGTCTCGGCCGATACGGTCCGTGCGCTGCTGCAGCAGACCGACCGGATCATCAAGTCGGTGCCGGAAGTCGAGCGCGTGTTTGGCAAGGCCGGGCGGGCCGAAACGGCAACCGACCCAGCGCCGTTCGAGATGCTGGAGACCACGATCAAGCTGAAGCCGCGCGAAGAGTGGCGCGAGGGCATGACGCCGGAAAGGCTGCGCGAGGAATTGGACCGCGTGGTGCAGGTCCCAGGGCTGGCCAACGCATGGGTTCCGCCGATCAAGACCCGCATCGACATGCTGGCCACCGGCATCAAGACGCCGGTGGGTATCAAGATCACCGGCACGGACCTCGCCCAGATCGAGCGGATCGGCCTGGACATCGAACGCACGCTCAATGCGGTGCCAGGCACGGCGTCCGTCTATGCGGAAAGGGCAGCCACCGGCCGCTATATCGACGTCGACATCCGCCGTGGTGACGCCGCGCGCTACGGACTGAACATTGCCGACGTGCAGGAGGTAGTGGAATCGGCGGTCGGCGGGATGACGCTCGCCTACACGATCGAGGGGCTGGAGCGGTATCCCATCAACCTGCGCTACCCGCAGGACTGGCGCAATTCAATGGAACGTTTGCGACAGCTGCCGATCGTGTCGCCATCGGGTGCGCAACTGACCTTGGGCGACGTGGCAACGGTGGGGATCACTGACGGGCCGTCCATGATCCGCAGCGAGAATGCCAGGCCCTCCGGCTGGGTCTACGTGGACATCAAGGGCCGCGATCTCGGTTCCTACGTCTCGGAGGCACGGCAGCGCGTGTCAGAGCAGATCGAGTTGCCGGCCGGCTACAGTCTGCGCTGGTCGGGACAGTACGAGTACTGGCAGCGCGCGCTGGAAAAGCTGCGCGTGGTAGTGCCCTTTACCTTCGTAATCATCGTGCTGCTCTTGTACCTGAACTTCCGCCGCTTCGGCGACGTCGTGCTGATACTGGGCAGCCTGCCCTTCGCCCTGACGGGCGGCCTGTGGTTGCTGTACCTGCTCGGCTACCACCTGAGCATTGCGGTGGCGGTCGGTTTCATCGCCCTGGCCGGCGTGGCATCGGAGACGGGCGTGGTCATGCTGCTGTACCTGAACCAGGCCTGGCAGCGACACAAGGGGCTCGCCGCCAGTGAGGGACGGCCGGTAACCGAGACCGACGTGCGCGCAAGCATCGTCGAAGGCGCGCTGCTCAGGCTCCGACCGAAGCTGATGACCGTGCTGACCATCATGGTCGGCCTGTTGCCGATCATGTGGGGATCGGGCACCGGATCGGAGGTCATGCGGCGCATTGCCGCGCCCATGGTCGGCGGCATGATCAGCGCGACCTTGCTGACGCTGGTCGTGATCCCGTCGGTGTTCCTGCTGTGGAAGCGCCGTGGTCTCAGGGCACGAAGCTGACGTAACTGCCGTCGTACATCTGCCGCAGCATCAGTTCGTGCAGGTCGCCCGGCCGATCGATGCAGGCGAAGTCGTCGCGGAAAGCGATCTCGGCGACCGCGACGGCAATCTGTGCCGATACTTCCCGGACCCGCGATAGCGCAGGGTAGAGGCTTCCCTGTGCGAGGTCCTGTTCGCTGACCGAGTCGGCCAGCGTGCGCGCCGCCACCATGAACATGGCGTCCGTCACCCGCGAGGACTGCACTGTCACCACGCCCAGTCCAACGCCCGGGAAGATGTAGGAATTGTTGCCCTGGCGCGGCACGTAGCGCCGGCCGGCCAGTTCGACCGGATCGAACGGGCTGCCGGAGGCAAACAGCGCGCGGCCGCCGGACCAGGCGTAGGCCTGCTCGGCGGTGCACTCCGCCTTCGAGGTCGGGTTCGACAGCGCAAAGATGATCGGCCGCTCGTTAAGGCGGCTCATCGCCTCGATCACGTCCTGGTCGAACGCCTGCGGTGTTGCGCCGACGCCGATGAGTGCGGTTGGCTCAAGCGCGCGCACCGCGCCGAGGAAGTTGCCCACCGCAGCGTGCGGATGGGCATAGGGCCGCTTGTGCTCTGCCAGATCCCTGCGCCCGGCGACCACCAGGCCTTTCGAATCGACCATCCAGCAGCGACCCCGGGCGGCGGCCTCGTCCAGTCCGTCATCCATCATGGCCGCGACCAGCAGGTCCGCGATGCCGGTAGCTGCCTCGCCTGCGCCGAGTGAGAGGAAAGTCTGCTCGGACATGCGCTTGCCCGTGACGCGAAGTGCCGAGAAGATGCCGGCGACGGTTACCGAGGCCGTTCCCTGGATGTCGTCGTTGAAGCAGCAGATCTTGTCGCGGTAATTCCTGAGCAGGCGGAACGCATTGTGGTTGGCGAAGTCCTCGAACTGGATGACGATCCCCGGGAAGGACTGCTGCGCAGCCTCCACGAACTCATCGACCAGTTCGTCGAGCGCCGACCCGGACAGGCGCTTCTGGCGCAGTCCGATATAGAGCGGATCCTCGAGCAGGGCTTCGTTGTTGGTGCCGTAGTCGAGCATCACGGGAAGACAATGGCGGGGATGCAGCCCGGCACAGGCGGTGTACAGCGCCAGCTTGCCGATCGGGATCCCCATGCCGTTGGCGCCGAGGTCGCCGAGGCCGAGGATGCGCTCGCCGTCGGTCACCACGATCATGCGTGCGTCACGGTAGGGCCAGTTGCGCATCACCTCGACCATGCGGCCGCGATCGGCCGCTGAGATGAACATGCCGCGTGGCCGCCTGTAGATGTGACCGAACTGCTGGCAGGCCAGACCCACCGTGGGGGTGTAGATCACGGGCATCATTTCATCAGGGTTTTCCGTGATCACACGGAAGAACAGGGCCTCGTTCCGGTCGTGCAGCGCCTCGAGCAGGATGTAGCGGGACAGGTCGGATTCGAGTCGCCGGAAGTTCTCCAGTACCCGGTTGACCTGGTCCTCCTGGGTGATGACGTGCGGTGGCAGGAGGCCGCGAAGTCCCAGCGCGTCGCGCTCCCGCAGGGAGAATGCCGTGCCCTTGTTCAGCGTTGGGTCGCGCAGCAGTGCGGCACCGCGCGGGAACCATTCGGGCAGTGGGGTCAGCAAGGGGCGTTGCGGTCTCTTCTGGCTCATGAATCACTCCCGGCGGGGCCGCGCGAGCCCGGCAAACGTGGATTACCGAGTCGGCGCAGAAATGCGGTGCAGGCGATAATATCAACGGTTGCCGATCCCCCGCATGCGGGGGACACGTAGTCCGGGTTGCCCGTGCGGGTCGCAGGGTGGCCTCACACCCCTGGAAAGGAACGGAGACTGCACATGATCTATTCGGGATCCGCCATCAGCGTGGCGGCCGTCGGCGAGGGCATTGCGGAGCTGAAGCTCGACCTCGCGGGAGAGTCGGTCAACAAGCTCGATAAGGCGACACTGCAGGAGTTCGATGCTGCAACGCAGGCCATCGCCCGGGACGGCAGCGTGAAGGGAGTGATCGTCACCTCGGGCAAGGGCGTGTTCATCGTCGGTGCTGACATCACCGAATTCGGAGGCATGTTTGCGCAAGGCGAGCAGGCCATCGTCCGGAGCGTGCTCGAGGTAAACCGGATGTTCTGCCGCTTCGAGGACCTGCCGGTGCCGACGGTCGCGGCGATCAACGGGATCTGCCTGGGTGGCGGAACGGAGCTGGCGCTGTCCTGCGACTACCGCGTGATGTCCACGGCCGCCCGGATTGGCGTGCCCGAAGTCAAGCTCGGCATCTTTCCGGGCTTCGGCGGCACGGTGCGGTTACCGCGGCTCCTGGGCGTCGACAACGCGGTCGAATGGATCGCCACCGGCAGCGAGAAGCGGTCTGACGCGGCCTTCAAGGACGGCGCGGTGGATGCCGTGGTCGAATCGGACAAGCTGCGGCAGGCCGCGCTGGACCTGGTCAAGCAGTGTGTCGCGGGCAAGCTGGACTGGCAGGGCAAGCGTGCCGAGAAACTGGCGCCGCTCAAGCTCAATGCGACCGAACAGGCCATGGCCTTCACCAGCAGCATGGCGGTCGTCGGGGCGCAGGCGGGACCCAACTATCCCGCGCCGATGCTGGCGCTGAAAGCCATGCAGGCCGCAGCCGGCCTGGGTCGCGATGCGGCGCTCGAGGTGGAGGCGAAGCATTTCGCCAAGGCAGCCGTTACCCCGCAGGCGGAGGCGCTCATCGGCCTGTTCCTGGCCGACCAGGCCGTCAAGAAGATCGCCGCTGGGTGGGCAAAGAAGGGCGTGCGCGAGATCCGTCAGGCAGCCGTGCTCGGCGCCGGGATCATGGGCGGCGGCATCGCCTACCAGAGTGCGGTCAAGGGCACGCCGATCATCATGAAGGACATTCGCGACGAGGCGCTTGCGCTCGGCATGAGCGAGGCCGGCAAGCTGCTGTCGAAGCAGGTTGAGAAGGGCAGGATGAAGCCCGAGGCGCTGACCGAGACGCTGTCCCGTATCCGGCCCACCCTCAATTACGGCGACTTCGCTGGCGTGGACATCATCATCGAGGCCGTGGTCGAGAATGCCAAGGTCAAGAAAGCGGTGTTCGCCGAGGTCGAGGGACTGGTGCGGGAGGACGCGATCATTGCGTCGAATACCTCGACGATCTCGATCACTTCGCTCGCCGAGAGCATGAGGCGACCGCAGAACTTCGTCGGCATGCACTTCTTCAACCCGGTCCACATGATGCCGCTGGTGGAGGTGATTCGCGGTGCGCGCTCGTCGGATGCGGCGATCGCGGCGACGGTGGCCCTGGCGCGCCGCATGGGCAAGACCCCCATCGTCGTGAACGACTGTCCCGGGTTTCTGGTCAATCGGGTGTTGTTCCCGTACTTCGCCGGCTTCCACATGCTGCTGCGCGATGGCGCCGATTTCCAGGCGGTGGACAAGGTCATGGAGCGTTTTGGCTGGCCGATGGGGCCGGCCTACCTGATGGACGTGGTCGGCATGGACACGGCAGTGCATGCGGCTGCCGTGATGGCGGAGGGTTTCCCCGACCGAATGAGAGCGGATTTCACGAGCACCACGACGGTGATGGTCGACGCGGGCCGCTACGGCCAGAAAAACGGCAAGGGCTACTACGTCTATGCTCCGGACAAGAAGGGCAGGCCGAAAAAGAGTGTCGACCCGGCAAGTTACGATTTGATCGCGCCGGTGGTGGCGGCGCGCCGCGAGTTCACTCCCGAAGAGATCATCGCGCGCTGCATGGTGCCCATGGTGAACGAGATTGCCCGCTGCCTCGAGGAGAAGATCGTCGCTACGCCCTACGAGGCGGACATGGCGCTGATCTACGGCATCGGATTCCCACCATTCCGCGGCGGCGCCTGCCGTTACGTTGACCAGGCCGGGGCCGCCAGCTTCGTCTCGCTGTGCGACCAGTACGCCTCGCTCGGCAAGCTGTACCAGGCGCCCAAGCTGCTGCGTGATATGGCGGCGTCGGGCAAGAGATTCTTTGCCTGACCCTGCGGTCCTGTACGAATCCTGGAGAGATCAAGATGAGCCTCAATCCCCGCGATGTCGTAATTGTCGATGGCGTGCGCTCGGCAATGGGCCGCTCGAAGGGCGGCATGTTCCGCCAGGTGCGTGCCGATACCCTGTCGGCCGAACTGATCAAGGCCCTGTTCAGGCGCAATCCTGCGGCCGATCCGGGCGAGGTCGAGGATGTGATCTGGGGCTGTGTGAATCAGACGCTCGAGCAGGGCATGAACATCGCGCGCTATGCGCTGTTGCTTGCCGGGTTGCCGCACACGGTGCCCGGCCAGACGGTCAATCGCCTGTGCGGATCGTCCATGCAGGCCCTGCACACTGCTGCCGCACAGATCATGACCGGCCAGGGCGACGTCTTCGTGATCGGCGGTGTCGAGCACATGGGCCACGTCGGCATGATGCACGGAATCGACCTGAACCCGGCCGCGTCGAAACAGTATGCCAAGGCCTCGAACATGATGGGCCTGACCGCAGAGATGCTCGGCCGTCTGCACGGGATCACGCGCGAAATGCAGGACCAGTTCGCGGCGCGCTCGCACGCCAGGGCCTGGGAGGCGACCCAGGCCGGGCGCTTCAAGAACGAGATCGTCGCGATAGAGGGCCATGACGCGAACGGATTCCTGGTGCCGTGCGAGATCGACGAAGTCATCCGTCCCGAGACCACGATCGAGGCGCTGGCGGCGCTGCGGCCGGCGTTCGACCCGAAGAACGGCACGGTCACGGCGGGATCGTCATCGGCCATCTCTGACGGGGCCGCGGCCATGCTGCTGATGAGCGCCGAACGCGCGCAGTCACTGGGGCTGAAGCCGCGCGCCAAGATCCTTTCGATGGCCGTGGCGGGCTGCGACCCGGCGATCATGGGTTACGGACCGGTTCCCGCGACGAAGAAAGCGCTCAAGCGCGCCGGTTTGAAGCTGTCGGACATCGAGCTCATCGAGCTGAACGAGGCCTTTGCGGCGCAGGGCCTGTCCGTGCTAAAGGATCTGGGTCTGCTGGAAGGGATGGACGAACGGGTGAACCTCAATGGTGGTGCAATCGCGCTCGGCCATCCTCTCGGCTGTTCCGGGGCGCGCATCACCACGACGTTGCTGAATGTGCTGGAGTGGAAGGGCGCCGAGGTTGGCCTCGCGACCATGTGTATTGGTCTCGGCCAGGGCATTGCGACGGTGATCGAGCGCTGCTGATCATCTCAAGGGGGGGGGATGCAGTACACCTGTCCAATGCACCCGGAAATCCTCCGGGACGAACCCGGTATGTGCCCTCTGTGCGGCATGACGCTCGAGCCGGTCGCGGCGAGCACGTCCCACTGGACCTGCCCGATGCACCCGGAGGTACACGAACAGGGCCCGGGTCACTGTGGCGATTGTGGCTGTGCACTCGAGCCGGTGACGGTCACCGCGGTACTGGATGAGAACCCCGAACTCGTGGATTTTCGCCGGCGGCTGTGGCTGGCCGTGCCGCTGACGATTGCGGTACTCATTCTCGCGATGGGCCCCATGCTGCTGCCGTCACTCGCAGCGATCGAGCACGCGGGCTGGGCCCGCTGGGCCCAATTGCTGCTGGCCAGCCCTGTCGTGCTGTGGTCGGGCTGGCCCTTCCTGCGACGCGGCGTGGAATCGCTCCGGCGCCGACTGAACATGTTCACGCTGATCGCACTCGGTGTGGCGGCAGCCTATTTGTTCAGCCTGGCGGCGCTGCTCACTCCCGGCTCGTTTCCCGAATCGGCGCGGGACGCGATGGGAGTGGTGCCACTGTACTTCGAAGCGGCGGCTGTCATCGTCACGCTGGTGCTGGCCGGACAGATCCTGGAGTTGCGGGCGCGGACCAGGACCGGCGCAGCCCTCAGGGCGCTGCTGGACCTGGCGCCCGAGGTCGCGGTGCGGGTCGCTGAAGACGGCAGCGAGTCCGAAGTGCCCGCGGCCGAGCTTCGCAAGCAGGACAAGCTTCGGGTACGGCCAGGTGCGCGTGTGCCGGTGGACGGTGTGGTCCTCGAAGGGACCAGCAGCGTGGATGAAGCCATGGTGACCGGCGAGTCCGTACCGGTACCCAAGGCACCTGGCGACCGCCTGATCGGCGGAACCGTCAACGGCAGCGGGTCGCTGCTGATGTGGGCCGAGGGGATCGGGTCGGAGAGTACGCTGGCGCGCATCGTTGGCATGGTGTCCGAGGCGCAGCGCAGCCGGGCGCCAGTGCATGCGCTGGCCGACCGCGTGTCGGCCTGGTTCGTGCCGGCGGTCGTCATCGTGGCGGTCGTTTCCGCGTTGCTGTGGTGGTGGTTCGGGCCGGAGCCGCGCCTTGGGCATGCGCTGGTCGCCGGCGTGACCGTGCTGATCATCGCCTGTCCCTGTGCGGTCGGCCTGGCGACGCCGATGTCGATGACCGTGGCCATGGGCCGCGGCGCCCAGACGGGTGTGCTGTTCCGCGAGGCCGGCGCGCTCGAGGCGCTGGCCTCACTCGAGGTACTGGTCTGCGACAAGACCGGCACCCTGACGCAGGGACGGCCGACCGTGGACGGAATCCACCTGGCCGCAGGCGTGGAGGAGAAGGAACTGCTGCGCATGGCGGCCGGCATCGCGCAGCAGAGCGACCATCCGCTCGCCAAGGCCGTGGTGGCCGCGGCGCGCGAGCGCAGGATTCGCCCGCCGCTGGCCCGCGCCGTCGAGTCCGTCACCGGGTCAGGTACGCAGGGCGAGATCGGCACCAGCCGGGTCAGGCTGGGCAGCGCCGAGTTTGCAGGCGCGGCGGATGCCTTTGCGGACGAGGCAAGCGCTGCGCAGGATTCGGGTGCCAGCCTGGTCTTCGTGTCGGTCGACGGCGAAGTCAGGGCGCTGCTGACTGCGCGCGATCCGATCCGCCCCGGAACGGCCGAGGCGTTGACGGAACTGCGTGCACTCGGCCTGCAGATTGCGATGCTTACCGGCGATGGTGAGCGGGCTGCACAGCACGTCGCGGCCGGGCTTGGCATCGATCGTGTGGTGGCGGAGGTAAAGCCAGACGGCAAGGCCGAGGCGATCCGGACACTGCAGGCGGGCGGGCTGCGCGTCGCCATGGCCGGTGACGGCGTCAACGACGCACCGGCACTGGCGCAGGCGGACGTGGGCATCGCCATGGGACACGGTACCGACGTTGCCAAGCAGACCGCCGGCATTACCCTGGTGAAGGGCGACCTGGCCGCGATCGGCCGGGCGCGGCGGTTGAGCGTGGCCACCATGCGCAACGTTCGGCAGAACCTGTGGCTGGCTTTTGGCTACAACTCGCTCGGCGTGCCGATCGCGGCGGGCGTGCTCTACCCGTTGCTTGGATGGACCCTGACGCCGGCATTCGCTGCGGCGGCAATGTCGCTCAGTTCGGTGACGGTCATCACCAACGCGTTGCGGTTGGCGCGAACGCCGCTGCACGGCTAGGTTATTGCCGGCACGCTGCCAAGGCCACCAGTCGTTCCACGGGGGGAACGCCCAGAGCCACCAGGCAGCCAGTGTCGGAAAACCCCTGCGGGGCGCCATGCCTACAGGTTGCAGGCGCCCGGCGGAAGCCGCACCCACGGAAACCGCATACAATCGGTGCGGGAGGACACGCCATGTCACGAACCCGGAAGGGCACGCCGCGCCGCGACGGATTCCGTATGCCGGGCGAATTCGAACCGCACGCCGGCACCTGGATGCTGTGGCCGGAGCGCCCGGACAACTGGCGGCTGGGTGCGAAACCAGCGCAGGAGGCATTCGCGGCAGTGGCCGCGGCGATCGCAGTGGCGGAGCCGGTGACGGTGGGAGTATCGGCTTCGCAGTGGGAGAATGCACGGCAGTCGCTGCCCGAGGCGATCCGCGTCGTGGAAGTCAGTACCAACGATGCCTGGGTGCGGGACACTGGTCCGACTTTCGTGGTCGATGGCCGCGGTCGGGTGCGCGGTGTCGACTGGGCGTTCAATGCCTGGGGCGGGCTCGAGGGTGGGCTCTATTTCCCCTGGGACCAGGATGATCTTGTCGCCTCCAAGATCCTCGACATAGAGAGAATCGATCGTTACCGTGCGCCTTTCGTGCTGGAGGGAGGGGCCATTCATGTCGACGGGCAGGGAACGGTGATCACCACGGAGGAATGCCTGCTCAACCCCAACCGCAATCCTGGCCTGGGCCGGGCGGACATCGAGAAGGGCTTGCGCGACCATCTGGGCATAGAGAAAGTGATATGGCTCGGCAAGGGAGTCTTCAACGACGAGACCGACGGGCATGTCGATAACCTCTGCTGCTTTGTCAGGCCTGGCGAGGTCGCGCTGACCTGGTGCGACGATCGCGACGACCCCCAATTTGAAATCAGCCGCGATGCCTGGGAGCGGCTGAGGGAGGCTCGCGATGCGGGCGGCCGGCGCCTGAAGGTGCACAAGTTGCCCCAGCCGGGGCCCTTGCTGATAACCAAGCAGGAGGCCGCCGGGGTAGACACGTGCGAGGGAACCCGGCCGCGTCAAGCGGGGGATCGGATGGCGGGTTCCTATGTAAATTCCTACATCGCCAATCGCCGTGTGGTGATGCCGCTGCTCGACCCACGAACGGACGCCCGCGCCCTGCGCATCGTCAAGAGGCTGTTCCCGCGACGCGAGGTCGTGGGCGTCCCGGCCCGGGAAATCCTGCTCGGCGGCGGCAACATCCACTGCATCACCCAGCAACAGCCGCTGGCACGGGGAGTACGGCTGGTTGCCAGGGCGCGGCCCCGGCGCCGGGCGGCCTGAAGCTGTCGGTGGGTGACCAGGCCCAGTCGACGGTCCTTCACGTTGTCATGGAGTGCGGGAATCTCTGCCCGCCGCAGTGAAGGCCTTGAATCCGTCAGCCTTGATCGGCGGCACCCGTGCCGCGGTTGAGGCGATTGGCAACCAGCCGGTATGAAACCGTCGCGGCGAACGCCGCGACGATCAGCAGCAGCAGCCGCAGGAAAGCGTAGTCGACCAGTCCCCTGGCATGCTGGCCAATTTGATCAGCCTGCGCAGCGAGTTGTGGCGCCAGGCCATCGGCGCCATTTAGCAGGGTCTGAAACTCGCGCGCGGTGACCGCCAGCTCGACGATCGCGCGCGTGTACTCGTTAATGTCGAAGGGGCGCGCCGGCCCGGCCGGGGGCGGCGCATTTGGGTCGGGCTCGAAGCGTGCCATCAGCCGGTCGGTCGACTGGATCAGTGCGTCGAGCGACCCGGCCGTCAGCGTGCCAGCCTCCAGCGCGCCGCGTAACTGCGTGGCCAGCGCCAGCATGTCGTGTTGCTGTTGCTGCAGTTCTCCCATGAATTGTGCGATAGCAGCTTCGCGCTCGCGCGACAGGAATTCAGGCGCTTGTTGAACTAGGTGATCCATTGACGCCGACATGTCCCCGACTTGTTCCACAGCCTGGAGGGCGCCACGCACCTGTGGGTCGCTGCCGAACCGTGCGGCGGCCAGGCTGGTCTGCATACCGAGCAGCACCGGCAGGCGCTGTGCGTAGTAGACGGACCGCTCGGCCAGCTGACGGGCCTGCTCGACTTGCTGTACGGCCGGGTCGATGCCCGCCAACGGGTCCAGTCCGACGATGCCCAGGAGACCCGGCGAAACCGGGATCTTGGCTCGCGCGCCGGCTCCGGCAAAATCGGCGAAGCGGATGAACGCTGCGGAGCGCAGATCCGGGTATTCCCGGTACCAGCGGTCCAGCACCGACCGCAGTTCGGCTTGCTCCGCCTCCGTGCCGATGCCCTCCACCAGGCGCCACGCCTCTTTCTCCAGCGCGAGGTAGGTATCCAGCGCCGGCTGGGCACGGTCACCCAGGACTCCAGGCCAGGTGTTTTCGACGACATGCCGGCTCAGTGACACCATGACCACCATGTCGACGGCATTGGTGATCGGATTGGGCCCGGCCGCAATCTGCACCGCCGACATGGAGTTGGTGAAGCGCCAGTTAAGGATGTCGATCACCTGGTTCGGATTGCCAGTCTGTTGCGCCAGTATCTCGGTCACGCTCGATAGCTGCTCGACATACTGGTCGGCATAGCGCATGACTTTTTGTTGCAAGGCTTCGATTCGCTGTTTGGCTTCCTCCGCGCGAGCCTGTTTGCGGGCGGCCTCACCCGTCAGGCGCTCAACGATGCCGCAGCCGTTCAGGATAATCGGTACGACGAGCAGCGCTGCCAGCCAGTATCGCCGACGTAATAGCCTGGTCGCACGCCGGCGGGAGTCTGCCGGAATACCGATGACCCCGGTGGCCAGCTGCGCGCCTGCTTCGAAATGCACCTTAGTCACGTCCAGGCTCCACGCTTGGCATCATGCCAGCAGACACGAAAATTCTCGATATGCACTTCAAACGACCTGGCCTGCTGGTGCCCGAGACTGAAGTATTTCTTTGGACATTGGACGCCCGAGGACAGGCGTCTTGCGGCAAGGCCGGGCGCCGGTGGCGGCGCGCGGTTCAAGAAAGGAAAAAGATATGGATTCTGGAGAAGTTGCACCCGCGCGGCGAAGATGTCCGCGTACCGGCTCTCGGAACCCAGCTCGGTAGCCGGTACAAACATTGCACTGATCGCATCTGCTGCCCGGGATGGGGGACCAGCGTAATTGCCGGAGCCCGACAGCAGCGACGCTCGGCTCGACGAAGCGTATACTAAGAGCGCGCTTGAATTGAAAATGTATATGAACAAGCGGGCAGTCCGGAACGGGCGAGCGAGGATTGATAATGAAAACTGTTGCATTGTCCCTCACGGGCTCGGCTACGGCCAGGCTGTGGGCGGTTGGCTGCGCCGTTACCTTGCTGTTTTTCGGGGCGGCACCGCAGGTTTTCGCCGCGGATTTCAACCTCATTGATCAGAAGGGCCAGGTCTCGCTGGGTACCTTCCTGAACCAGTCCGACCTCAAGATTCGTGTCGATGGTGACGCTGCGCGGGGCACCGAAATCAAGTGGGAGAGAACGTTCGGCAAGGGGGAGAAGAACCGTTTCCGGCTGGACGGTGTCTATCGGTTCACGCCCAGGCATCACCTGCGGTTGATGTACACGGACTACAGCACGTCGCGAAAAAAGACCTTGGATGAGGATGTCGAGTGGGGCGATGACCTGATTCTGGCGGGCTCTTCTGTCACCGGCTCGCTTGGCTTCACCGTTGCGGAGGCCGCCTACGAGTATGCGATCCGGACCAGGGAGAACCTGGAGTTTTCCCTGACCGCTGGCCTGCACTACACGACCTTTGAGGCGAAACTCGTCAGCGACGTCCAGACGCCAGGCGACAGCCTGGAGGGTCAGCTCGGCGGCAAGGCATCGGTCGACGCCCCGTTACCGGTGTTCGGTGGACGCGCGATGTGGGGACTCGGGAACTCTTTCTACCTGGACGCACAAGCCCAGTGGTTCGCGCTGGCAATCGACGAGTACGACGGCAGTCTGCTCAACTACCGTGCAAACGTCATTTGGCAGCCGAAAAGATCGGTCGGAATCGGCTTCGGCTACGACCTCTTCAACGTCGACGTGAAAGTCAAGAAGAGGCTCTTCACCGGCAAGATGAACTGGACCTACAAGGGGCCGCAGATCTTCTTCAACTTCAGCTTCTGATTGCGTCTCGCGGCGACTGCTGACGGACGCCAGCACGGGCTATGCCGGTTCCCGCGAAAGTAGCACCACCCCGAGCACCACCAGCACGGCGCCTGCCAGGCGAAACCCGTCAACCGGCCGCTCCGGAAACCCCAGCGCGCCGAAGTGGTCGAGTGTCATCGCCCCGATCATCTGGCCGGCGACGATCAAGGCGATGAAGGCCGCGCCGCCGATCATCGGGCCTATGACGGCCGAACTGGCGACATAGGTCGCGCCGGCAAAGCCGGCAAGCCAGGCCCACCACGGAATCCCGGACAGCTGGCCTGTCGTTGGGATCGGCGCGCGAGTAAACAGCAGCACGGCGGCTAGCGCGGCCGTTCCCACCACGAAGTTGATCAGGGCCGCGCCCGCTGCGCTCCCGACGTGCAGGCGAACGATCGAATTTAGCCCCACCTGTACGGCAAGTGCCGCACCGACGAGCGCGGTGATCAAGTAAGCAGTGGTGTGCATGGGTTTGTCCTAAGGCAGCTACAGGTTGGGTAGGAATCAGTCGTGCCACCAGTTCAATTCGACGAAGACGGTTCGGCCGCGGCCAGGGAAATAGCGGTAGTTGCCGAAAGCATAGTCTGCCCGGTCGGCGTAGACAGCGTCAGCGAGGTTGGTCAGGCGCAGTGACAGGGTCATCTTATCCGTAAGGTCCAACCCGAGTCGCAGGTTCAGCAGGTCGTGTCCTGGATACCAAGCCGTATTGGAGGCGTTGGTCCAGTAGCCGCCGACGTGCAGCCATTCCAGTTCGGCATCGAACCGTCGGCCGGCGTAGCGGGCCCAGGTCGAAGTCAGGTGGCGTGGCGACGTGTCGACGTCGTCGCCGCGGGCCACCTGTTCGCCCTGCTCGATGCCGCCAGTGAATTCATACGTGTGCAGCGCCCAGGTGCCCGCGGCACCGAGGCTGAAGCCGCGCCCGAGATCCCAGCCCAGGCCATATTCCACACCGCGATGGTGGGTACGCCCACCGCTGACATTGAATCCGAAGGCGTCGCGCAGGATGACATTGTCCTTGTCCATCCAGAATGCGGCCAGTTCAACCGATAGTGCATCGCCCCGGCGCCTCAGGCCGATCTCGACCGCGTCGATTTGCTCCGAGCCCAGATCGGCGGCCAGCTGGCCGCGCTGCAACCGGTAGAGTTCGGTCGCCTCGGGCGGACGGAAGCCACGCGATGCCGTGGTCCAGAGCGCCGTCGAATCCGACAGTCGCCAGTTGAGTCCCAGCCGGGGGCCCCAGTTGGTGAAACGGTCGCTGCGGTCCGGCGGGCGTGTGTACAGGCACCCGGCACCAGGGCAGGGAACGCCGTTCTCGTCGGTATTGCCGCTGAGCATCCGGTTGTCGTAAGCGTATTCCAGCCATTCCAGCCGCAGCCCGGCCGTCAGCGTCAACCGTTCCGCGAGCGATCCTTCCCACTGCAGGTAGGGCGCCAGCAGCGTCGAGTCGACCACGTAGTCGTAGTGTCTGCCCGCGGGCCTGATGACGTTGGCCACGGGTGGCCCGTCGGTGGTGGGGCCATCCTGCTCCTGCAGCAAGAAGCCCGAGGCCAGTTCGCCGTCCAGTCCAAGTATCAGCCGCGATCCGTCGCCGAAGCCAACCGAACGCGCGAGCAGTACCCCGACGCTGTCCTGGCCGTTCTTCTCGAGCGGCTGGCCAAGCAGGAAATGCTGCAGGAATTCCATCCGCGAACTGCGCAGAACCATGCGCAGGTCGAACTGCTCACCGTCTTCGAGCGGACGTCGGTAGTGGGCAGACGCCCGCAGGCTATGTGCCTTGCGATAGGCCTCGGGATTCGGATTCGAGCGGGCGACGGCCGGGTCCCTATAGCTGTCCTGGCCGACGATGAAGCCGGCCGTGTCCTGGTCGAGATGGGTGGCGTTGAGGCGCAGCGTCAGTTCGCCCGATCCTGCCGGCTGGGTCAGGCCGGCGGACAGCTTCTGTTCGTCGAAGCCCGAGTTGTCGCGCCAGCCGCCATCATGGGTCAGGTGCATGGCGAGGCCTGCCGCGCCGTTGCCGGCGGCCCCTGACAGGGCGAGCTTGCCGCGCAGGTACTGGTGGCCACCGGCCTCCAGCGCAAGACCGGCGGCAGGCAGGTCGGCCGGCGCGGGGTTCAGCACGTTGACGATGCCGTGAACCGCGTTGGAACCGTACAGCGCACTGCCGGGTCCGCGCAGGATCTCGACTGCGGCGGCCTGCTCGAGGTTGGCCTCGAACAGTTCATTGACGTTACAGAAGCCGACCGGGCGCAGCGGGATGCCGTCCTCGAGGAACAGGAAGGCGCCGCAGGACCCGGCGCCGGTCAGCACCGGCGAGCGCAGCGCGGTCAGTGATTCCTGACCGCTGCCGCGCTGGATAAATGCGCCGGCCGCCTGGTTCAGCAATTCCGCGTGATGGGTGGCGCCCACATGGGCGATGGTGGGTGCTTCCAGGCGTGTGACGCTGCCGGCATAGGTCAGTAGCGAATGCTCCCTGCGTGTGGCGGTGACCAACACTTCACCGAGCGGCGCCGCGCTGTCGGCGACTGCCGTCGTGGCGATGCAGCCAGCGGTCAGCGCAAGGATGATTCGAATCGGCCGCCTGGGCATGGCTCCACGCTGGTTTGTGCCGGCACTGCGGTGTGCTGCGCCGGTCTCTGGGACCGCCGGATTATCGGTTACAGCGAGCTTTACGGCCACCTCGAAGCCGGCTGCCGGGTGCGTGCTAACATCAGGTGCAGCAACGCTGCACCGACTCGATGAACTCTCCGCAACGCCTGTTCGCCGCCCTGCTGGCATCCTCGATGCTGTGGCCGACATTGGCGAGCGCCAGCGACCTGCCGCCGGCCGAATCGCCGGGAAAGCCGCGGCCGCGCATCGGATTGGTGCTTTCCGGTGGCGGTGCGCGGGGCCTGGCCCACGTCGGCGTGCTCAAGGTGCTCGAGCGCATGCAAGTGCCGGTGGACGCCATCGCCGGCACGAGCATGGGCGCCGTGGTCGGCGGACTCTATGCCTCCGGGATGTCGGCCAGCGAAATCGAGACGCTGGTGCAGACGCTCGACTGGCGATCGGCATTTCTCGATCGATCGCCGCGGCGTGACCTGGACTACCGGCGCAAGCAGGAAGAGCGACAGTTCCTGGTGAGGCTGCCGGTGGGCTTCGATCGCGCAGGCTTCCGGCTGCCGCGCGGGCTGATCCAGGGCCAGAAGCTGACCCAGGTGCTCCGGCAGAACACCCTTCCGGTGGCCACGATCGAGGATTTCGATCGTCTGCCCATTCCGTTCAGGGCGGTTGCCACGGACATCGAGACCGGTCACATCGTCGTTCTGGCCAGCGGCGACCTGACCGGGGCCATGCGCGCCAGCATGTCGGCTCCCGGCGTCTTCTCGCCGGTCGAGCTGGGCGGCCAGTTGCTGGTGGACGGTGGCCTGGTCAACAACCTGCCGATCGACATTGCCCGGTCCATGGGCGTGGACGTCGTCATTGCCGTGGATGCCGGATTCCAGCCGCAACCGCGTGATGAGCTCGACTCCGCCATTGCGTTGTCCAACCAGATGATCGCGGTGATGCTGCAGCGGGAAACGGAGCGGCAGCTGGCTCTGCTCGGTGATGGCGACATCCTGATCAAACCGGACCTGGGCTCGCTATCGTCGATCGAGTTCAACCGCGTCGGGCCGCTGCTTCGCAAGGGAGAGCAAGCCGCGCAGTCGCTGGAATCGAGATTCCGGCCGCTGGCTGTCGGTGCGGCGCCATGGCAGGCCTACCTGGCTCGCCGCAACATCCGGCAACGGCCGTTGCCGCAGGTGGAGTTCGTGCGCGCCGATCGGGATTCGTCCGCTCATGCGGCACGTATCGAGTCAGCACTGGGAGCACTTGCGGGCGAGCCGCTGAACCCCGGCCAGGCGGCACGCGGCATCACCCGTCTCTACGGCGATGGAACCTTCGAGACCGTGGATTACAGGCTGGTCCATGCAGGGGAGCTGGCGGGTGTGGAGGTCTCCGCCAGGCGCAAGAGCTGGGGCCCGAACTACGTGCGATTCGGCCTCGAGTTGCAGGACGACTTCGAAGGAGAGAACAACTTCAACGCCGGCATGAGGCTGCTGTTCACCGAGGTCAATCGTCTTGGCGCGGAATTTCAGCTGGATATGCAGGTCGGCGAGGAGCCGACGCTGTTCGCCGAGTTCTACCAGCCGCTGGGCCCGGCTTCCCGCTGGTTCGTTGCGCCACGGTTGCGATTGGATCGCCGCAGCTTCGACATCATCTCGAATGAAGTCCGGCTGGTGGAGTACCGGGTACGCAGCGAGGAGGCTGGATTCGACTTCGGTCGCGAACTCGGCAATTGGGGCGAGGTACGACTGGGACTGCTGAGGGCAGCCGGCAGCAACAACCTGAGGGTGGGTGACCCACAGGGCGGGCTGCCGCGCCGCGTGGACTTCGAGCGCGGGGAAATCTCGGCGCGATTCGGTCTCGACCGGCTGGACAGTGTGTATTTCCCCCGTCACGGCGAGATCTTCTCGCTCGAATGGAACGGTGGGCGGGCGTCGCTGGGTGCGGACTACGACTCGGACCGGGTGGCCGTCGACTGGCTGCTGGCCCGCTCAAGTGGGCGCAATTCCTATGTGCTGTGGCTGACCGGCGGTAGCAATGTCTCCGCGCCGGCTTCTGCGGTGCAGGATTTCTACACGCTCGGTGGGCTGTTCAACCTCTCGGGCAAGGTCGCGGATTCCATTGCCGGCCCGCACTTCGCCATCGCACGCGGCATCTACTATCGCCGCATTGGCCGCGGGGGGCAGGGATTCCTGAACGTGCCGACCTACGCGGGTGCGTCGCTCGAACTGGGCAACGTCTGGGACAGGCGCAGCGAGATGGGCTTCGACAGTGCCAGGGTAAACGGGGCAGGATTCATTGGCCTGGACACGCCCCTCGGGCCGGTCTACTTCGCGGTCGGCTTCGATGAGGGCGGCGGAAGCTCGTTCTACCTGCTGCTCGGCCGAATCCGCTGAACCGGCGCTCAGCGCGCAGCGGCGGGCCTCTCGATCTTCTCGAAAACCAGTGCCGGCTGGTCGCCGATCCGCGAGAAAGGGTGGCGGCTGCTCATCTCCGCCAGGGCCCCGTCACGCTCGCGCTCGGTCGGGTACCAGTGCTCCCGCCGCCAGTCGCTGCCGACCAGATTGGCAAACGGGTCACCCGGCTTCAGGCTGACGCGAATACCCAGGAGGCACTGCGAAGGCGCGGGATGGCCGAGATTGTGCGGGTGGCAGACTTGCATGCTGAGGCGAGACTTCATCCGGCAGGGGCCGACAAGATAACCGAAAGCATGGGAGGTTCCAAAGCCTCCGGGACTTCAGCGCAGGCTTCGGTCCCCTGCACCTTCGCGATCGGCCCAGCCGAGGAGCCGCCGGGTGACGAACAGGTAGGTGGGCTTGCCGGTCGCCATCCAGGCACGGGACATCAGCGACGGGGTCGAAAGGATGCGCTTCTGGCGCGCCGATAGCGCATTGGGGCGGTAGCTGTGCTTGTGCTTTAGCAGGTGACGCAGGTCCTCGCGAGCGAGCGTACGGAAGAGCCGTCCGCGACTGCGATGTACGATCGCAAGTTGGAAATCGACGAGGGCAGGGCGGCCGTCGGGTTGCACCAGCCAGTTAGTTTCCTTGGCCAGGTCGTTGTGGGTTACGCCGGCACGATGAATACGGTGGAGCAGGGCCAGTGATTCGCTGTAGTAGTCCGCATGCACCGGCCTTGCGCGCTGCATGGGCTCGCCGGCAATCCATTCCCGGATCAGTACGGCGCCGTCGAAGCTCACGAGCCGCGGCGTCCCGGTCATGCCGGCGAGCCTGTCGAGCGCGCGAGATTCACGACGGGCCAGATGGCGCGCCAGCCATCGCAGCCAGGAACGTGCCGGGCGGGTATCGCGCAGGATGAAGGTATCGATACCCGACCCGGTGCGGCTGACGGTGCCGAACAGGTCCGCCTTCAGCAGGGCCGTCCCGCCGTTCACGGCAGCCTGAACCAGGCTTGCCAGGCGCCCTGCATGCGTAGCGCATCCAGGGCTACGATCAGCAGCCAAACTCCGAACATGGTCGCGGCATCCAGGAAAGCCTTGCGATAGACCGCAAGATCCACTGCGCGATGGCCCGACGCCGCAGCGCGACCAAATCGCGGCCAGATTGCCGGGACGCGGCTGCGATAGGTGGCCCAGGCCCGGTCGTGCCGGTCTTCGAGATTGCGTTCCTCGCGTCGCGCCGCCAGCCAGAAAAACGTGGCGAGCGTTGCCGGGAGGACCAGCGTCAGCACCAGGCTCCGGGTCGTAAGCGCCAACCCGAGTCCCACCACCAGTGACCCTAGATAGAGAGGGTGGCGGCAACGGGCATAGGGGCCGGCATCCACCACTTCGGCGTCCTTGCGCCCGGCGATGAAGACCGAGGTCCAGACACGCCAAAGCGTTCCGGCCGTCACCAGCACGAATCCAGTGGCCTGGGCCGCGAGCCCGCCGAGTCCACCGAAGGTCCGTCCGCCGGTAACTGCTACGGCGAGCAATATCAAGAAATATAGTGCCTGGGTCCGACGGATTCGGGAGGTGCTCTGGGAAGCGGTCATGGGAGGATTCTAGTGTGGGGCGCAAGCTCATTGGGCATTCGTGCAGCCGGCGGTAGATAATTGGCGGGACATCGAGCTTTGTAACCCATGCCTTGGGGCCGCTGGTTCGAGGCAAAACGCAGGGAGCCTCTGCATGATTCGACCCATTTCCACCTTGGCGCTTTGTCTGGTGGTGCTGGCGCCAGCGGTACAGGCGGCGGAGCTGACCCGATTCCAGGTCGTGCCCCAGGCCGGATTCAGGTTGGGCGGCAAATTCGTGGACGCTGAAACCGACGCAGGTCTGGATCTCGCCGACACTGGAAGTTTTGGTGTCGGGCTGGAGTGGCGGGTCGGCAACGAGAACCGCTGGTGGCAGCTCTGGTATTCGCGGCAGGGTTCCGAAGTGAAAACGCCGGATGGGGCCATCGATGTCGAGGTTGAGTACCTGCATGTCGGCGGCACGGCCCCTATCGACGACGAGGGCAAGGTCCACAGCTATGTATCGGCCGGAATCGGTGCGACCCGGTTGCTGCCCACAGGTGCCGGGCTCGACGATGCGACCAAGTTCTCTGGATCGCTCGGGATCGGGCTCTCGATGCCGCTGTCGCCCCGCGTTGCATTCCGTGTCGAGGCGCGTGGTTACCTGACACTGGTCGATTCGGACACGTCGATCTTTTGCCGCAGCGACTTTGGTGAGGGCGCCTGTCGCATCGTGACCAGTGGCTCGTCGCTGTTCCAGGCGGAAATCACTGCGGGGATCGCTTTTGGCTTCTAGAGCTTGACAGCATGGCCATCGGCCGAGAGCCACACCGACCTGCTGGACTGTAGGGCCAACAATTCGGCAGGCCTCGCCATGCAATATGATCCCGGTCCGTCCGGTCTCCTTTGATGCCGTGACATGCAGGAGTTTTGACCATGGGATTTGCAGGAAGAAAGGCGACGATGCCGGGACGCTCCGGGGCCTTGCCGGGCCGTGAAGAGACCATGCCGGTGCCGTCGCGACACTTTGTAAATGGCAACCCCCTGCAGCCGCCGTACCCGGCCGGTGCGCAGGTTGCGTTGTTCGGCCTCGGATGCTTCTGGGGTGCGGAGCGCCGTTTCTGGCAGCAGCCCGGCGTCTACGTGACAGCCGTCGGCTATGCGGCAGGCTTTACGCCCAACCCGACGTACGAAGAAGTCTGCTCGGGCCGCACCGGCCATTCTGAGGTTGTCAGGGTGGTGTTCGATCCGGCGCTGGTTTCCTACGAGGACCTGCTGAAGGTGTTCTGGGAGTCGCATGACCCGACCCAGGGCATGCGGCAGGGCAATGATGTCGGCACCCAGTACCGATCCGGCATCTACTTCGAGAGCGAGGCGCAGCGGCTGGCCGCCAAAGCCTCGCAGGATGCGTACCAGCGGGCGTTGATTGCCGCAGGCGCTGGCGAGATCACCACCGAGATCCTGCCCGCGCCCGCGTTCTACTATGCCGAAGACTACCACCAGCAGTACCTGGCGAAGAATCCGGGCGGCTACTGCGGCTTGGGGGGACGCGGGGTCGCTTACGCTCCCCGGGCCACCTGAGGCGTGCCCTGGGGCTCGCTCAGCAGGCCTGGTAGAACTCGAACAACTCCTCGTTCGGTCCCTTTGCCAGCATCACGAGGCGGTTCCCGGGCCAGCCGCCGACGCGCGTCGGCGGATTCAGCACCACATGTCCGGCATTCAGCAGAGCACGGTGCAGCGCCGCCAGATCGTCGGTTTCGTGGGTCAGCAGCGAGAATCCGAGCCGCGAGGGACGCATGCGGTCTGTCAGGCGCCGACCGGTACGTTCGTAGAAGTGCACCAGCAGTATCTTGCCGCTGGCCTCGCCGTGTTCCGCGTACAGCCTGAACTGAATGCGCGTTTCGTCCGGGACGCCGGTCAGGGTGTTCACCCGGTTGCGATGCTCACTGTCGGTCTCGGCGTCGACCAGGGCATTCATGCCAAGGATTCCCTCGTAGAAGTCCCGGCTGGCCGACGGGTCGCCGCAGACGACCGAGATGGTCGCGATCTCGCTGTAGGGACCGTTGGCCAGGCAGCCCGGTCGCTGCTCGGCGTCACTGTGACGGTGGCCAACCATGATCAGGACCGGCACTCCATCGGGCCCCGAGAACAGGCATTCCTCGCTTTCGGTGTTGCCGATGACGTGGCGCACAGGCGGTGAACGGAACCTGTATCCGGCGCTCTCGATTTCCCTGATTCGCGGCACGATCGGGTCGGCGACGTAGAAATCAATGGCCTTGGGGCCGACGTCGGTCGGCGAATCCGCGCCCGAGTGATCCAGCCTCACGAATTCCTGCGCCGGTGGGTCGTGTTGCAGCAGACGCAACCGGCCCACGGGATAACCGCCGGCTGAAAGCTCCAGGAACTGCGTTCGAATCGCATCCGGCAAATGCAGCGCGCGCGCATGGTCCACCGCCACGGTCCCGCGAGCCTCGGCACGAAGGCCCATCACGCCTGAAAACAGCACTTCGGCTGTGGCGAGATCACTCACGCCGACGGTGCAGGAACGGATCGCGCTGACTTTCATGGGGACCTCTTTGAGGGACCGCCGGCGCGGTCGCTGCAGCTGCTACTCTAGCGGAACTGCGCCATGCTGCGGGCACGGCGCCTGGTGGGGAGCGATGGTGATTACGCAAGGCGGCAGGCGAAGGATCGTTGTCTTCGGCGGGACCAGCGGCATCGGCCTGGCCTGCGCGGAACGGCTGGCGCGCCGGGAGGCAGACCTGTGGGCCGTTTCGCGCTCGCCGCAGCGTGCCGAGAAAAGGCTCGCCGCCCTCTCGAACGTCAGGCTGGCGGCCGTGGACGCCGTGGACGACTCAGCCGTTCAGGACTTCTTCAAGCAGCTCGGCTTCTGCGACGACGTGATCGTCTCGATGGCGGGCGGGGCTTACATCGGCCCCTTCACCGGCCTCGGCGACGAGGAGCTCGACCGGTCGATTGGTTGCAAGCTGCGCGGCTACATCCACGTGGCGCGTGCCGCGCTCGCGGTGTTGGCGCCGTCGGGTTCACTTACGCTGGTTACCGGGCTCACGGCGAGTCGTCCTGTCCCCGGCGCCGCCACGCTCGCGCTGTTGAACGGCGCCCTCGAATCGCTGGTCCTGACGCTGGCTGTCGAGTGTGCGCCGCGGCGGGTGAATGCAGTGTCGCCGGGCACCACTGCCACGCCCGCCTGGGACCGGCTGCCGACTGAGGCCCGGCGCTCGCTGTTCGACGGCGCAGCGGCGCGTACGCCGCTAGGTCGAGCGGCCGCATCCGACGATATCGCGGCGGCAGTCGCGGCGCTGCTGGATGCGCCCTTTGTGACTGGCGTAGTGCTACCCTGCGATGGTGGCGCGCGCCTCGCCTAGGTAACTGCGTCGCCCGTCCACGGGCGCCTTGCCCGCGAATACAGTTAGCCGTCCTGTCCAGACTAGGCGCGGTCGCGTATGTGCTCGATGGTCGGGACCGAGACCCCGAGGCGTGCGGCCGACTGGGCGCATTGCTCGGCGGCCTTCAGGAAGGGATTCGGTACCCGCACTCCGTGCAGCGCCTCGCGATTGGCCAGCATGCCGCCGATGTACTGATATACCGGCGTCGGGAACAGCGCCTGGGTGACGATACCGGTGAACTCACGCGGATCCACCCCCGCCGCATGCACCAGCGCCGTGGCATCCCTGAGGCTCTCCACGACCGAGGCCATGAGGAAATTCCCGGCGGCCTTGACGACGTTGGCCGCGGTCGGGTCCTCGCCCAGGTAATCGGGCCTGCCGAGGGTGTCCAGTACCGGGCGAATGCGCTCGTAGGCGGCGCTGGGGCCGGCCACCGGAATCAGCAGGCGGCCCGAGATCGCTGCTTCCGGGGCGCCGAACACGGGCCCGGAGAGGTAGGACTGCCCCAACTCCCCGTGGGCGGCCGCGAGGCGCAGCGCCAGCGTGTCGCTAATGGTGCTCATGCACAGGTGAATGAGCCCCGGAACGCCCGCCGCAACGAGGCGGCCCTCCTGGAAGATGATCGACTCGAGGGCGGCATCGTCGCTGACCATCGTGATGATCAGTTCCGACTGGCAGGCCTCGGCCGGGCTCGAAACCGGCACCACCATGTCCGTTGCCAGCCGTTCCATGCGTGCCCGCGTGCGGTTCCAGCCGATCACCTCGTGGCCCGCGCGAGCCAGCCTGCGCGCCATCGGCTGGCCCATGGTTCCGAGGCCGATGAAGCCGATTTTCATGGGGTGGCGATCCGGGTTCGCTTCAGTTGGGCTCAGCGCCCGGATTCGGGTCTGCCATCGGGAACGTCTGTGCATCAGCGGGTGGCGCTGTGGGCGGTGCGGCCACCGCGGGCGTCGCCGCAGCGGCTTCTGGCGCAGCCGGAGCCGCGCCATCAGCAGCCGGTGCCGCGGAGGTGATACGAGCCACCTCCTGGATCAGTGCCGGCGCGGGTTCCGGGGCAAGTGGTGTGCCGGGCGCGATGATGTCGGAGGCAATCACACGGCTCTTGCCGTAGAAACGCTCGTTGGCGCCATCACGGATGAACAGGACGCTGCCCTCGAGCGACACGCCAGCAAACAACCCCTTGGCTCGTGAATAGGAGTAGATCTCGGCGTCGAGGGTGACGCTGGTCGCGGCGGAGGCCGACCGCCCCACGGGACCCGCTACCGCGGAGGCGTCGCCGCCAAGGGTAATCTTGCCGTCGGTGATCCCCTCGATACTCTTTCGGGTCGTGAACACCAGCACCACGTCGGCCGCCTGCACGCCGAACTGCCAGCCGATGCTGCCCGCGCCTATACCGATGAACAGCGGGTTGCTCCAGTCACCTTCGCTCTGCCTGACCAGCAGTACGCCAGTTCCTCCGCGGCCGCCGACGAAGGCGCCGGCCTTGACGACCTCGGGCAGGATGGCGATCCCTTGTGCCCGCTGCAGCAGCCAGTCCGGGACCTGCAGGTCCGGCATCGCCTGCATTTCGGTCAGTACCTTGGCCGAATTCTGGATGATTTCCGCCTCCCGCTCCTGGGCGTAGGCCGGGCCGGCGGCGAGTGCCACGGCAATGATCGTGCTGAACGCAATCTTGCGCATCTTTGGTGTCCTTCCTGGTTTCCGGGCTCCGCGTCAGCTGACTGCGCAGGTCGGTACAAGTTCCATATTAGTGTAGCCCGTAGCCGACACTGCGGTCAGCAATTCCTTGGCCGGGCCGACTATCATTGGACGCATGCGAGTCTCAGCGTCACGGTTCCGCAGCATCTTTTTCGCCGTCATTTCGCTGACGGCGATGGCTGCCCATGCCGACTGGTACCACCGCGAGGCAGCCATCATGGGCACGCGGATTGCGGTGGAGCTGTGGCACGAAGACGCCAGCGAGGCGGAACGGGCCATCGAGGCCGTGCTCGGGGAGATGCGCCGCGTGGACGCGCTGATGTCCCACTACAAGCCGGAAAGCCAGCTATCGCAGATCAACGCCCGGGCGGCGCTCGCTCCGGTGGCCGTCGATTCCGAGCTGGCGTCCCTGATAGAGCGTGCGGGGAAGTTGTCGGCGCTGACCGGGGGCGCCTTCGATATCACCTACGCCAGCGTCGGCTACCTCTACGACTACCGTGCGCATCAGAGGCCGACCGATGAGCAGATCGAGGCGGGCCTGGGCGCCGTCAACTGGCGGCACGTGGTCGTTGACCCCAAGGACTCGACCGTGCGTTTCACCCGGTCCGGGGTGCGGATCGACCTCGGTGGAATTGCCAAGGGCTATGCGGTTGATCGGGCTATCGCCATCCTCGAGTCCCACGGGGTGCGGCACGCGAGCGTCACGGCGGGCGGCGACAGCCGGATTATCGGCGACCGCTTCGGCCGGCCGTGGATCATCGGGATCCGCCATCCAGATGACGCCGACCAGGTAATCGCGCGGATCCCGATGATTGATGCCGCAATTTCGACTTCTGGCGACTACGAGCGGTATTTCGACGAGGACGGCGAGCGCTTCCACCACATCATCGATCCGCATACTGGCAAGAGCGCCAGTAAACTGCGTTCGGTAACCATCATCGGAGCGGACGCGACGACGACGGACGGCTTGTCCACCAGCGTCTTCGTCATGGGCCCCGAACGCGGAATCGAGCTCATCGAGCGGCTTGGAGATGTCGACGCGGTGGTCGTGAAGAGCAACGGGAAGGTGCTCTACTCGTCGGGGTTGGCGCCGCCGTGAGCGGAGGAGGGGCGGGCCTCCGTTGACACGCGGACTGTCTCCTCCTGCCAAAGGGAAGCCTGGCCCCGCTGATGCCTAGAACCACCCGGAAAAGAACAGCTGGATGACGTTCGCGTCAAAGCTGTACAACGGCTCGGTGCCCGGCTCCAGGCTGGTTACGCGCAGGTCGCGGAAGTCGTCGTACTTGAACATGATCAGGTCGTACTTCAGGTTGACGGTGCTCTTCCTCAGGAACTTGAGCCACGGCATCGTGAACTCGTAGCTGGCTCCCACGCCCACGGTGTGACTGCTCATCGTCGCGAGTTCCTTGTCGCGCGCGAGGAAGTTCTGGTAGTTCTGCCGCGGGAACAGGTCATTGTAGAAGTCGGCGCCATCCTGAGTGTGGAAGCGGTAATGGGCGTCAAAGGTCCACTTCTCGCCCCAGGGCTGCGTGTAGCTGAGCTCCGCGGTATGAGCGCGAATGTCCCAGTCGTCGGTGTAGTAACGGTACTCGCCCTGCAGGGCGGCCCGGTATGGCAGGAAGTAGCGGGCACGCATCGCCAGCGCGGTGCCGGTACGCGTTTGCGGATAGCGCTCCGGTTCGTAGGCATAGCCGCTTGCCGCCTCGGGATCGAGGTAGCGAACCGACCGGTACGGGTTGTTTAGGAAACCTTCTTCGGTCACCGTCTCCAATGAAAACCCCAGGATCAGCGCTCGCGTCGCGATCTGCGACAGGTCGATACCGTAGACGCGCCGGTCGACCTGGTCGCTGAAGAGGTCATCGCCACGGCGAAACACCTTGTCCCAGCCGCGGGCAAAGGACAGCGATACCGTCGTCAGGTCGCCGAACATGTCCTGGCTGATCGAGGCACGTGCGGTATTGGCCTCGTAGTCGCTCTCCTTGCTGTTGGAGAAGCCCAGGTTGTAGGTGATCTTGTCGCGCAGGTACTCAAAGCCGAGCCCGTATTCCTTGCGTTCTTCCTTGTAGGGACTTGCCGTGGTGACCACGTCGATTGACGCGCTCGACACCATGTCGATGTAGTAGCTCGCGCTGACCGCATATTTTTCGGCGAACTTCTTGCGCACCAGTAGCGACGGTCCATCGATGGTGACGCCCCCGCCATCGTAGCGGTGGTACATGATGTCCGCGCGGTCGTCGTCGAGCACTCCGGCCATGGCCGGAGCAACTACAGAGAGGCAAGCAACTACGGTGACGAGACGGCAAAACATGATGGTCCTCAGTTGCAGCCGCAGCCGCCGCCCGCGCCGCCCATGCCGCCGCGCGCACCCTCGCGCGACTCGTACACGTGCCGGACGTAGGAGGAGGAGACCGGATTGCGGTCCCAGTCCATGATCGGATCGGCCAGGTGTTCGCGCTCGTAGGGCTTGACCCAGGGCTCGAGCTGCCCGCAGCCGGCGGTCGGCAGCATGAGTACCACCAGCAGTCCGCTGCACAGGCGCTTCATGGCGTCTCCCTCAGCATGGCGCGCACCTGATCCAGGTACTCGTTCTCGTCGCCGGGCTTGTAGGCGCGATGCATCCAGCGGACCTGGCCCTTGCGGTCCACGATCAGGGTCGTGGGCATGGCTGAAACGCCGTAGACCCCGCTGACCTTGTTGTCTGCGTCGTAGGCAATGGGAAAGGACGCTGGCGTGCTGGCCAGGAAGCGCTCGGCGTCGGTCCGGTCACTCTCGACGTTTACGGCAAGCAAGGTGAATCCCATCGGCTTGTATTTGCGGTACATCTGGTCCAGTACCGGAAATTCCTGCCGGCACGGGCCGCACCAGCTGGCCCAGAAGTTGATCATCACCACCTGCCCTCGCAGGTCCTCGAGCCGTACCTGGCTGCCACTACGGGTCGGGAGTTCGAAGTCAGGAGCGTCGGCGCTCACTGCTGAACCCGGCCGGGCCGGACTCGCAAGGAGCGAGGCGCCCAGGGTGACTGCAACCAAGGTGACGATGCGGCTGGCAAACATGTCTCGTTCCTCGCGTGATTCAGAAGAACGCAGTAAGCGACACAGTGGCCTCGAAGTTGTGCGTCTGCTTGCTCTTGCCGACGACGTCCACCTCGAGAATGTGATCCCTGATGTCCAGGTGTGCTGCCAGCCAGTCCTTGACCAGTACGCGCGCACCGGCGCCCAGCGTTACCGTGAAGCGATCGTCACCGGCAAAGCGGGTGCTGCCGGCGCCGGCGGTCAGGTAGACCGCGCTGTTATAGGCCCGCGTGCCGCCGAGAAAGACCTCGCCGGGCAACACGTTCCAGCCGAATCCCAGGCTGTAGTAGCGGAACTCGCGTTCACTGTCGGTCAGTAGCGGTGCGCTTCCCGACAATCGCTCGTAGCTGGAGATGCCTGCGTCCGACATGCCGTAGAGCGCCTCGGCGAAGAAGTCCTCGCTGATGTGATAGGCGAGCCTCGCCCCGTACACCACGTTGACCTCGAAGTCCTCGACCGACAGCGAGCCGATGTAGGCACCGGCCTCCCAGTTCTCCGTGTCGATGTCAGCCACCCGGACCTCGCGACGCTCGACCTGTGGCGTGATCACGGACGAAGAGTCGACGCCGCTTCCGGTCGTCGCGGACCCGCTCGCGGGCTCCGCGCCTCTCGTCGTGGCGCAGCCGGACAGGGCCAGCAGTCCGCTCAAAAGAAAAATGCGAATCCGAGTTTCCATTCGTTGGCTTCCTCGTTGTCGTCACGGTCGGTGAAAACGACGTACTTGTTGTATTCGGCCCGGAAAATGAAGCGACGGGACAGGTAGGCCTTGATACCGGCGCCGACGTAGGCAAGCTGGTCGGTGCGGTCGGGGGTCTGCACCAGGGTTGCCTTGGGCTGAATGTGGATCATTCCGGTGCCGATCGACACGAATGGCTGTACGCGCCAGTCCGGACGGAAGACGTGGGTTAACCCCAGTGCGGCGATCGTCCCGTCTGACGAATTGCCAAGCAGATGCGATAACCTCAATTCGGCCGCCAGGTGGGGATTGAAGGCGTAGGAGCCATAGGCCGTAAGGACGTTTGCGCCCTCGAGGTCGCCGGCCAGCACGCCGACTTCGCGCTGATGCTCCCCGAACTGCTCACGACTGGGATCGTTGATCGCCAGCGCCGTGCCGGCCGGGGTCAGGGTGGTGGCCATCTGGTCGCGGTGGGCCCAGCCTTCGCGGCCGCGGTCGTCGCGGATCTTGAACCAGTCGGTGCGCCGCTTCAGCACGCTGACTTCCTCTCCGCGCGCCACGACGTGGGTGATCGGATAACCGCGGCCCGGTCCGGTGTGCAGCTCGAGGTAGGGATCCGCCACGCTAACCGTCACCGGCGCCGCATTAAGTCCGGTTGGCAGGACGCAGAGCAGCAGCGCGAGCATCAGGCATCTCACGGCTCAGTCCGCCGGTGCTGCGAAGGGATCGTTGTAGTACTGCGCACCGATGTCGAGCCATTCGGCGACCAGCCGCAGTTCCGCCGGGCTCAGGTAACCGGCATGGCTGCCGCCGGTTTCGAAGCGGCTGAAGAAGCGACTCGAGGCTAGCGCACCGGCCGGGCTCATGGCGGCTGGAACGGCCACTGGTACCTGGGTCGGCAAACCGGTCACCGGGTCGGGTGGGCCCGGCACCAGGATGTCCTGCAGCGCGCCCATCACCAGCTCCTGCTCGTTGTCCCCGAACAGCAGGTCCCTGTAGGAGACGAAGTGATCGGCTTGCTCGGGAGACGGATCTCCGCTCAGGTCCAGTTGTCCCGCTGGCACACGTGGCAGGTCCGCCGCATCGCGCGGGCTGTGGCAGGCCAGGCAACTATGGTCCTCGAGCACGGTAATTCCGTCAGTATCCAGTACGAGGCGTTCAAGGTCCCACAATGGCTGGATGTGGTCCGGGTAATGGATCACGATCCGGCACAACGACGACCAGGACTGCTGGCAGTCCGGGCGCGCCGGCGCAGGCGTCTGCAGGTCGCTGTAAAGGTAACTGATCGCGACATCCGGCGCTCGTCCGGCGGCGACCGGGTCGGTCCAGACGTCCTGGAACACGACGTTGACGGAGGGCACGATCGCGGCGCAGTCCGTCTGGCAGCTGATTCGTGCGCGGGTCTCGGCCATGGACTCGCCCTGGTCTGCGAACAGGGCAGGGTCCGTGTTAGGAAACGGCTGGCCAGTAGTCGGTGCGCCCGGATTGACCGAGGCAAACAGCTCGCTGCGGCCGTGCGACAGCGCGGGAACCGCAGCCTGGGCTGCCGCCGGGACGTGGCAGCCATCGCAGGTCCGGGTCTCGCCGGCCCGTAGCTGCAGCCAGTTGAGATGCCGCGGCGAGATGCGCCGACCATCACGATCGGTCACGCTCACCGCGAAAGGCACGCCGGCCGGCACCTTCACCATCACCGACCCGTCCGGCTCGATCGGCGCATAGGCTAGAATTTCCCGCATGCCCAGTCCGCCCGCTGCCCCAAATGCCGTGCCGCGAATGTCGCGTACTTCGTCGTCAGGAATGCCGACCGCCTTTTCGATCCGCAGGAAACGTGCCGGCCTCTGGTCGGCAGTGGTGAGGGCCGGGTCGCGAAGCGTTGCGATGCCACCAGGCGCCGCGTCGACACCATCGAGGTCGTAGACGCTGCGGATGTGGAGGATGCCGACGTTCTCAGTCGCCAGTTCGGTGTCATAGTCGACGCCGGCAACGGCATCCAGGATTACCGGCGGCAGCGGCGAGCGCGGCGCCAGCGCCGCCACGTCGGTGAACATCACGCCTTCCACCGGCTCGAATACCGGCCTTTGCGTACTGTCGCGCGGGTCCCAGATAAATATCCCGTAAAGCGGCGCCGCGGGAGTGTTCGCTGGGTTGGCGAGTCGCTCACTGGTGCAGGGCTGTATCCGCCCCTGCTCGACAACCCGGCACAGCGACCAGCTGACCAGCAGCCGGTCGGTGCCGTCCCACAGTGGATAGGCCGCGGCATAGCGACCGCCCGGTGACGGACCCGGTACGGTGCGAACGTCATTCGACGTCAGGCGTGCCTGTGCCGGTCCGGCGAGACCGGCACTCGCCAACGTCGGCTGTGAATTCTCGACATAGGTGCCGGTGTCGATGGCCACGGGATCGCCGCCAAGCTCCGTGTCGCCGAAGGGACGGACCAGGCTCACCACCTTTCCGTCCGGTCGTGCACGCGGCGTGGTGAACTGGATGATCGAGTTGCCGGATCCGGTATCGTGGCTGTTGACCCCGTAAAGCAGCTCGAGGCCGCTGCTGTCCGGCCGGACCGCGTAAAGGTGTATGGCACTGCCTGCGGCGTTGTCCCAGCGCGAGAAGACGATGCGTCCATCCGGCAGGACCGACGGATCGAGGTCGTGGCTCTGGTTGAAGGAGATCTGCCGGATGCTGCTGCCGTCCGCGCTCATCACGTGCAGCACGAAGGCCCACTCGTTGCGGTCCTCATCGAGTGCGGAAAACTGCGGCTTGCCCTCGTCGGTGAGCGTCCCTCTCGACTGGCGCTGGCGGCTCGATGCAAACACGATGCGGCCGTCCGGCAGGTAGTGAGGTGCTACGTCGTGACCTTCCTCGGCGACGAGGTCGGAGGTGATCACCCGCCGTAGCGAACCTGCGCTGTGGTCGTACTCATATATGTTCCAGGTTGGCTGCTCGCTTTCCTGCGCACCCTCGATCAGTGGTGCACGCATCGCGAACGCGAGCTTGCTTCCATCGAAGGACACGTCAAGATCGCGCACGTCCCATTCACCGTTGGTGATGCCGGCCGTGAGGTTCCGGTCCATTGCGGCGGGCGCCGCACGGTCGCGCAACCAGACGTCGGCGCCTCCCTGGACGGTCCGCAGTTCGCGCAGGTCTTCGTCACCGGTTGGCAGTGCGCGCTGGACGTAGGCGATCGGAAAGTCCAGGACGATGGGGTCGGCGGCCTGTCCACTGCCAATGTTGACGTCTCCCTGGCCGCCACTGCTGCATGCGCCGAGCGTGGCCACGAAGAAAATGACGCCAATCGCCGAAAACGTGATGCGCGTCGCACGCGAGCCCACGCTGGCGCAGCGGTTGCCGCGAGGGTCCACCGAATCGCCACCTGCGTCACACTTTCCGTCCTTCATTGGTCCTCTGCTCCGCTTCGTGCGCGGTGCACACGCGCGATTCCATGCTGAACGAGACTAGCCTTTGCACGCAGACACGGGATGTCGCTGTTTGGAGACATTACCGGCGCTGAATCGCGCCGATATAGTCGGCCCCGAGCTCGCATCACCGGGCGTGTGTGGAGCACAGAAATGGAATTCGATCGACGCAGGCAGTTATCAAACGCGACCCGCTGCACATTGACGGCACTGGTAGCTACGACGCTGCTGGCCGGTATGGCGGAGGCCGGGCCGCGCGAACAAGCGAGGCGCATCCACGACCGCATCGCGGGCGTCCCGCCCGATGACACGGTTCTCGGGTCGATGGAAACGGAGATTGCCGCCGGCCGGATCACCCAGGCTGCCTACCTGGCGATGGAGAGCCCGTACTTCTACTCGGTGACGCTCAAGAACCTGGCCACGCCGTGGACCAATCGCGACCGCACTGTGTTTGCGCCACTCAACGACTACACCGCCACGTTTATCGGCATGGTCCGCGACGACGTCCCGATGAACGGCCTGCTGTCCGAGGACGTGCTCTATGTCGGCCGCAGCAGTCTCGGTCTGCCGGCAGCCTCGCCGTCCGGCAACGATCACTACGAGGAAATGGAGCGGCGGCATGTCGACCTGAAGGCGGATCTGGTGCGGAGCACCCAATCGGCGACCTATGGCCTGCCACCACAGGCGGCCGCTGGCGTCATGACCACGCGCGCTGCCGCCCAGGCTTTCTTCGTCGCCGGCACCAACCGCGCGATGTTCCGGTTCACCGTGCTGAATCACCTCTGCCGCGACCTCGAGGAGATTCAGGACACCGCTCGTCCAACCGACCGGATTCGCCAGGACGTCAGCCGCAGCCCGGGTGGTGACAGCCGACTGTTCCTGAACAACTGCGTGGGATGCCACTCGGGGATGGACCCGATGGCCCAGGCCTTCGCCCACTACGACTACGACGAGGCCCAGGGACGCTTGGTCTATAGCGGCGGAACGGTGCGGCCCAAGTACTACAACAACGCCGAGACCTTTAAGCCCGGCTACGTAACGCCTGATGACCGCTGGCAGAACTACTGGCGCTACGGCCAGAACGCGCTGCTCGGCTGGGACGCGAGCTTGCCGGGCTCCGGCGCCGGCGCCAGTTCGCTGGGTGCGGAGCTGGGCAACAGCGAAGCATTCGCCAGCTGCCAGGTGGAGAAGGTCTTCCGGACGGTATGCCTGCGCCCGCCCAACGACTCGGCCGACCGTGCCCAGGTGGGCTCCATGGTCGCCTCATTCCGTTCCGGCGGCTACAAGCTGAAGCAGGTCTTTGCCGAGTCGGCAGCCTACTGCCAGGGCGAATGAGGAGACGGACATGACAGGCAAGCTGATCCGTCTCCTTGGCCGCGCGCGCGCGGCGTTACCAGCCGCGGCGCTGGCCATCTTCGTGGCAGCCTGCGGGGGCGGTGCCGCCACCGAGCAGAACCCGGTGATCTCTGCGCCGCTGCCTGCGGGTTACCAGGGGCCGCCGCCGGCCAGCCAGGACGTGCAGGCATTCAAGATCAACGTGTGGGACAACCTCAACGGATCGAACCGTTGCGGCTCCTGCCACGGGGCCGGTGGACAGTCCCCGCAGTTCGTCCGCGGAGACGACATCAACCTCGCATACCAGGCCGCCAACTCCGTGGTGACGCTGGCCGATCCGGGTGGCTCGCTGATGGTCAGCAAGGTCGGTGGTGGCCACAATTGCTGGCTGGCCAACGACTCCGCCTGTGCGGACCAGCTGACTGTATGGATCCGCAACTGGGCCGGTGCCACGCTGGGAGGAACGCGGGAAATCCAGCTCATCGCGCCGCCACTGCGTGAAGTCGGCGCGACCAAGTCGTTCCCGGCAAACTCCGGCGCCTTTGCCTCGACGGTGCATCCGATACTGGTCGAGTACTGCTCCCGCTGCCACTCCTCGGCAGCCACGACGCCACAGTCGCCGTTCTTCGCGGAGAGCGATCCGGACATCGCCTACGCGGCGGCCCGGCCGAGGATCAATCTGGACTTGCCCGAGGAGTCCCGACTCGTCCTCAGGTTACGCAATGAATTCCACAATTGCTGGAGCGATTGCTCGCAGAACGCAGCGGAGATGGAGCAGGCGATCCGCAGCTTTGCCGACCAGATTCCGCTCAGCCAGATCGACGCGAGCCTGGTGCTGTCGAAGGCCCTGGCGCTCTACGACGGCACCGTCGCCAGCGGCGGTAGCCGCCATGACAGCGCGCTGGTGGCCTTGTACGAGTTCAAGACCGGCACCGGCACGATCGCCTACGACACCAGCGGCGTCGAACCTGCCCTGAACCTGAACATGAGTGGCGACGTAGCCTGGGTCGGCGGCTGGGGCGTGAACGTGCGCGCCGGCAAGCTGCAGGGGCCGACTTCGTCCAGCCGCAAGCTGCACGACCTGATCACGGCCAGCGGCGAATATTCGATCGAGGCCTGGGTTGCGCCGGCCAACGTCGTACAGGAGAACGCCTTCATCATCGGCTACTCCGGCGGCACGACCACCCGCAACTTCACGCTCGGCCAGACGATGTACGACTACGACTTCTTTCATCGCAGCAGCACTACGGGTGCGAACGGTTCGCCCGAGTTCTCCACGCCCTCGGCGGAGGAGGTGCTGCAGGCTACCCTGCAGCACGTTGTCGCGACCTATGACCCGGTAGACGGCCGCAAGCTGTACGTGAACGGCGCCCTGGTCAGCGCGGGGGACCCACAGGCCGGCGGCACGTTCGCGGACTGGAACGACACCTTTGCACTGGTGCTGGGAAACGAGGTGTCGAGTGACCGGCAGTGGCAGGGCGTGATCCGCCTGGCAGCCGTTCATAACCGCGCGCTCTCTGCCGGGCAGGTCCAGCAAAATTTCGACGCCGGTGTCGGCGAGCGCTTCTACCTGCTGTTCAGCGTCGCCCACCTCGTCGACGTGCCGCAGTCCTACGTCATGTTCGAGGTCAGCCAGTTCGACAGCTATTCATACCTGTTCGACAAGCCGGTCTTCATCAGCCTCGACGATACGGTGAGTCCGGATGGCCTGCGCATCCGCGGAATGCGGATCGGCATCAATGGCGCCGAGGCGAAGGTCGGCCAGGCCTACGTGCCGCTCGACGTGGTGGTCAATGCGAGCGGCTACGCCCCGGCCGGCGGCTTTGCGCTCTCCAGTGTCGGGACCATCATCGCCCTCGACAAGGGGCCGGCGCTCGACCAGTTCTTCCTGACTTTCGAGCAACTTGGCGACCAGACCAACGTGCGCACCGAGCCCGCACCGCTGGCGCCGCCCCCGCCACCGGACGGCGTGCCGCTGCCCGCGATTGGATTGCGGACCTTCGATGAAATCGCTGCCTCGATGGCCACGATGACCGGGGTGCCGCGCAGCGATCCGGCGGTTGCCGAGACCTACGAACGCGTGCGCGAACAGTTGCCGACGGTCGAGAACATCGACGGCTTCCTGTCCGCGCACCAGGTCGGCATCGCCCAGCTGGCCATCGAGTACTGCAATTCGCTGGTGGATGACCCGGTGCGCCGCAGCGCCTACTTTCCGGGTTTCGACTTCTCCGCGCCGGCGGGACAGGCCTTTGACACGGCAGCGGAACGCGACCTCATCGTCGTTCCGCTCGTCACCAGGGCCGTCGGCACCGGACTTTCCACCCAGCCAGCCTCCGCCGAGGTTCGAGCTGAACTCGACGGCCTGATCGGCCGGCTCACGGCCTGCGGTGCGGGCTGCGACTCCAGTCGTACCCCAACCGTGGTCAAGGCCAGCTGTGCCGCGGTGATCGGCGGCGCCAGCACGCTGCTGCAGTAGCGGGTCCTTCAACCCAAGTCATCCAAGGACACAGGGAATGTTCAGTAAACGCAGGCGCGGAGCCCTCCATCCGGACGAGCCGCTGAGGCATCCGGACCACCCGATGCCGGTCACGCGACGGCAGTTCATCTCGCAGGGCCTGATGGGGGGCGCAGCAACGGTCTTCGCCCCGAGCGTGCTTGGCCTGTTCGCCAACCCGAGGGCGGCCGAGGCAGCGCTGTCCGCCGACCTCGAGACGCTCAAGCAGAGCTGCGGTATCGCCGTGCAGGGAGCCGGAAAGATCCCGTTTATCTGCATCGACCTGGCCGGCGGCGCCAACATGGTCGGTTCAAATGTGCTGGTGGGCGGCCGCGGCGGGCAGCTCGACTTCCTTAGCGCCGCGGGCTACGCCAAGCTCGGCCTGCCGGGCGACATGGTCCCGGACGCGCCCAATGCTGGCAGCGCCAGCAACAACTGGATCGACGAACAGCTGGGGCTTCGCTTCCATTCCGATAGCGCCTTCCTCCGGGGTATCATCGACCGCGTGACGCCGCTCACCGCAGCGGGAATCAACGGAGCGGTCATTCCGGCGCGCTCGGAGAACGATACCGGCAACAATCCGCACAACCCCATGTACGGAATCTTCCGCGCGGGTGCGGACGGCGAGTTGCTGACACTGGTCGGATCGCGCAGTTCGGAATCCGGCGGCAACTCGATGGCACCTGCCGGGCTGATCGACCCTGCCGTCCGTCCTACCAAGATCGACCGGACCAGCGATGTCACGGGCCTGGTCGATACCGGCAAGCTGGTGGGCCTGCTCGACCAGGACGATGCGGTGGCTGTCATGGAGTCGATCCAGCGCCTGTCAGACCGCAAACTGGGACGGGTCGACACCGGCATCACCCGGGATGCCGTCATCAAGGACCTGGTGCGCTGCAACTACGTCAAGGCGGCCGACCTGACCGACCGCTATGGCGACCCATCGGCCCTGAACCCGGAACTCGATCCCGACATCGTCGGCGGCAGCGGCATCTTCAGTCGCGCCGAGTTCGACGGTGATGCCGAATTCCGCAAGACGGCGGCCGTCATGAAGCTGGTGGTCAATGGCTTTGCCGGCGCCGGAACGATCACCATGGGTGGCTACGACTATCACGGGCAGGGCCGGGCGACCGGCGAGCTAAGGGATTTCCGCGCCGGCCGCTGCATGGGAGCCTGCCTCGAGTACGCCGCGCGGCGCGGCGTGCCGTTGATGCTGTACGTGTTCAGCGACGGCTCTCTGTCGGCCAACGGACAGGTGGACAACTCGGCCGATGGTCGGGGCAAATTCATGTGGACCAGCGATAATCAGCAGACGGCGGCGTCCTTCTTCCTGGTCTACAATCCACGCGGCCGGCCGCAGCTCTATGCAGGGGATGGCCGCCCGCCCGACCAGCACCAGCAGATCGGCTGGTTCCGCGCCGACGGTTCGGTAGAGACTTCATCCACGCCGGCCGCCAACAACGTCAACCTGCTGGTGGAAACGGTGGTGCTCAACTACCTGGCGCTGCACGGCGAGCAAGGCCAGTTCTCGTCTTTGTTCCCGGTAAACGGCCTTGGCGCCAGTTCGCTGCAGGACAGCCTGATAGCATTCAATCCGGTCGTTAACGGCCGCATCGTCTGAGATAAGCTGGACATCCGCAGCGCGATTCCGGCGCCGTGCGGCGGCGACCGGCGCTGTGACGCGCCGCTCCATCGCGACCCATTGCCGGCCCGCGTCGCCGAACCGCGACACGCCTCGCATCCGCGGCGGCTGCAGCTATGGCAGTTTTACGGAATGTCTACCAACTCGTGTCGACTGGGGTATGCATTGCTTGCCGGGCTGGCCCTCGGTCTCGCCGGATCGTGCCCGGTGACTGCCGCGGCGGAGGCGCCCGGGCTTGCGCCTGACTTCGCCCTCAAGGCGCTTGACGGGTACAACTACCGACTGTCCGAGTACCGTGGCGAGGTGGTCGCGGTGGTCTTCTGGGCCAGCTGGTGTGGCGGATGCCGACACGAACTGGAGCGCCTGCAAGGCTTGAGCGGCGTCTACGGCAATGCAGGGATGAAGATCCTGGGTGTGACGGTCGACGAGCAGCCTGATACGGCGCGCGCCGTCGCGGCTGCCATCGGTGCAGATTTTCCGCAACTGCTCGACTCGGGCAAGTCTGCGAGCAAGGCTTACCGCCTGGAGTCCTTGCCGACGACGCTGCTCATCGACCGGTCGGGGATGCTGCGCTACGCCTATGGTGAACTCGACGCGCGCGGCGAGAGTGAGATGCTCGGCCAGTTGCGCATGTTGCTGGATGAATAGGGAGCCCTAAATGTCCATAGACAGTCCGGGAATTGCCCAGGCCTGGTTTGCCCAAGACAGGCGCAGACGCCGGCCCGAAGAGGCACCTGCGACACACCGGCGTCGGTCGGTGGTGGTCGCCTGCCTGCTTGCCGTCGTGATCTGCGTGGCAGCCCTGGCCGACGACGCAGCGGCGCCGCCGGATGCCACGCAGCCATCCTTCCAGGGACTCGACGCGGAAGTGCAGTCACTCAAACAGGAAGTCGTTGATCTGAATCGCGACCTGTTCATGCTCGAGGAAGAGCTGCTGTTTCCTGCCAATACACAGGTCGCCGTGTTCGTCTCCATGGACGTCGGGACGTTCTTTGCGCTCGACTCGGTGAAAGTCCTGCTGGATGGCAAGGAAGTCACCAACTACCTCTATACCCAGCGGGAAGCCGAGGCGCTGCTGCGCGGCGGCGTGCATCGCGTCTGGCTCGGCAACCTCAGGGCAGGCAAGCACGAGATGACGGCCTTCTTTACTGGCAAGGGGCCGCATGAGCGGGACTATAAGCGCGGCGCGACACTCGAGTTGAACAAGGGGGTCGGCGCCAAGTACGTCGAACTGAAGATCAGCGACCGGGCACGCCAGCTGCAGCCTGAATTCGTCGTGAAGGAGTGGGAGTAGCCGCGTGCGTGCGGCGCTCGCGCCAATAGTTGCCCTGGGCGTGACGCTTGCCGTCGCGGCTCCGGACCTGCGTGCCGATTATTCCCCTGACGCCCTCGCGCCGGTGCCGGTGCAGGACCTGCACTATGGCGACACGCTGTTCTATTTCTTCCAGGACGACTATTTCGAGGCCATCGTGCGAGCGGAGGCCTACACGGCGCAGGGGCACATGCGACCGCATGCCGCCGACGCCGAATTGCTGCTCGGCGGACTGTACCTGTCATTCGGGCAGCATACCCGGGCGGCCTCGATATTCAGGCGCCTGCTCGACGACCCAGCCACGCCACCGGCCGTGCGCGACCGGGCCTGGTTCCATCTCGGCAAGGTCATGTATGCACGCGGTTACTACGACGAGTCAGGCGACGCGCTCCGCAGCGCCGGCGACGGCCTGCCGGTGGCCATGGCCGCGGAGCGGAAACTGCTGTTGGCACAAGGCCTGATGTACCGGGGTCGCTACGATGAGGCAGTCGCGGAACTCGAGGGCTGGAGTGGCCCTGAGGACTGGCAGGCCTACGGCCGCTTCAATCTCGGCGTGGCGCTCGTTCGTGCGGGCCGCGTCCCCCAGGGTCTCGCCTTGCTCGATGCGGCAGGACGGCTGGAGGCAACCACCGAGGAGCTGAAGTCGCTGCGTGACAAGGCGAATGTTGCGCTTGGATACGCCTACCTGCAGGCTGGGGAGCCGGCCAGCGCGCGAATCGCGCTCGAGCGTGTCCGTCTGACCGGGCCGCAGTCGAGCAAGGCCCTGCTTGGAGCCGGCTGGGCCGATGCCGCCGAGCAGAAGTACGCGGATTCACTGGCGCCCTGGAGCGAGCTGCGGGGTCGCAATCTGCTCGATGCCGCGGTGCAGGAATCCTATCTCGCGGTGCCCTATGCCTACGCCAGACTATCGGCTGACCGCCAGGCAGCCGAATACTATGAGTCGGCCGTCGTGGCCTACGACCAAGAGACCCGACGTCTCGACGAGTCCATCGAGGCTATCCGGTCCGGGCGCATGCTGGAGGCGGTCCTGGCCTCTGACCGTGGCGACCACCAAGGCTGGTTCTGGCAGCTCGCCACACTGCCCGATGCGCCGGAGTCGCGTTACCTGTATCACCTGCTGGCCGGCAACGAATTCCAGGAGGCATTGAAGCATTATCGTGCGCTCGACTTCCTGGGCGGCAACCTGGCGCACTGGTCCGAGAACCTCGACGTGTTCGCGGCGATGGTCGAGGCGCGAAGCCAGGCATTTGATCAACGAGTGCCGGCCGCGGCCGAACGTCTCCTCCAGGTCGACATCGAGGCGATGGATGTCCGCCGCGACTCGCTCCACGCGCGACTCGACGGCGCGCTTGACGCGGGTGACTGGTCTGCGCTCGCCAGCGGCGAAGAGCTGCGGATGCTGGGCCTGATCGAGGGCGTGGAGGCAGATCTTGCCGCAACACCAGAGGATCCAAACCTCGACGATGCGCGCGACAAGGCTCGTCTCGCCCGGGGAGTGCTGAACTGGCGGTTGCAGTCGGACGGCAGGGAGCGCGCATGGCGTACCGGTCGTAGTCTGCGCGAACTTGACGCGCAGCTGTTCGACACGCGTACGCGGTACCGGGCGGTGACGGAAGCCATGGCAGCGGTACCGGAGCGTAACGAGGAGTTCACTGCGCGCATTGCCAGCCTGCAGCCGCGACTGGAGGACCTCGGACAGCGCGTCGCGGCCGCGCGGCTGCGCCAGGGCGAGTACCTGGCATCGCTGGCGGTCCGGGAACTGGAGGCGCAGAAGGCGCGTCTGGCCGAATACTCGGTGCAGGCAGGCTACGCACTTGCGGCCCTGTACGACCGGGCTACGGCCGCCACCGCGGCACCGGCTGGTGGAGTGTCACCATGATCCGGCGAGGTCCCCTGTTGATTCTCGCGCTGACGGTCGCGACCATGAGCTTCGCGGCCGATCAAGAGCCGACCCTGAAAGACCTGCGGCGGGTCCCGCCGGACATCCGGCCGGGTGAACGGGTGCTGCCCGACGCGGACCGTACGCGCCAGTTGTATCGCCGTTTCCTCGAGCTCGAGGGTGGGGATCCGGTGCTCAGGACGGAAGCACTGCGTCGGCTTGGCGATCTCGAGCTGGATGCCGGCGAGGCGGCGCGCGGTGAGACGCCGGTGCAGGGAGCCGGATCGGCCGAGACGCGGGCCGCGATCGACATCTATTCTCGGCTGCTCGCCGAGCAGCCCGACTATCCCCGCAGCGATGCCGTCCTCTACCAGCTGTCCCGGGCCTGGGAGGCGGAAGGCGATCCGGTGAAGGCGCTCGCCTACCTGGACGAGATGGTGGCGCGTTTTCCCGGCAGCCTCCACGTCGGTGAGGCGCAATTCCGGCGCGGAGAGTTGCTCTTCAGCAGCCAGCGCTGGCGCGAGGCCGAGACCGCCTACGCGGCCGTAATCCGGATCGGGCCGGCCTCGGAATTCTACCAACAGTCGCTCTACAAGCACGGCTGGTCGCTGTTCAAGCAGTCGGCCACGGAGCAGAGCGCGCGGTCCTTCCTGACGCTGCTGGATCGCAAGCTGGCCGATCCCGACGTGGAGGATGGGGTCGTGGCGCTTGACACCTTGCCGCGAGCGGACCGCGAGGTGGTGGCCGACACGATGCGCGCGTTGTCTATCCAGTTCGCCGGGCTCGACGCCGCGGCCTCGCTGGATGCCGCCGTTTCCAGCCATGGCCAGCCTGCCTATGCATGGCTGCTCTATGCCTCGCTCGGCGACATGCTGGTCGAAAAAGAGCGCTATACCGACGCCGCCGACACGTACCGCGCCTTTGTGCAACGTGACCCGGCGCACCGCCGGGCCCCAGGTCTGCAGGAACGCGCCATCGACGCCTACCTCAAGGGCGGCTTCGCAGACCTGGCACTGGAAGGCAAGCGCGAATTCATCCGCCAGTATCGCTTCGACGGCCTCTTCTGGCGGGATCGCACCCGGTCCGAGGCGCCGGAAGTCGCGCTCGAGCTGAAGTCCAACCTGCAGGACGTTGCCCGTTATCACCACGCACTGGCGCAGGCTTCCGGCAAGCGCTCGGACTATGAGCAGGCGGCTGACTGGTATCGGCAATACCTGGAGTCCTTCCCCGATGATCCCGACTCGGCGGAGACCAACTATCTTCTCGCCGACACGCTGTACGAAAGTGGGGACTTCAGGACGGCGGCGCTGGAATACGAACGGACGGCCTATTCCTACCCGCTGGGCGGGCAGTCCGCCAAGGCCGGCTACGCGGCGCTAGTCTCCTACGACAAGCACGAGGCTGCGCTGTCGGGCGACTCGCGCGCCGCCTGGCACCTCGCCGGCATCGAAAGTTCCCTCAGGTTCGTCGCAGCCTTTCCGGGGCACCCCGAAGTCGGTGCGGTGCGCCTGCGCTCAGCCCAGCAGCTTTTCAACCTGAAGGACTACGAGCGGGCCGGCTCGGTCGCGATGCTCGCGGCGATGCACAGTCCGCCGCTGGATCCGGCCGGCCAGCACACCGCCTGGAACGTAGTCGCGGACTCGGCGTTCGAACTCGAGCGCTATGCAGAGGCCGAGGCTGCCTACCAGGAGGTCCTGACCCGGCTGCCTGCGGACGATGTCGGCCGCAGCACCATCTCGGAGCGCCTGGCCGCCGCGGTCTACAAGCAAGGCGAGGCCAAGCAGCTGGCGGGCGATGCAGACGGTGCGGTCTCGGATTTCCTGCGGGTGGCTGCCCTGGCACCAGCGTCGCCGATTCGCGCGACCGCGCAGTTCGATGCCGCAGCCCTGTTGATTCGCGAACAGCAGTGGCAGCGCGCGATTCCGGTGCTGGAGGCATTCCGTCGCGATTACCCGGACAACCCGCTGGCCGCTAGCGTGCCCAAGAGCCTGGCGCTGGCCTACGGCGAGGCAGGCCAGCCACTGCAGGCCGCAGCAGAATTCGATTTGATCGCCGAGTCCTCCGGCGAGACCGGTGACGTGCGCCGCGCCGCGCTGGTCGAGGCGGCGGGCCTGTACGAGCAGGGTGACGACATGGCGCGCGCAGCCTCCACCTGGTCCCGTTTCGTGGAGCGGTATCCGCAGCCGCTTGATGAAGCCATGAGCGTCAGGCTCAAGCTCGCGGACATGGCTGCGGCGGCGGGCGACACCGCGGGTCGCGAGCACTGGCTGCGCGACATCATTGCGGCGGATGCCGGCGCCGTGGACGGTCGCAGTGACTCGAGCAAGCTGCTGGCCGCACGAGCTTCGCTCGAGCTGGCCGTGCCGGCACGGCTGGCGTTTGAGTCGGTCAAGCTCGACGCACCGCTGTCGAAGACACTCAAGGCGAAACGGGCTGCCATGGAGAAGGCACTGGCCGCTTACCAGGCTGCAGCAGACTACGGCATCGCCGAGGTGACCACAGCCGCCACCTTCGAGACGGCGGAACTCTATCGGCACCTGGCCAGCGACCTGCTGGCATCCGAGCGGCCGCGTAACCTCAAGGACGACGAACTCGAGCAGTACGACCTGCTGCTGGAGGAGCAGGCCTATCCTTTCGAGGAACGCGCGATCGAGTTGCACGAAGTAAATGTGGCCCGCGCGGCCCAGGAACTGTTCGACGAGCCGGTAAGACGGAGCTTTGCAGCACTGGCCGAACTGAAGCCGGCTCGCTACGCCAGGCAGGAGGCCCCGGCCGCAGCCTCGGCGGAAGGAACCCTTGCGGAGGCACTGGCCCTGGCCGACAGCGGGAATTGGGCGGAGGCGGAAATAGCTTTCACGCTGGCACTGGAGGCAGGAAGCGGCGCCCCGGCCTTGACCGGCCTGGGCCTGGCGTACCGAAGCACTGGCCGCTTCACCCTGGCCGAGCAGGCCTATCGCAGCGCGCTGACAGCAGATCCTGCCTACGGGCCAGCACTGCTGAACCTGGGGGTGCTGCTCGATCTTTACCTGCAGCAGCCGGTGGCAGCCCTCGAACAGTACCAGAGCTACCAGGCGACCCTGACCGAGCCAGACGCCCAGGTGGCGAACTGGATCCGCGAGGTTTCAATTCGCGCCGGCGGCAGCGCCGGGCGTGCAGGAGTGAACCCATGAAGCAGATGGCAGCCACGCTGGCCTTGCTGGCGCTGGGGTGGGTCGTCGCCGCCGCAGCGGAAGACGCCAAGCCGACCTCGGCGGACCCGCGCCCAGCCGCGGAGTCCAGGGACAAGAAAGCCGGGACGCGGACCGGGACCATGGACCGGCTGGAACTCGAAAGCACCGCCATCACCGGCAATCGCGAGCTGCCCAAGGTCATGTACGTTGTCCCGTGGAAGCGCGCCGATCTTGGCGATCTCGGCGGCAAGCCGCTCAACAGCCTGATCGACGAGGTCTTGACGCCGGTTGATCGGGAGGTCTTCGGGCGTGAAATCAGTTACTTCCGCGCGCTCGATTCCACCCCAAACGTCGAGGCCGAGACACCCGTCACGGCAGTCAAGCCCGCCCCGTAGCACCTTTTGCATAGCAGGAACCATCCCGAGGGAGATCCCATGGATACCGCAGGCACGATCGTCAAGTTCTTCCAGGATGGAGGGACTTTCATGTACCCGATCGCCATCGTCGCCGCACTTGGCGCGGCAGTGGCCATCGAGCGTTACCTTTACCTCACGCGCACCGCGTCGGGGAACAAGCGCATCTGGGCCGAGGTGTCGCCGTTCCTGTCGCAGGGCGATTACCGCAAGGCGGCCGCGGCGACCGTCGATTCGGGCAGTGCGATCGGCCAGATCCTCAGCTACGGGCTCGCTCGCGTGCAGAGCGCGCGTCGCCGCGACGACGTCGAGAAGGCCATGGAGGAAAGTATGATGGAAGTGGTGCCGCGCCTCGAGAAGCGTACGCACTACCTGTCGAGCTTTGCCAACATCGCCACGTTGCTCGGCCTGCTGGGCACGATCATCGGCCTGATCCAGGCTTTCCAGGCAGTCGCGAACGCCAATCCGGCCGAGAAGGCCGACCTGCTGTCCGCCTCGATTTCAGTGGCCATGAACACGACGGCCTTCGGCCTGATCGTGGCCATTCCGCTGCTGCTGCTGCACTCGCTGCTGCAGTCAAAGACAACCGAGATCGTCGATAGCCTGGAAATGGCCTCGGTGAAGTTCCTGAACACCGTGGTCGAGCGGCGCCAGGAGCCTGCGTGAGCCTGATCTCCCGCGCCTCCCGCCGGCACCGCCGAAAGGATGCGGCGGAGCTCAATATCACGGCCTTCATGAATTTGATGGTCGTACTGGTGCCGTTCCTGCTGATTACGGCGGTGTTCTCGCGCCTGACGATCCTCGAGCTGAACCTGCCAAGCTCGACCGAGGCTGTGCCGGAGACCGTACAGCTGCTCAACCTGGAGATCATCGTGCGCAAGGCCGAACTGCAGGTCGCCGACCGTGGTACCGGCATGTTGCGAGCCTTTCCCGTCAATGAGGCGGGCCAGGACCTCGAGGCCCTGTCCGCCTTCCTGCGCGACGAGGTCAAGACCCGCTTTCCCGACGCCAGCGCCGTGACGATCCTGCTCGAGCCGGATATTTCCTATGACACCGTCGTGCAGGTCATGGACGCCGTGCGCGTGGACACGACGCTCGTGGACGGCAGCCTGGTACAGGTCGAGCTGTTCCCGGACATCTCGATCGGGGACGCGCCGACATGAGCACGTCCACACGCGCCAAGCGGATGGCCCGGCACTACGCCAGGAACCGCAAGCCCACGTCGTTGAACCTGGTTTCGCTGATGGACATCTTCACCATCCTGGTGTTCTTCCTGCTGGTCAACTCGGCGGAAGTACAGACGCTGGAGCCGCCCAAGGCGCTGACGCTGCCGGAGTCCGTCGCGCTGGAGAAGCCGCGCGACACCGTCGTCGTCATGGTGACGACCGAGCAGGTCCTGGTGCAGGGTTCGCCGGTTGTATCGGTCGCCGATGTCGATGCGGCGGACGGGGTGATCATCACGCCGCTGAAAGTCGCGTTGAAAGCGCAGACGGACCGTGCCCTGGTCCGTGCAGCGGCCGCTGATCTGTCGGCGCGCGAAATTACCATTCTGGGTGATCGCGACGTGCCTTACCGGGTCCTGAAAAAGGTCATGGCGACCTGTACCGATGCGGACTACGGCCAGCTGTCGCTCGCTGTGCTGCAGAAGGAAGAGGCGATGGCTGCTACGGCGGCCGGCGCATGAACGAGGAGAAGCCGGAGTGACGGCTGCCGCCGCAACGTTCTACCGCAGTTTCGAACTGCCGTGGGCCACCCCGCCGGAGGAGCGCGATCGCTTTCGGCGGATACTGCTGACCTGCCTGGCGGTGGTACTGGCGCTGTCGGTCATCATGCCGTTCCTGCCGGCGCCGGAACGCGGGATCGATGTGCCGCCGCCGATTCCGCCACGTCTGGCCAAGCTGGTGCTCGAGCGCGCAACGCCGCTGCCGCCACCACCACCTCCCGTCGAGACATTTGAGCCCGAGGCTGAGAAGGTCCCGGAGCCGATTGCCCAGGAGCCGAGCAAGGCGGATGAGCGACCGAAGCCGGCTCCGGACCTCGACCGTACGCAGCAGGCGCGCAAGAAGGCGGCGCAAGCCGGATTGCTGCCCTTCGTGGACGAATTGGCTGACCTGCGGGACCAGTTCGAGGTCACGCCCGACAAGCTCGAGACGGTCGCGAACACGAGTGGTACCGTCGACGGTCCTCCGCGTGCGGAGCGTTCCCTGGTGACCTCGAAGGCGGGAGCCGCCTCGGGCGGCATCAACACCGCTGCGGTCAGCAAGGGCTTCGGGTACGGGGCCGGCAACCTTGATGGTCATGGCACCACCCAGATGCAGGTGCCCTTTGGCGGCTCGGGCGGAGGATCCGCGATGCGCGGCTCCGGCCCCGCCGACGGCGTCTCCCGATCCGGCAGCGGCAAGAAAGCGTCAAGGTCGCAGGAGGAGATCGAACTCGTCTTCGACCGTAATAAATCAGCAATTTATGCTTTATATAACAGAGCATTACGTGATAATCCTGCGTTGATGGGTAAAGTCGTGATCCAGCTGACGATCGCTCCCACCGGCGAAATCACCGACTGCCGGATCGTGTCGAGCGAACTGGGCGACGCAGAGCTCGAGCGCAAGCTGGTGGCGCGAATCCGCATGTTCCGCTTCGAGGACAAGGACGTCGAGGCGATCACGACCACCAAGCCGATCGAGTTCTTCCCCGCGTAGCAGGCGGTCTTTCAAATACGGAATACGGCGGACGTCTCTGGCCCGGGGTCGAAGGCAACTACGGCCTCGAGTTCCTCAGCGGTGAGCGCCGGAGCGAAGAACTCCAAGCCTTGGGTAAGGTGAACCGGAGAACCTCGATAGGCGGGACAGCGCTGAGCCTGCCCGACTCGAGCGCCGCACTATCGGATGCTCATCGTACAGAGCCAAGTTGCTCGACCGGGACACCAGGATCAATCACGGCGGCGCTACGCTCCTCGAGCAACTGATTGGGACCGCTGCGAAACTCAGCGTCTCGTGGAGTCCGCAGCATTGGCCGGACCCTGGAACGATGCCTCCCGTCGCAAGACAGCGCCTGTGAACTAGCTTGATTAGTGAATCCGAGGCTGTGGGTCGATGCGCGCTTGGCGACTGATTCAGATGCAAAAACTTCCTCCATTCGTGCGAATCGCAGCCGTAAACGCTAACATTGCGGTTCACTTACACGCCTCGGAGCGCCGCATGAAGATTGCCCACGAGAAAGTCGTCTCGATCCACTACACGCTCACCAACAGAGAAGGATCGGTGCTCGATTCCTCCTCGGGCAATGACCCGCTGGCCTATCTGCACGGCTTTGGCAACATCATTCCAGGCCTGGAGAATGCGCTTGAGGGCAAGGAGGCAGGGGAGAAGCTGTCGGTGACCGTAGAGCCGGAGCAGGGCTACGGTGCCCGCGACGAGCAGCTGGTGCAGGCGGTACCGCGCTCGGCCTTCAAGGGGGTAGAAGAGCTCGCACCAGGCATGCAGTTCCAGGCCCAGGGCCCGCAGGGTACGCGATTGGTAGTGGTGACTCAGGTGGCGGAGGATGTCGTTACGGTCGATGCCAACCACCCACTGGCCGGCCAGACGCTGCACTTCGAGGTCGAGGTGTCAGAGGTACGTGACGCCACTAGCGTGGAACTGGAGCACGGTCACGTGCACGGCCCCGGTGGACACCACCATCACTGACGCGGCACGGCCGGCCAAGATTCGCCTGGCCGGTCCCAATGCCACGGGCGGTTGTCAATCGGCCTGAGAGTCTTTCCGCCGCGGCGCTCCGAACACAGCATCGTTGTGCTGTCCCTGCGACGGCACGTCGAACCGCGGCAGGCCCGGTTCTTCCTTGAAGCGGATCGGGACGCCTAGGTGCTCGATGCCCTCGGGGTCGAGCAGCAACATGCCGCGCTCGCGCACGTGGTCGTCGTCGAAGGCCTCGCGCAGGTTGCGGACCGGCGCAAAGCCGATGTCGCGTCCGCGGAACCACTCGACCCACTCGGCCTGGGTACGTGTCTCGAACTGCGCCTGCAGGTAGTCCACAAGCGGTTGTTGGTGCGGCCCGGGGCCGCGCTCAGCGAGTTCGACCAGGTCCAGCCGGCCGAGCTCGCCCAGCAGGTTGCGCACGAATTTCAACTCCTGGGCGCCGAGTACCACATGACGGCCGTCGCGCGTGCGGTAGATGCGATAGAACGCAGCGCCACCCCAGGTGCGTTCCTCCTGTGGAACGGGCGCCCGCTTCTCGACGAATACCGGCCCGAGCACATTGGGTAGCCAGGCCATCAGCGAATCCTGCATTGAGATGTCGAGATAATCGCCGCGACCGGTCCGCTCGCGCCCGAGCAGCGCCATCATGATCCCACCGAAGGTCATCAGCGACGCGGCCATGTCGGCCGCGGGGATCCCGGGCATCGCCGGCTGACCATCGCCCCCGAGGTTGACGCTCAACACCCCCGACAGCGCCTCCACCGCGAGGTCATGGGCCGGCAGGTCGCGGTTCGGTCCCGTCTGCCCAAAGGCGGAAATCGACGCGTACACGATGCGAGGATTGCGTGATGACACGGCTTCGTAGTCCACGCCGAGGCGCTTCACGACGCCAGGCCGGAACGCTTCGATGAACACGTCCGCAGTTTCGGACAGCTCCAGCAGCGCGTCGCGCGCCGCAGGGTCCTTCAGGTTGAGCACGACACTTTTCTTGCCACGGTTGGCATTGCGGAAGAACGTCGTGTGGCCGCCCTGGCCAAGGCCAATGTGCCGGCCCGGGTCTCCGTCTCCCGGCGCCTCTATCTTGATCACTTCTGCGCCGTGGTCGGCCATCATCATGCTCAGGTGGGGTCCGGGCAGGAAGACGGAAAGGTCCAGGACTCGTATACCGCTCAGTTTCATAGGTGCCTCCGGCACTGCTGTTCCGGCACGACGTTGTCAGCGCAGCGACAGGCAATCCAGCCCAGTGGATTGTAAACTTCAATGACGGTGCGGCCGTCTGCGTGTTCCGGCAAAGGTCCGCGATCAAAAATGCCCAATTCTTGCTGGTGAAGATCATGCCAACCTTTCCGATCATGTCCAGGCACTGCGTGATTCTGCTGGCCTTGACGCTCGGTCTGCCTGCAACAGTTGCTCTCGCCGACAAGACAGATGTCGTCGTCCTGCTCAATGGCGACCATATCACTGGCGAAGTCGTAGAGCTTGCCTACGGCCGGCTGAAGTACAAGACCGACGACATGGGGACCCTGTACATCGAGTGGGACAAGATCCGCGCACTCAAGACGGCGCAGGTCCTGCAGCTCGAACTGGCCAACGGCCAGCGCATCTTCGGCGCTACTCCCGAACTGGGCACCGCGCCTGGGATACTGAACGTCGTTGCGACCGGTGCCCGTGGGTCTTCCGAGCCTATCGAGATCGCGATGCCCGACGTGGTGCGTCTCGGTACGGTCGAACAAGGTGCCTGGTACAGGCGCCTCGACGGTGCGGTGAGCGTCGGCTACAGCTATGTACAGGCCACGAAAATCGAACAATTCAATTTTTCGGGCAATTTCGGTACTCGCACGCAAAAGCGCAAATGGAACATTGCGCTGGACGCGAACACGTCGAACCAGTCGGTCGGACCTTCCAGCCAGCGCGCCTCGCTGACCGGAACGGTCGAGCGGTTCTTGCCCAATCGCTATTACTACGAGAGCACCCTCAATTTTTCCCACAATGATGAATTGGGTTTGGATCTGCGCAGCCTGTTCTCGGAAACTACCGGCCGTTACCTCGTGCAGCGCCAGGGCCTGGAGTGGCGCGCGGGCGCCGGTCTCGCCGTTTCGCGTGAAGACCGTGCGGATGGCTCGCGGGTGGAAAGCCTCGAATTGCCGCTCACTTCGAGCTTCAGAATGTTCCGCCTGGACTCCCCCAAGACGGACGTGACCGTCGAACTGACCATCCTGCCCAGCCTCACAGAATCGGGACGGGTTCGCGGCGAGGCAACGGTCAGCGCCCGGCATGAGATCGTCAGTGACCTGTTCTTCGAGATATCGCTGTACGACAGTTACGACAACCGCGCGCCGGAAGGCTCTGATGCCAACGACTGGAACGTGGCGACGTCGCTCGGTTATTCGTTCTGACGGCGAGGGCACCGCGTCAGGTCACGCCCGCAGCGCGCATCGCCGCCAGCGCCGCTTCCTCGTAGCCGACCTCCCGCAATAATTCGTCCGTGTCTGCCCCGAGGGCTGGCGCAGTTCGCTGCCCGAGGCGCGCGCCGTCGAGCTTGATCGGGTTGGCGAGGGAGCGGAACTCATCCTGTAGCGGGTGAGGCAGGGGGCGAACCATGCCGATTTCCTGAGCAAAGGGATTGTCGAGTGCCTGCGGTAGCGTGAGCACCGGGGCTGCCGGCAGCAGGTGCCGGAGGCGAACCAGCCAATGATCCGTGTCCTGCATCCTGAAAACCTGGTCGAGTGCCTCGGTCAGGGCATCGCGGTTCCCGCGGCGCGCCGTGATCGTGGCGAATCGCGGGTCGGCGGCGAGATCCTCGCGGCCGATCTCGGCGACCAGATTCCTCCAGAACTTCTCGGTCATACACATGACGAAGATCCAGCCGTCTTGCGTGGGGAACAGTTGTACGGGCGTGGCGGACGGGTGCGAGCTGCGCGGCAAGCGGCTGGTTTCCATGCCTGTATTCAAGTACCAGGCGCCTGGATAGGTCAGCTGGTGCAGGGCCACGTCGAACAGACTGACGTCGATGTCGTGACCCTTGCCATCGCGCGCAACGCCCAGTAACGCTGCGACGATCGCAAGCGCGGTAGTGATGCCGGTCATGTAGTCGACGATGGACAGTCCCATGCGCGCGGGTGGCGTGCCGGGTTCACCGGTTACGTGCAGAAATCCTGCCTCGGCCTGCATCAGGTAGTCATAGCCCGGCCAGCCTTTGCGATCATTGTCCCGGCCGTAGGCTGACAGGTGCGCGCAGATCAGCCTGGGGTTCACGTCGGCAAGATGCGCGTAGGTCAGGCCAAGTTTGTCCGGCTGGTCGCCGCGCAGGTTGTTGAGTACGACCTGGGCAGTGGCGGCCAGTTTGCGGAAGGCGGTGCGCCCTGCTTCTGTCTTCAGGTTCAGGCAAACGCTCTTCTTGTTGTAGTTGAAGGCCTGGAAGAAATGACTGTCGTGCTCGCCGAGGAGCGGACCCATGCCCCGTGTTGCGTCGCCGCCCTGGGCGCGGTTCTCGATCTTGATGACCTCGGCACCCAGGTCGGCGAGATACATCGACCCGTACGGGCCCGCACCGAAGTTCTCGAAGGTCAGGACCCTGAAACCGGACAGCGGCAGCTTCACGCCGGATTCCTCTCGACCAGCTGGCGCGAGATGATGATGCGCTGCATCTCGTTGGTGCCCTCGCCAATGCACATCAGCGGCGCATCGCGATAGTAGCGCTCGACGTCGAAATCGACCGAGTAGCTGTAGCCGCCGAAGATCCGCATGGCGTCGAGACTGTTGGTGACGGCGGCTTCGGATGCAAAGAGCTTGGCCATGCCGGCCTCGAGGTCGCAGCGAACGCCGGTGTCGTACTTGCGTGCGGCCTGTTCCACCAGCAGCCTGGCGGCTTCGGCGCGGGTGGCCATGTCGGCCAGCTTGAGCTGGATGGCCTGGTGCTGGCAGATCGGCTTTCCAAAGGTCCGCCGCTGCTGCGCATAGCGCAGCGCCTCATTCAGGGCGCCAGTGGCAAGGCCGACGCCGCGGGCGGCGACGTTGATACGGCCGAGTTCCAGTCCGCCGACGGTGTGCTGGAAGCCACGGCCTTCCTCGCCGCCAACCAGCCGCGTGGCCGGCACGCGGTAATTGTCGAAGACCAGTTCCGCACTATCTATGGAGCGATAGCCGAGCTTCTTCAGCTTGCGGCCAACCGTGAAGCCGTCGCCCTTTTCACAGACGAACAGGCTCATGCCGCGGTGCCGTGGCTGCGCCTCCGGGTCGGTCTTGACAAGAATTCCGAAACAGGTGCCGTAGATGCCGTTGGTGATCCAGGTCTTGGTGCCATTGATGACGTAGTCGTCGCCGTCCCGCCTGGCGACGCTGCGGATGCCCTGCAGGTCGGTTCCCGCATCGGGCTCGGTCAGGCCGATGCCACCGCGCAGTTCGCCGGTGGCAAAGCGCGGCAGCAGATCGCGTTTCTGCGCCTCGGTGCCGTTCCGCTCGACCGCCTGCGCCATGATCAGGTGCGAATTGAAGATGCCTGTTGGCGCCATCCAGGCCGCCGAGATCGCGGTAACGAGCTTTGCATAACAGCTTGCCGAGAGACCAAGCCCGCCATACTCCTGGGAAATGGTGGCGCCGAACAGCCCGAGTTCCTTCATCTGCTCCACCAGGTCGAACGGATATTCGTCCGCCTGGTCGAACTTCTTCGCGATCGGTCGCACTTCTTTCTCGATCCAGCGCTCGATGCTGTCGAGTACCTGCGCTTCCTCGTCTGCCTTCGCGCTTGCTGCAGGGCTGATCGCGTCGTTCATGTCGGGTTCCTCATCATGCGTTCTTGTCTTCGACCCCGTGACCGCGCCGCGGCACCAGGATGGTGCGGTCGAAGGTGCAGACGGCCGTTCCATCCTGGTTCCTGCCCACGGTGCGTACGGTCACGATGCCGGCATTCGGGCGGCTCTTGGAATCCCGTGTCTCGAGCACCTCCGTTTCCGCATAAAGCGTGTCGCCCGGGAACACCGGATGAGTCAAGCGGATCTCTTTCCAGCCCAGGTTGGCGATGGCCTTCTGGCTGACGTCGGTGACGCTCATGCCAACCAGCATGGCAACGGTCAGGGGACTGGCAACCACTGTCCGTCCGAACTCGCTGGCCTTGGCGTATTCCTGGTCGAAGTGCAGCGGATGGGTGTTCATGGTCAGCAAGGTGAACCAGGTGTTGTCGGTCTCGGTGATGGTACGGCCCGGGCGATGCTCGTAGACATCGCCAACGGTAAATTCCTCGTAGTATCTGCCGAACGACTCACGGTAGCGTTGCGGTCCGATCTGTGTGGGCTGGTGGGTCATTAGCGAACTCCGATCGCGTAGGCCCGGCCTCGTCGGCGGGCGGGGAAGTGCGGGCTGCCCGGGGCTCCAGTATGATGCGGGGATCCGGGCCAGTTGTCCGGACAAAGCGTAGGTTTGAGTCCCCTCCGTGTCAATTCGGGATTCGCCAGCGGAGAGTGCGATGAGCCGTGTCCCGAGGCCGAAAGACGTTCCTGGCAAGCGCTACCAGCAGGTCGCGGAGTCCCTGCTCGGGGACATGCGCGCCGGCAGGCTGGCCGTTGGCGACAGTCTCCCGGGGGAACTCGAGCTGGTCGAAAGCTTCGGCGTCAGCCGGCATACCGTTCGCGAAGCGCTACGCCGCCTGGAGGAGTTGGGTCTCATTGGACGGCGCCAGGGTGTCGGCACGGTCGTCCTGGCCCGCGAACCGACTCGGTCGTATGTCCAGTCGGTGCCAACGCCCGCCGCGCTGCTGCAATACCCGGAAGGCAACAAGCTCGTGCTGCGGTCGAACGAGCCGGTCAGGGCGACGAGGGTGTTGGCGCGGCTGATCGGCTGCAAGACCGGCTCGCAGTGGCAGCGGGTTTCCTGCCTGCGCCAGTTTGCAGACGAGCGTCCGCCGATCTGCTGGGTAGATATTTACCTGCTGCCGGAGCACGAGAGCATCGTCCAGTCAATCGGCAGGCGCCCCGGGCTGGTGCATGAGCTGATCGAGCAGGGCTTCGGGGAGCAGGTCGCCGCGGTGGACATCAGCATCATGGCCCGCGCCGTGCCCGCACGCATGAGCGACGCACTTCGGGTCGAAGCGGGGATGCCGAGCCTGACGGTGGTGCGCCGCTATCGCGGAGCGCGGCGGCGGCTGTTCATGGCCTCCGTTTCCGAGCACCCGGGAGACCGCTTCACCTACGCACTCAGCCTCGAGCGCGGGTGGCAATCAGGCGGTTCGGCAGTCTGGAGCAGTCGTTGAGGTCACGCGAATGAAGAAGACAATCGATATCCCGCTGCGCAGCATGCTGTTCGTGCCTGGCAACCATGCCCGGCGCCTGGACAAGGCCTTCGGCTGTGGGGCGGATGCCGTCATCATCGACCTCGAAGATGCGGTGCCGGCGGCGGACAAGGCCACGGCGCGGGCAGCCGCAGCGGCGGCGGTTGCAGGGCGCCGGCCGTCAGCGGCCTTTGTCCGCATCAACGCAATTCCTGGAGCGGACTGGCAGGATGACCTGCTGGCTGTAGTCGGGCCGGGTCTAACCGGCGTGATGCTGCCCAAGGCCGAGAACGTCGATCAGCTGTTGGCCGTCGATGCGGCGATCGCGAAAATCGAGCAGCAGCGCGGCATGAACACCGCGGCAGTGGAGTTGTTGCCGCTGATCGAGAGCGCCCGCGGCGTCGAATCGCTCAGCACCCTCGCCGGTGCCTGCGCGCGGGTGCGGCGGCTGTCCTTCGGAGTCGCCGACTATGGCCTCGACCTCGGGTTGCAGGCGTCTCCCAACGAGGCTGAGCTCGACTACATCCGCGCGCGTCTGACCCACGTCTCGCGGGCGGCAGGCCTGCAGCCGCCGATCGACAGCGTGGTCGTCGAGATCCGGGATCCCGAGCGGTTCCGGGCTTCGGCCGCACGGGGCCGCAGCTTTGGCATGGCGGGCAAGCTCTGCATCCACCCGGACCAGGTGCCGCTGGCGACGGAGGTCTTCTCACCCACTGCCGGCGAGGTGGAGCGTGCACGGGCGATCGTTTCCGCGTTCGAAGCAGCACAATCTGCAGGCTCCGCCGCGCTGAGTGTCGGCGGCGAATTCGTCGACCTGCCGGTGGTCGAACGCGCTCGCCGGGTGCTGGCCGTGGCAGACGCCACTGCAGTTGTCCACGACCCGTGACGCAAGTCACGCGCCGGCCATGGGCGGGTCGGCTAACATATTGCTCCGTTTGCCAGCCTGACCGGGAAAACCCGCCCGTATGACAACCCTGACCCACCTCCAGCGGCTCGAGGCCGAGAGCATCCAGATCATGCGCGAGGTCGTCGCCGAGTGCGACAACCCGGTCATGCTCTATTCGATCGGTAAGGACAGCGCGGCGATGCTGCATGTCGCCATGAAGGCGTTCTATCCGGCCAAGCCGCCGTTTCCGCTGCTGCACGTCGACACGACGTGGAAGTTCCGCGAAATGATTGCCTTCCGCGACCATCTGGTGGAGACCCTGGGGGTCAAGCTCCTGGTGCACATCAATCAGGACGGCCTGGAGAAAGGCGTGGGGCCGTTCACGCATGGCTCGGCCGTGCATACCGACGTCATGAAGACGCAAGGGCTGAAGCAGGCGCTCGATCTGCACAAGTTCGACGCCGCCTTTGGCGGCGCGCGCCGCGATGAAGAGAAGTCGCGGGCCAAGGAGCGGATCTTCTCTTTCCGCTCGGCGCAGCATCGCTGGGACCCGAAGCTGCAACGCCCGGAGCTATGGCGGCTCTACAACACCCGCAAGCACAAGGGCGAGAGCCTGAGGGTGTTCCCGATGTCGAACTGGACCGAGCTCGATATCTGGCAGTACATCTATCTGGAGAAGATCCCGATCGTACCGCTCTACCTGGCCGCCGAGCGGCCGGTGGTCGAGCGGGACGGCACGCTGATCATGGTGGACGACGAGCGCATGCCGCTGAAACCCGGCGAGCAGCCGATGATGAAGAGGGTCCGCTTCCGCACGCTCGGCTGCTATCCCCTGACTGGCGCCATCGAGAGTGAGGCCGACACGCTGCCTGCCATCATCCAGGAGATGCTGCTGACCACGACCTCGGAGCGGCAGGGTCGGGTGATCGACCATGACTCGGCCGCCTCCATGGAAAAGAAGAAGCAGGAGGGGTACTTCTGATGTCGCACAAGTCGGACCTGATCGCCGAGGACATCGAACGCTACCTGGAGGTTCATCAGCACAAGAGCCTGCTGCGGTTCATCACCTGCGGCAGCGTCGACGATGGCAAGAGCACGCTGATCGGCCGCCTGCTGTACGAGTCGAAGATGATCTTCGAGGACCAGCTGGCGGCGTTGGAGGCGGATTCAAAGAAGGTCGGTACGCAGGGCGGAGACATTGACTTCGCGCTGCTGGTGGACGGCCTGGCCGCTGAACGCGAACAAGGCATCACCATCGACGTGGCCTACCGGTTCTTTTCGACCGAGAAACGCAAGTTCATCGTCGCCGACACGCCCGGGCACGAGCAGTACACCCGCAACATGGCAACCGGTGCGTCGACCGCGGACCTGGCGGTCATCCTCATCGATGCGCGCAAGGGCGTGCTGCCGCAGACCCGCCGGCATAGCTACATCGTCTCGCTGCTCGGCATCCGGCACGTGGTGCTTGCCGTGAACAAGATGGACGCGGTCGGCTACGGGCACGAGGTGTTCGAGGCCATCGTCACCGAGTACCGCGAGTTCGCCCGGCGCCTGGGCCTCGAGGACATCACCGCCATCCCGATGTCGGCACTGAAGGGCGACAACGTCACCGAGGCCAGCGACAGGATGCCCTGGTACTACGGGCCGACCGTGATGCAGCACCTCGAGGCGGTCGAAATCGAAGAGGGCCTGCAGCAACGGCCATTCAGGTTGCCGGTGCAGTGGGTCAACCGGCCGGACCAGGACTTTCGCGGCTTCGCCGGCACCGTCGCCGGAGGGGTCGTGCGTCCGGGTGACCTGGTGCGCGTCCTGCCGTCGGGCCGGCAAAGCAAGGTCGCGCGAATCGTTGCCCAGGACGGCGACCTGCAGGAGGCCGTGGACGGTCAGTCCATCACCCTGACCCTCGAGGACGAGGTCGACGTGAGCCGGGGCGACGTGCTTGCCGCCGGATCCGCGCCCCCGGGCGTGGCCGACCAGTTCCAGGTGACCATGATCTGGATGCACGAGGAGCACATGCTGCCGGGCCGGCCCTACCTGATGAAGATCGGGCCGCGGATGCTCAACGCCAGCATCACCGATCTCCGCTATCGCGTTAACGTGAACACGATGGAGCACGTAGCGGCCAAGCAGCTCGAGCTCAACGAGATCGGCGTCTGCAACCTCAGCACCGACCGGCCCATTCCTTTCGATGCCTACGACGATAATCGCGAGACCGGCGGCTTCATATTCATCGACAAGCTCACCAACGACACGGTCGGCGCCGGACTGATCCATTTCGCCCTGCGCCGCTCGGACAACGTCCACTGGCAGGCGCTCGATGTCAACAAGCAGGTCCGCGCCGCGCAGAAGGGACAGAAATCCTGCGTACTGTGGTTCACGGGCCTGTCGGGCGCCGGCAAGTCGACGATCGCCAACCTGGTGGAAAAGCGGCTGCTTGCCCTGGGCCGGCACACCTACGCGCTCGACGGCGACAATGTTCGACATGGGCTCAACAAGGACCTGGGCTTCACCGAGGCGGACCGGGTCGAGAACATCCGGCGTGTTGCCGAGGTGTCGAAGCTGATGGTGGACGCGGGCCTGATCGTGCTGGTGTCGTTCATCTCGCCGTTTCGCTCGGAGCGCCGGATGGCGCGTGAACTCCTGGACGATGGCGAGTTCCTCGAGGTCTACGTCGACACGTCGCTGGCCGAGGCGGAGAAGCGCGACCCGAAGGGTCTCTACCGCAAGGCACGGCTGGGGCAGATCAAGAACTTCACCGGCATCGATTCGCCGTATGAGCCGCCGGAGCACGCGGAACTCAGGCTCAACACGACGGACATGTCGGCAGAACAAGCCGCCGACGTGGTCATCGCGAAGCTTTCGGAAGCAGGGCTGCTCAGCGGCTGATCGCGGTCCGTGCTGCCCGTGTAGATCCGTCGGTGCGGACTCCTGAGGGGAGGGGAGGACGGCTATGCGCGAGACTCGACGCGAACTGCAAGGTCGTACGGTGCTGTTGACGGGCGCCTCGCGCGGTCTCGGGGCTCACATGGCGATGACCCTTGCCTCCGCAGGCGCCCGGCTCGCGCTCGCCGCCAGGAACCAGATCGCCCTCGAGCGCGTGGCCGAGGCGATCCGCTCGAGCGGCGGCGAAGCCTTTGTCGCGCAGTTGGACCTGCTTTCCGCGGCGTCGATCAATGCCGCGATCGACTCGGTCGAGGCTGGCTTCGGCCCCATCGACATCCTGGTCAATAACGCCGGCATAACGGCCAGCGCGCCGATTCTCGAGCACGCTGAGTCAGATTGGGACGCAGTGCTGGCAACCAACCTCAAGGCCCCATTCCTGGTCGCGACCGAGGTCGCCCGCAGGATGCGCTTGCGCGGGTATAGCGGTTCGATCGTCAACGTGGCTTCGATCCTGGGTCTGCGCCAGGCGGGCTCGGTGGCGGCGTATGCGGCGTCGAAAGCGGCGCTGATACAGTTGACCAAGACCCTGGCGCTGGAGTTGGCGAGATACGGTATCCGGGTGAACGCGATCGCCCCCGGCTACATCGAGACCGATATCAATCGCGAGTTCTTCGCGACCGAAGCGGGCCGGGCCCTGATCAAGCGCATTCCCCAGCGTCGCCTCGGCAGGCCCCAGGATCTTGACGGTCCGCTGCTGCTGCTTGCCGGGGACGCCTCGGCATACATGACCGGCAGCGTCGTCGTCGTCGACGGTGGACACCTGGTGAGTTCCCTGTGACTCGCTGCAGTACGGGCACCGGTGCCGGGCGATGAGCGGCCCGCAATCCGTGCCTGGAACCGGCCCGGTCCGCCGCGGCTACGAGTTCGACCCGGGCCGCCTGGACGAATACCTGAGGCAACGCCTGGCGGATTACTTGGGACCGCTATCCGTGTCCCAGTTCGAGGGCGGGCAGTCCAACCCGACCTACCTGCTGTCCACGCCGGGACGGCGCTACGTGCTGCGGCGTAAGCCGCCTGGCCGGCTGCTGCCCTCGGCGCATGCCGTAGAGCGCGAATATCGCGTGATCTCGGCGCTCGGCTCGGCTAGCGACGTGCCCGTGCCACGCGCGCTGCTGCTGTGCGAAGACGACAGCGTCGTCGGCACGGCGTTCTACGTGATGGAATGGGTTGCGGGCCGGATCCTGCGCGACCCCGGCTTCCCGGAAGTGGTGCCTTCCTGCCGTCCGGCCCACAGCGAAGCGATCATCGACGCGCTGGCGAGGTTGCACCGTGCCGACCTGATCGAGGCCGGGCTCGCAGATTTCGGGCGTCATGGCGGCTACGTGGCACGGCAATTCGCACGCTGGTCGCAGCAGTACCTGCAGGATGAAGCCGCCGGTCGGATCGAGGCGATGGACCGGCTGGTGGAATGGCTGCCAACGCGCATGCCGGCGGCCGATGAAACCCGCGTCGTGCACGGCGACTATCGCTGCGACAACCTCGTCTTTCATCCGTCACAGCCGCGGGTGCTCGCGATACTCGATTGGGAGCTCGCGACGCTGGGCGATCCGCTGGCCGACTTCGCCTATTACCTGATGATCTATCGAATGCCGAACGCCGGCGTGCCGGGCCTGGCCGGACGTGACCTGTCGGCGCTGAACCTGCCGGACGAGGCGGCCTGCGTCGAGACGTATTGCCGGCTGACCGGACGCAGCGGCATTGCCGACCTTGACTTCTACGTGGCCTTCAACCTGTTCAAGTTGGCAGCCGTGTTGCATGGCATCCGCGGCCGCGTGCTGCGCGGCACCGCCGCGGGCGCGCAGGCCCGGGAATACGCCGCGAAGGTCGAGCAGCTCGCCGAGCTGGCCTGGCTGCAGGCGCAGCGGGCGATGCGCTCCTGAAGCTGTCTGCGGCGTCAGGTCGCTGCCTGACGGCGCCGCGCGATCTCGACCATGAGGATACCGGCGATGATCAGCACGGTACCTGCGAGCTGCGGCATCGTCAGGCGCTCGTCGAGCGCAAGCCAAGCGACCACGATCGTGAACGGCGGCCCGACCGTACTGACGATCGCGCCGCGTTCGGCCCCGATCCGGCGCACGCCTTCCGCCAGCATCAGGACCGGTGCGACCGTGGAGAAGACGACCAGTAACGCCACCAGCAGCCAGGCATCGGTGCCCGGCACGATCGGCCACGCCTGGTGACGCGGCAGGTACCAGGCAATCAGGGCCAGGGCAGCGCCGGTCATTGCGAATACCGTGAAAGGCAGCGCACCGACCTGCCTGGTATACCGTTCGCTCAACAGGAAGTAGGTGGCGAAGGTGGCCGCGCAAAGCAGCACGCAGATGGCGCCGGTCGAATTCGCCGCGAGTACGCCATGGTCAAAGGCGCCGACGGCGAGGGCAACGCCCAGCCAGGTCAAGGCAATCGCGCCGGTGAGCTGGGTCGTCGGCATCCTGCGCCTGATTATCGACGAGGCGATGACCACCATGGCCGGATAGGTGAACAGCAGGGCGCGCTCGAGGCTGGCATCGATCAGGGTCAGCGCATAGAAGTCGAGCAGCGAGCCGAGGCTGTAGCAGAGCGCACCCCCGAAGGCGGCAGTCGCGACGGCTCGCCAGGACGCGCGCAGGATGGCGCTGGCCGCCCCATGGCTCAAGGCCCAGGCCCAGAACAGCGGCACCGCGAGCATCGATCGCAGCACGACCAGCGACTCGTAGTCCACGCCATGTGCGTAAATCAGCTTGGTGACGACGCCCTTCATGGCGAACAGCATGGCGCCCGCCGCGACCAGTATCACGCCCGCCAGGCTCGATACTGCACCCGCCGAGGAGGCGGGCTGCCTCAAGCGCGGTCCTCGAAGCCGAGATACCGGGTGTACTCCCCGACCGCAAGCCGCGCCGGCCGATAGTCGTTGACGGGATCCGATCGGTCCGCATGGCCGAGCGCCATGCCGCAGACCAGCATCTGTTCGGGCGGCGCGCCTACATGCGCGGTGACGATACCGTGGAACTCGACCCAGGCTGCCTGCGGACAGGTGTCGAGGCCGAGCCCGCGTGCGGCCAGCATGACACTCTGGACGAACATGCCCAGGTCCAGCCAGCTGCCCGGCTGCATGTCGCGATCGATGTAGAAAAAGAGTCCAACCGGTGCGCCAA
>JAHEAZ010000081.1 GCA_024642505.1 Gammaproteobacteria bacterium
CCTACGCCTGGAACAACCCACTGGCGGTGGTCGACCCGAGCGGACTCGAGGAAGTGCAGTGCCTGCACGGGCCAGATGGACGGTGCCAGGGAGTGACGGTCACCGGCCTGCGTGACGGCAGTAGCACTGCCATGTACCAGTTGTGGCGCAGCGGCGGGAATGGCCAGGTGGCGTCGGCCGCGCAACGGGATCCATGCGGTCAGTACGGTTCGGCATCGGCGTGCAGCCGTTCGGGCCAGTCGATTGCAGCGTCCACACCTGGGAGTTTCGATCCGCGAGTAGGCAGCGGTTTGTTGGTCAGCAAGGCCTTGTACCCGGCCTGGGATGCCTCACTAAATTTGATTCCCGGTTGGTACTACTCCGGACTTGCGGCGACCGCGCTGGGGCTGGGCAATTATCTTGACGCGACGCTCTACTACGGTGCGACGATTGGCGACGTCTTCCTGTTAGGGCGTGGCGCATCGCTCACACTTGCTTCCCGCGCGGCACTGAATCGAACGCGCCTAGCTGCGGGCTTGAGCTATGGTCCGCACAACCCTGGACCGCTGGCAGAGGAGGTTGCGACGACATTCCGCAGCAACTCCTATTCTGCTAGGACGCTTGCAGAACCCATGGCTGTCTACCGGGTCATCGGAGACAGGGGGAACCCGACCGGCCGGTTCTGGACCAAGATGGAGCCCAGCGGTCCACTGCAGTCCGTAATCGATCTTGCTATCGACCAGAATTGGCGCAATCCAGCGACGCGTGTCATCCAAGCGGAGATACCGGCCGGGATAGTAATCTATGAAGGTGCGACGGCGCCCCAGAGGGGGTTGGTCGGAGGCATCGAGCAAATCTACATTCCCCGAGTGGACTCAAGGTGGCTGAGATGAGTCGATGGTTTGAAATCCATGGTTTCTCGAACCTCGCTGAGTTCGACCGGTTCGCAGAATATCTGCGCCACGAAACAGGTTCCGGAGCCGCCGAAGAAGTTACGGTGGACGAAGACTACGGGCACGGGGAGATCTACGGTGGGAAGTGGTTTAGAGATTGCGACACTGGGGAGGTCTGGCGGCTGGTCCCGCCCGACCCACCCTTCCTCGGCGTTTGGGAACGGGTACTACGGCTCTGATGCCGTGGGCTCAGTCCCCGTCGAGCGCGGCCCCGACCGCATTCAGTCGCTTCCGCCTTACCGCCTCGCCAATCGCCTCGCCCGACAGGCCGTGGCGTTCTTCTTTGGTAAGCGTGACCCCAAGCGCTGCATCGAGTGCTGCGGAGAGCAACTGCGCCTCGGGGTAGGATTTATTCTCCCAGCCCGTGCGGCCACGGAAGTCGGCCTCGCAGGCCACCAGGAATTCACGGAAGCGTTCGGGCCGGCGCAGGGCGTCGCAGTGCTCCAGCAACTGCAGGACTGTCTTCGGGCGCAGCTCCAGTGCGCGGTGCACCAGCCCGTGCCAGCGCGCGGTCAGCTCGGCCAGGTGGCGGAAATCGGTAGGCACCCGCAGGCGATCGGATAGCTGCCGCACCAGGCGGGCGCTGCGTTCCTCGTGGCCAACATGCCGCGGCCACAGTTCTGGCGGCGTCTCGCCCTTGCCCAGGTCGTGCATCAGGGCCGCAAAGCGAATGCGCGGACTGTCGGTCAGCTTCGCCGCTGCCTGCATGACCAGCAGCATATGAACGCCAGTATCAATCTCCGGGTGCCAGCGCGCCGGCTGTGGGACGCCCCACAGCGCATCGAGCTCGGGAAAGATACGGGCGAGGGCGCCGCAGTCCCTGAGTGTCCCAAGGAAGGCATCCGGACGCGGCTCGCCGAGCGCCTTTTGGGTCTCCTGCCAGACGCGTTCCGGAACCAGCGCATCCACTTCGCCGGATTCGACCATCCCGCGCATCAGTTCTACGGTTTCGGGCGCGACGCTGAACCCCAGCGGGGCGAAGCGGGCGGCAAAGCGGGCCACGCGCAGGATCCGCACTGGGTCCTCCGCGAACGCGTCCGATACGTGGCGCAGCCGCTTGCGTTCGAGGTCCTCGCGTCCGCCAAAGGGGTCGACCAGCCCGCCGGCAGGGTCGCGTGCCATCGCGTTGATGGTCAGGTCACGCCGCCTGAGGTCTTCCTCCAGCGTCACGTCGGGGGCGCAGTCGATGGCGAAACCACGGTATCCAGGTCCGGTCTTGCGCTCGGTTCGCGCCAACGCGTGCTCCTCATGCGTATCGGGGTGCAGGAACACGGGAAAGTCCCGTCCGACCGCGCGGAATCCAAGCCGCGTGAGTTCCTCCGGCGTGGCACCGACGACGACCCAGTCGCGTTCCTTCACCGGCAGTCCTAACAGCTCGTCCCGGACCGCGCCGCCAACCAGATAGACTTCCATGCAGTCATGTTACCGGAAGCCTGTCGTTCATCCGATCGTGCACGCCGCGCCACCATGGCGGGACTGGCCCTGGCCTGCCTGGTGCTGCCCGGCTGCTACCTGGCGCATGTCTCTGCCGGCCAGATGGAACTCAGCAGGGCGCGCCAACCGATCGCCGAGGTCATTGCCCGGCCGGAAACACCCGCGGCGCTGCGCGAGCGTCTCGACTACGTGAGCCGCGTGCGCCGCTTCGCCGCGGAAGCGCTGGCCCTGCCCGACAACGGAAGTTTTACGGGCTTCGTGCAGCTCGACCGGCCCTACGTGGTCTGGAACATCTTTGCCGCGCCGGAGTTCGCGGTCGAACCGAAGACCTGGTGCTTCCCGATCGCCGGTTGTGTCGCCTATCGCGGCTACTTCGACGAAGGCAAGGCGCGCAACTACGCCAGGCGACTGCAGCACCAGGGCTACGACGTCTACGTGGCGCCGGTGGCGGCTTACTCGACCCTTGGGCACTTCGACGACCCGGTCCTGTCGACGATGCTCGGCTATGGTGACATCGAACTGGCGGCGCTGATCTTCCACGAACTGGCGCACCAGGTGGCCTACGTTCGCGGTGACAGCGCGTTCAACGAGGCTTTTGCCACGGCGGTCGAGCTCGAGGGCACGCGACGCTGGCTGGAGTCGCTCGGGCGGGCTGACGAACTGGATGGCTTCCTGCGGATGCGTGAGCGCTTGTTCGCTGTGACCGGCCTGATGGCCGGAACGCGCCAGCGCCTGGCCGAACTGTACTCGTCGGGAATGACGCAGGACGAGATGCGCCAGGCGAAGAAGCGCGAGTTCGGGCGGCTTCAGCAGGATTACGCGGTACTCCGCGCTGGCTGGAGCGACGGCGCGAACCTGGACCGCATGATGGCGGTCGAGCTCAACAACGCCAGGCTGGCCGCCGTGTCGACCTATCACCAGTGCCTGCCCGGCTTCGTCAACCTGCTGGCGGACGTGGACGGTTACTTGCCGGCGTTCTACCGTGTGGTGCGCCGGGCCGGTCGCGAGCCGGCCGGCGTTCGCGCGGAACGCCTGTGTGGCGCGGTTTCAGCGACGGGCGCGCCGGCGGAAGAGGGCATAGCGGCTGCGGCCGCCCTCCAGCCCGAGGTAGCGCGGAACGATCGCCCGCATCGCGTGCGGCTCGATCCCGAGCCGCACGAAGCCATTGACCGAGCAGACACTGTCCACAGTGAGTGAGCGGTAGTTGTCGGTAGAGAACGGCTTGCCCGGGACGAAGTCCATTACCGTGGCCTGCAGGCGCGAAAGCCAGTCCGGTAATCCGACGATGGTGCGCTTCAAGCGCAGCTCGTCGCGGATGAAGCAAACAATCTGCTTGAGTGTGAACACGTCCGGACCACATAGCTGGTAGGACTCACCGATCGTGTCGTCGTCCTCGAGCGACCTGAGCATGGCAACCACGACGTCCTCGATCCATACCGGCGAAAGGCGTGAGTCGGGCCTCGCGAGGGGCATCCACAGCGGCATCGCCCGCAGCAGCGTGACGAAGCGATTGATGAACGAATCGCCGCTGCCGAAAATGACCGACGGCTGGAAGATGGTCCACTTGAAATCGGGCCCGCCTTCCTCCCGGACGATGCGTTCGGCCTCGCCCTTGGAGCGCAGGTAGTGGCTTGGGCCGTTATCCGGGTCGGCGTTCAGCCCGCTCATGTGCAGCAGGCGGTCGATACGGTTGCCGCGGCAGGCCGCCACGACCTTGCGGGCGAGCGCCGAATGGATATGGCGGAAGCCGGCCCCGTTGCGTCCGCTTTCGTTGAGGATGCCGACGAGGTTGATGACGGCGTCGTGGCCGCTCATCGCCGCGGCCAGCTGCTGCTCGTCATGAACGTCGCAGGCGACCAGCTTGAGCGCCGGCAGCACCCGCAGAGCCTTGGCGCGTTCGACGCTGCGTGTGAGCACGGTCACGCGATGACCCGACCGGGTCAGGCTAGAGCACAGATGGGTGCCGACGAAGCCGGAACCGCCGAGGATGCAGACGTCGCGGGAGCGCATCCCGCGATTATAGGGAAGCGGATGGCGGAAGGCCGCCATCCGCCAGAACCTCACCTAACCGGCAGGATCACCGTCTGGCTGCCGCGCCGCAGCGTCAGCAGGAACGTCTGGCGCTCGCCAATTGCTTCGGCCAGCTTATTGACACCGTTCACCCGCGTGCGGTCCAGCCCGACGATGACGTCGTTGGCGCGCAGGCCGATGCGGGCCGCCGGGCTGCCGGGTTCGACTGACCGGACCAGCACACCGCCGCCCGCGACCAGCTCTGGCGCTGCGTCCGCCAGGTCGGCGCCGCCAAGCGCCGGGTGCAGCTCGCCTGCCTCGGCGGCCAGCTCGGTCTGCTCGCCGATGACCGCGGTGATCTTGCGGGGCTTGCCCTCGCGGATGATGCCCATCTCGACCTTGTCACCGATCCGGCCCATGCCAATCAGGTTGCGCAGTTCCCCGGCGCCCTTGACCGGCTTGCCGTCGACCATGGTGATGACGTCGCCAGCCATGATTCCTGCCTTGTCGGCGGCCGAGCCCTCCAGGACCTGGGACACCAGCGCGCCCTGCACGTCGTCGGTCAGGCCGAGCGACTTGCGGTAATCGGCGTCGAGGCTGAGGATCGTCACCCCCAGCATGCCGCGCTTTACCTCGCCGAACTCGATCAGCTGGTCCATCACCGACCGGACCATGTTCGAGGGGATCGCAAAGCCGATGCCCATGTTGCCGCCGGACTGCGAGAGGATTGCTGTGTTGATCCCCACCAGTTCGCCCCGCAGGTTGACCAGCGCGCCGCCAGAGTTGCCGGGATTGATCGCCGCGTCGGTCTGGATGAAGTTCTCGTAGCCCTCCGGGTTGATGCCGGAGCGGCCGAGCGCGCTGACGATGCCCGAGGTTACGGTGTGCTGCAGTCCAAAGGGATTGCCGATCGCCACGACGAAGTCGCCGACCTCGACCTTGGCCGAGTCGGCCAGGCTGATGTCCGTGGGGAGCTTGCCTTCCTTGATCTTGATGACCGCGACGTCCGAGCCCTTGTCGGCGCCGACGACCTCGGCCTGCAGCTCGCGGTCGTCGACCAGCGCTACCGTGATTTCGCTGGCGTTCTCCACCACGTGCGCATTGGTGACGATATAGCCGGCCTTGGCGTCAACGATCACGCCGGAGCCGGCGCTGCGGAATTCGCGTTCGCGCGGCGCCGCGCCGGGCGGCATGCCGAAGAAGCGGCGGAAGTTCGGGTCGTCAAAAAACGGATGCTGCGGCGCCGACACCTTGCCCTTCACGCCGATGTTGACGACCGCCGGGGCGACTCGCTGGACGATGGGAGCCAGGCTTGGCATCGGCTGTCCGTCAACCTGGGTGGGCAGTATGGTTGCAGCACCGGCGGCGAAGCCGAGCAGCGACAGCGTCGCGATGCCGAGGACTTGCTTCATCTGAAACCTCATGGGGTTGCTAGGTCGACGCAAAAGGGCGTCGCGTACGGGTGAGTGTGACAGGCGAACACGGCGGCGAGTTCCATGCCGTCCCTTCCCGACGAGCCAAAGAGCAGGGGGCCGCCGCCTCGACAAGGCGTGCGGCCCCCATTTGTGGGCCTGCGGCGACGGCCCGGCCGGACCGCCTGCCGTTTGTTTCAGGTCGACTCGACCGAGATGCGGCGCGGCAGCACCTGCGGCTGCTTCGGGATGGTCACCTCGAGCACGCCGTTGGTGCAACGGGCCTTGACTGACTGCGAATCGGCGGTGTCCGGCAGACCGAAGCGCCGGAAGAACTCGCCGCTGACGCGCTCGACGCGACGATAGCCGCTGCGCTCGTCGCGCTCCGCCAGTTCGCGGCGCCCGCGGATCGTGAGCACGCCGGCATCCAGCGTCACCTCGATGTTGGCAGGATCGACGCCGGGCAGGTCGGCATGGAGCACGAACTGTTTTTCCTCCTCGCGGATGTCGATGGCGGGAATCCAGCTGGCAACGGCGCTGGTCTCGTCATCGCCGGCCGCGAGCGGCGCGCTCATCAGCCGGTCGAGGTCGCGGTGCAGGCGGTTGACCAGTCTCCAGGGCTCGTGAAATGCGACGTTCATCGTGGTGTCCTCCGATTGATTCCGGGTAGCGAAAAAGAAGCCTCTTGACCGGTAAATAGGGGCTAAGGAGCGGCTTTCAAGAGCGCGCCCAGGGCGCTCAAGTGGATAACCTGTGGGCGTGCTGTGGCTCTCCGGTGCATACAAGATGTTGTGGTCTGCATAAATCCGCGCTTGACATAGGCAGCTTCCGATGTTCCCCGGAAAGCTCGCGAAGTGAGATCTGTAAGTAATTGAAAGAAAAAGATAAAAATAGGGTGATTTTCGACCAAGAAAATCCTTGACAGTAGGGCGAAAGCGGCAATACTTTGATAACCCTGACACAACATCTTGTAGCCGCCCGCCGGACCAGGATGTCGTCAGAAGAACAGCAGGGATCTTCGGGGGAATGCCTCATAGACCGTTTACACGGCTCGGTTCGGCTTCGATTCCGGGGATCGGTTTTTTTTGCGCCAGAAGCGCCCGTCATGCGTCCAGGGGAGCGACGAGAAACTCATGAGCACTGCGGTCAAGATCGAGCCCAAAGACGTTGACCAGATCCCTTTCCAGGAAGCGTCGCTCGACATTTGGGACAAGAAGTACCGGCTTACCGCAAAGGATGGCGCGCCCGTAGACGAGTCGATGGACGACACCTGGCAGCGCGTCGCGCACGCGCTGGCGGAAGTCGAGGATGCTGAGCTCAGGGACCAGTGGTGCGAACGCTTCGTCTGGGCGCTGCGCAAGGGAGCGATCCCGGCCGGCCGCATCATGTCGAACGCCGGCGCGCTGGCGCACAAGCCGGCGACTTCCACCATCAACTGTACCGTGTCCGGCACCATCCTCGATTCGATGGACGACATCCTCGGCAAGGTCCACGAGGCCGGGCTGACGCTGAAGGCGGGCTGCGGCATCGGCTACGAGTTTTCGACGCTCCGGCCGCGTGGCGCCTACGTCTCGGGCGCCGGCGCCTATACCTCCGGCCCGCTGTCGTTCATGGATATCTACGACAAGATGTGCTTCACCGTGTCTTCCGCGGGCGGGCGCCGCGGCGCGCAGATGGGCACCTTCGACGTCGGTCATCCGGACGCCATCGATTTCGTGCGCGCCAAGCGGGAGAACGGCCGCCTGCGCCAGTTCAATCTTTCGCTGCTGGTGACCGACGAGTTCATGAAGGCCGTGCGCGAAGACGCCGACTGGCAGCTGGCCTTCCCGCTGTCGCTGGCCGAATACGATCCGGCCGAGCACGATCTGGCTGACCCGGCCCAGTTCGTCTGGCGCGAGTGGCCAGTCACCGAGCGCTATGTCGCCAATGACGAAGGGCTGGTGGCCTGCAAGGTATACCGCACACTGCCGGCGCAGCGCCTGTGGGACGTGATCATGACGTCCACCTACGATTTCGCGGAGCCGGGCTTCGTCCTGATCGACCGCGTCAACGAGATGAACAACAACTGGTGGTGCGAAAATGTGCGTGCCACCAACCCCTGTGGCGAGCAGCCGCTGCCGCCCTACGGCTCCTGCCTGCTGGGCTCGGTCAACCTGACCCGCTTCGTGCGCAACCCGTTCACGACCGAGGCCGAGTTCGACTGGGACGAGTACCGCGAGGTCGTCCGCGTCTTCACCCGCATGCTCGACAACGTGGTGGAGATCAACGGCCTGCCGCTCGGCCGTCAGCGCGAGGAAATCCTGCGCAAGCGCCGCCACGGCATGGGCTTCCTCGGGCTCGGCTCGACCATCACCATGCTCGGCATGAAGTACGGTTCGAAGGACTCGATCGCGTTTACCGAGAACGTCGCCCGCGAGATGGCGGTGGCCGGCTGGGAAGCCGCACTCGACCTGGCCCGCGAAAAGGGTCCGGCGCCGATCATGACCGAGAAGTTCCCGGTCACGAAGGAGATGCTGCGCAAGCGGCCGGAGATGGCCAACGATGGCTGGAAGGTCGGCGATCGCATTCCGGGGCGCGTTCTGCATGTCCGCTACAGCCGCTACATGCAGCGACTGGCGGAAATTGCGCCGGCCCTGACCAAGGAACTCGAGTCGATCGGCGCGCGCTTCACCCACCACAGCTCGATTGCGCCGACCGGGACCATCTCGCTGTCGCTGGCCAACAATGCCAGCAACGGCATCGAACCATCCTTCGCGCATCATTACTTCCGCAACGTGATCCGCGAAGGCAAGAAGTCGAAGGAGCGCATCGACGTCTACTCCTTCGAGCTGCTGGCCTACCGCGAGATGATCAACCCGCGGGCCATGCCCAACTCGACGAACGAGTTGGAGAAGCTGCCGGAATACTTCATCACGGCCGACGACATCGGCCCCAGGGAGCATGTGGACATCCAGGCCGCGGCGCAGAAATGGGTGGACTCCTCCATATCCAAGACCGCCAACGTGCCGACGGACTTCCCGTACGAGAAGTTCAAGGACATCTACCTGTACGCTCACCAGCAGGGGCTGAAGGGCTGCACCACCTTCCGCTTCAATCCCGAGGCCTTCCAGGGCGTGCTGGTCA
>JAHEAZ010000082.1 GCA_024642505.1 Gammaproteobacteria bacterium
GAAATTGCCGGCGTCCTCCGCCTCGAACCGTTGCTTGAGTTCGCGATAGGACACCGGGGTCCGCGCCTCCTCGCCCTCGATCCCGAACTCGGCGCCGAGCCTGACCGCCGAGTAGGTAGGGAAGGACCACTCACCCTGGTAGCGCACTGCTACGGCCTTGTCGTTAACCAGCAATTCCGCGCCCAGCGACAGCACCGTCAGCGCCACCAGCAGCACGAACGAGTAATAGCCGCGCTTCAACGCACGGAAGCGCTTGAGCTTGCGCGCAGTGAGCGGGTTGAGCCTCACGGTTGGAACCTCTTCACTGGAACCTCACGCGCGGATCAACGAAGGCGACGATGATGTCCGAGAGGATGTTGCCGATCAGGAGCAACATGCTGCTGAGCAGCACCACGCCCATCACGATCGGGTAGTCCCGGTCGAAGATGGCGGACAGGCCGAGCAACCCAAAGCCGTTGATGTCGAAGATGGTCTCGATCAGGAAGGATCCCGTTACCAGCAAGGTCACGTTCTGGCCAAACGTGGTAGCGATCGGGATCAGCGAGTTGCGCAGCGCATGACCGGTCACCGCACGGCGGAACGACACGCCCTTGGCAATCGCGGTGCGCACGTAGTCGGCCGCGAGGTTGTCCATCAGGTTGTTCTTCACCAGCAGCGTGGTGACCGCGAAACTGCCGATCAGGTAGCAGGCCAGCGGCAGGGCGGCGTGGTGAAAGAGATCCTTGATCTTGCCCCAGGTTCCGAGGTCGTCGAAGTAGAGGCTGGTGAAGCCACCCATCGGGAACCATTCCAGCCGCACCGAAAAATAGAGCAGCAACAGCGACCCGAGGACGTAGCCCGGCACCGCATAGCCGGCAAAGATGATGACCGAGGTGACGTTGTCCACCGCGGTCCGGTGCTTGATGGCTTTCAGCACGCCGAGCGGTATCGACACCGCGTAGGTGATGATCAGGGTCACAATGCCGTAGAACAGCGACACCGGGAAGCGGGAGCGGATGATGTCCCAGACCGGCTCGTTGTAGCGATAAGAGGTTCCCAGGTCGCCCCTGACCACCTTGCCCACCCACAGGGCATAGCTCACGGGCCACGGCTTGTCGAAACCGTAGTATTCCCTTAGCTGCTGCAACTGGTCATCCGACAGGGCCATTCCCTGCCCTGCCGTCGACGATACGCCCGCGCTGATGCTGGCCTGCTGGGCCTCCATGATGGCGCGCTCCAGCGGCCCGCCAGGCACCAGTCGGGTAATCACGAAAACCAGGATCGTGATACCGATCAGTGTTGGCGGGAGAAGCAGCAGGCGACGGAGGAAGTAACCACCCATTGGCGGGCAAGGTTACGGGAAAACGAGATCCAATCCCATCCCCGCCTGCCTCCCGGTGGCCCCGGCCGGGCATTCACTGTCGTGTACAAGCTCCAGTCGCCGACATCACTGGACTTCCCCGGCCGAGATAGCGAAGATTCGCGCCAACTCAGCCACCGCTCGTGTCCAAGAAACCATGCTTCCCGCCCGGCTGCGCCTTCCCGTCGACATGCTCGCGCAGCCCGACGAGGTCACATGCGGCCCGACTTGCCTGCACGCGATCTACCGCTACTGGGGCAGTGACGAGCCACTTGCCGAGGTCATCGCGCGGATGCAGAAGCTCGAGCATGGCGGCACGCTCGCGGTGTATCTCGCCTGCGACGCGCTGCGCCGCGGTTATCACGCCACCATCTACACTTTCAATCTGACCATGTTCGACCCGACGTGGTTCGGCAGTGGTGTCGACCTTGCCGACCGGCTACAACAGCAGTCCCGGCTCAAGAACGATTCCCGACTGGCCGGCGCCACCGCCGGTTACCTGGAATTCCTGGCGCTGGGCGGCCGGGTACGCCTCACAGACCCTTCAAGAACCCTGATCAGGGGGCTGCTGCGGCGGAAACTGCCGGTGCTGGCTGGCCTGTCGTCGACCTTCCTGTACCGTTCGGCACGCGAGTACGGTCCTGATGACCGGCCCGACGACATCCGCGGCGAACCGGCCGGACACTTCGTCGTGCTGTCCGGTTACGACCGCAAGCAGCGCAGCGTGCAGGTCGCCGACCCCTACGATCCGCATCCGCATGGGCCAAACCGGCGCTACTGGGCCAGCATCGACCGTGTGATCGGGGCAATCCTGCTCGGCATCGTCACCTACGACGCCAACCTGCTGGTCATCTCCCCACGCCAGGAACACTGACGCGTTTTCACCGAGCGGCCCATGTCCATCCTCATCGTCGTCGATAACCCACACGAATGGCCCCTGCAGATCCCGGGCGTGTCGGCGGTCGCCGCACGCGCCTACCTGACCGATCCTGCCTACGCCGAGGGGCGCTCGGTCAAGGTGTTCAACCTGTGCAAGTCCTACCGCTACCAGAGCCTCGGCTATTACGTCTCGCTGCTGGCGGAGGCGCGTGGCCACAAGCCACTGCCCCGCACCACGACCATCGAGGACATGAAGTCGCGCCACCTCGCCCGCTTCCTGACCGAGGAACTCGACAGCCGCATTCAGCGGGACCTGGCCCCGATCAAGTCCGAGACCTTCGACCTCAGTATCTACTTTGGCCGAAACACGGCCCATCGCTACGACGCCCTGTGCCAGCAGCTGTTTCGCCTGATTCCCGCGCCGCTGCTACGGATCACCTTCGAACGACTGCCCGGCCGGTGGCGGATCCGCAGCGTCCGGCCGATTGCGGCCAGCGACATCCCGCCGCAGCACTTCGACTTCGTGGTCGAGGCGGCCACTGGCTACTTCCAGGGCCGCTTCCGCCACGCCCGCAAGAAAGTCGAGCCGCGCTTCTCGCTGGCAATCCTGACCGATCCGGCGAGCTCCGAGCCGCCGTCGGACGAGAAGGCACTCAGGCACTTCGAGGTCGCCGCCGAGGCGGTCGGGTTCGAGGTGGAATTCATCACCGCTGCGGATCGTGGCCGCCTGGCCGAATTTGATGCGTTGTTCATCCGTGACACGACCTCGGTCAATCACTACACCTATCGGTTTGCGCGCCGTGCCGCGGCAGAAGGACTGGTGGTCATCGATGACCCCGAGTCGATCCTCAAGTGCAGCAACAAGGTTTACCTGGCTGAACTGCTGGGGCGCCATGGCGTGCCCATGCCGCGAACGCTGATGGTGCATCGCGACAACGTCAACCAGATCATCCCGACGCTGTCACTGCCCGTGGTCCTCAAGCAGCCCGACAGCGCCTTCTCGCTCGGCGTCGTCAAGGTCGAGAGCGAACAGGAACTGCTGCACAAGGCTCATGAACTGCTGGGACGCTCGGAGCTCATCGTGGCCCAGGAATGGCTGCCCACCGAGTTCGACTGGCGGGTCGGCGTCCTCGACCGTCGCCCGCTGTATGTCTGCAAGTACTACATGGCTCCCGGGCACTGGCAGATCATCAGCCGCGAGGGCGGCAAGGAACCCACGGAGGGGCCGTGGTCGGCGCTTTCCGTTGGCGAGGCGCCGGAGGACGTGGTGCGCATGGCCGTGAAGGCCGCCGGCCTGATCGGAGATGGCCTCTACGGCGTCGATCTGAAGCAGGTTGGGAACCGGGTAGTGGTCATCGAGATCAACGATAACCCCAGCATCGACTCAGGGGTCGAGGACGGCGTGATGAAGGACGCGCTGTACCGCGAGATCATTGGCACCATCCTGCGCCGCGTCGAGCAGCGCAAGCGCGGCCCTACGGCATGAGCGCGGCCACGCCACTGCGCGTGTTCTCGGGCTGCGGCATCGAGCTCGAGTACATGATCGTCGATCGCGATACCCTCGACGTCCGCCCGATCGCCGACGAGTTGCTGCGCTCGCCCGACGGCAGCTGGTCAACCGACCGCGACCGGGGCGCGTTCGGCTGGTCGAATGAGCTGGCCGCACACCTGGTCGAGGTGAAGAGCAACGACCCGATGCAACCGCTGCCGTCGCTGCCGGCCGGCTTCGCCGACGAGGTGAGCGAGATCAATGACGCGCTGGCGCGCGTGGACGCGATGCTCATGCCGGGCGCCATCCACCCCTGGATGGACCCACGCACCGAAACGCGCCTGTGGCCACACGAATACGCGGAGATTTACGCGAGCTACGACCGCATCTTCGGCTGTCGACGGCACGGTTGGACCAACCTGCAGAGCATGCACGTCAACCTGCCCTTCCACGGCGATGACGAGTTTGCGCGGCTGCACGCGATGGTGCGGCTGTTGCTGCCGATCCTGCCGGCGCTTGCTGCCAGCTCGCCCATAGCTGAGGGGACACCGACTGGCTGGCTCGACTACCGCATGGAGTGCTACCGCACCAATTCCGCGCGGGTGCCCAGCATGACCGGCCTGGTGATTCCGGAAACGGTGCACAGCGAAGCAGACTACCGCTCGCGCATCCTCGAGCCGATGTACCGCGCCATCGCACCGCTCGACACGGAAGGTGTCCTGCAGGACGAATGGCTGAACTCGCGCGGCGCCATCGCGCGCTTCGATCGCGACGCCATCGAGATCCGGGTGATCGATACCCAGGAGTGCCCGCGGGCCGACCTGGCGATCGCGGCCGCCACCATTGCAGTGCTTCACGCCTGGTACGACGGCGAGACTGCCGAACAGGAACTGCTCAATCCGCTCGACTCGCAACGCCTGCTCGCGATCCTGACCGCCTGCAGCCGCGGCGCCGGTCCAGCAGTAATTTCCGACACGGAATACCTGCAGCGGGTGGGATTTCCGGAGCCGCATTGCACCGCCCATGAACTGTGGCGGCACCTGCTCGACGACACGCTGTTTCGCGATCCGGGTGCCCGGGAGATCTGGGGCAAGCCGCTGGAGCTGATCCTCCGTGAGGGCGTACTGGCACGGCGGATCCTGCGGGCGATCGGCGCTGATTACCGCCGCGAGTCCCTGCGGGAGGTGTTCGGTCGGTTGTGCCGCTGCCTCGATCGTGACCTCCTGTTCCGGAATTGACCCGCATGCAACCACGAGGGCGCCGCCCGCCGGTGCTGATCCTGAGCAGCGAGCATGGCGGCAACCGTGTGCCGCGCGAGTACCGGAAGCTGTTCCAGCCGTACCGCGCGCTACTGGACACCCACCGCGGATTCGACCCGGGCTCGCTGACAGTGGCGCGCGACCTCGCCCGGTATTTCGGTGTCGGGTTGACGTCGTCCACGATCACCCGCCTGCTGGTAGACCTGAACCGCTCGCACGGTCATCCGCGGTTGTTTTCCGAGGTAACCCGCGACCTGCCGCGGGCCGAGCGCGATCGGATCGTTCAGCTCTATTACCAGCCCTACCGCGAAGAACTTGTCGGCCGTGTGGCAGGCGAGGCCGCGACCGGGCGGCGGGTCGTGCACATCTCCTCGCATAGTTTTGCTCCGGCGCTTGGCGGCGTCATCCGCGAGGCCGACATCGGCCTGCTGTACGACCCGGCACGCCCCGGCGAGCGGGTTCTGGCGCGGCGCTGGCGACAGGCGATTCTCGCGGCCGATCCCGCCCTCCGGGTTCGCTTCAACTATCCCTACGCCGGCAAGGCTGATGGCCTGACCACCCACCTGCGGCGCCGGTTCACGGCCGGACGCTATGTCGGCATCGAACTCGAGGTCAACCAGCGCCAGCCCCGGAACGGCGGCCGGAACTGGTCCCGGCTGCGCCGCCTGCTGGTCGAGTCGCTCGAAAGCGTCTTGCGCTGAGCCGGCGGCAAGGTATCGTTCAGCCTGGCCCGGACCGGAGCAGCAACCGCCATGAGTTCACCCGCGAAGCATCCCGAGTTCCGGCTCGGCTGGAAGGTCCTGCTGGCATCGATGCTCGGCGTCATGTGCGGCGCCTCGCCCATTCCTTTCAACACCATCGGCTTCTTCATCGGGCCGCTGAACCAGGAATTCGGCTGGACCTTTCGAGATATCAGCCTCGGCATCACGATATTCGGCGTGCTCGCAGCCTTCCTGGCGCCCTTGTTCGGCGCCATGGCCGACCGCTTCGGGGTGCGTCGGGTGGCGCTGTGGTCACTGCTGGCTTTCGGACTGACGTTCGCGTCGTTCGCCTTTACCCCCGGCACGCTGGTCGGCTTCTATGGCCTATGGGTGCTGGTCGGGCTGGTCGGCATCGGTTCGACGCCGGTCACCTGGTCACGCGCGGTCAATCTATGGTTCTACCGCAATCGTGGCCTGGCGCTCGGCATCACCCTGGTGGGCACCAGCCTTGCCGCGATGGTGGTGCCACCGCTGACGGTCTATTCCATCGAGCACTTCGGCTGGCGCATGGCCTACCCGATCGTCGCGCTGTTGCCGCTGCTGGTGGCGCTGCCCGTCGGCATCCTGTTCTTCCGTGAACCCACCGCAGAGGAGCGCCCCCCGGAACTGGCGGTAAGCGTCGGCAGTTCGGCACTGGCCGGCCTGACGCTGCGGGAGGCGATGCGCGGCTACCGCTTCTGGATCATTTTCGCGTCGATCCTTCTGGTGGCTTTCGCCTATGGCGGGGCACACATCCACCTGCCGCAGATGCTTGCCGCCAAGGGATTCGAGCCGGGCCAGGCCGCGCTGGTCATGAGCGGGCTGGGCTTCAGCATCATGTTCGGGCGCATTTTCACCGGCTTCCTGCTCGATCACTTCTGGGCACCGGCGGTGACACTGCCGATCCTGTGCCTGCCAGCGATTTCCTGCGTCCTGCTCACCGGCGACTCCCTGACGCTGCCGCTGGCGTTCGTCGCCGCGCTGTTCCTGGGCTTCGCCGCCGGCGCCGAGACCGACCTCGTCGCCTACCTGGCCGGCCGGTACTTCGGCATGGCGCATTACGGCAAGATTTACGGCTCGTTGTACATGCCCTTCGGTATGGCTTCGGCGGTATCGCCCGCGGCCTACGGCTGGGTACGGGACTCAAGCGGGACTTACGATCCGATCCTGAACGTCGCGCTGTTCCTGTTCATCGCCGGGGCGGTGCTGCTGTTGTTCCTCGGCCGTTACCCGGAGTTCGCGAAGCGCAGTCCGCGCGCGTAAGGCGCCGCTGGCGCCCGCCGGCCGTAGACGCCCCCGACCGGCGCCGCAATGGACACGCCATCCACGATGAGGCCGGCTGGCGCGACAGGGCGCCCACATGGGTTATGCTCTGACCCGCCGACTGGGCGTCTGTTTCCAGAGAGGGGAAGAAGAATCATGGATGCTGGATCTGTCGCGATTGGCGGCCTGGTTGGCCTGCTCATCTTTTTCGCCATTGCCGCCGCTATCGGCGCGGCCATCGGTGCCCTCGCCCGCTTCCTGTTGCCGGGTCCCGACAACATGAGCATCGGCAAGACGATCCTCTACGGTATCGGCGGCTCGTTCCTCGGCGGCATCGTCGGCCGCATGCTGGGCCTGCAGTCATGGGGCCTGGTGCTCTCCGTTGCCATGGCCATGGCGCTGATCTGGTTCTTTACGCGCCGCAACAAGACCGCGGGCTGACGGCGCGTCCGCGCCGTCGGACCGCCGACGGGCGGCCGTCGATCCCCTCAATGCGGTGATTCACTCGCGCTGACCGGCGTCCGCACGGTCAGGTGGACGACGATGCCGACCGCCGCCATCGCCCAGACGATGACCGCGCTCGAGGGCAGGTCGGTGACCAGTGACACCGCCAGCCCCAGCACATAGCTCGCCGCCACCCTCATGCCAACCAGGGGTCTGTGCCTGTGTTCCATGCGTGAGAAAACCGCAGAAGTCTGCCCACTGTAAGCTATAGGCAAGGCCAGGGAGCCAAGGATGAACCTGAAGCGCATGACCCTGCTGCTCGGTCCCCTCGCCGGTGCCCTGCTCGGCACGGCGCTGGCCGGCATCGGCCTCGACCCCAAGATCTGCTGGACTGCCGGCATTACCCTGACTACTGCCATTTGGTGGGTGTTCGAGAGCATTCCCATCCCGGCCGCCTCGCTGCTGCCGTTTGCCGCTTTTCCGCTGTCCGGCGTGCTGACCCACCAGCAGGCCTCTGCGGCGCTCGGCAACACCGTGATCCTGCTGCTGATGGGTGCCTTCATGCTGTCGAAGGCGATCGAGAAGTCGGGGATTCACGAGCGCTTCGCGCTGGGGATGATCCGTCTCGTCGGCGGCAATGGAGGCGGACGGCTGGTGCTGGCCTTCATGCTGACCTCCGCACTGGTATCGATGTGGATTTCCAATTCCGCGACGACACTGATGCTGACGCCGATGGCGCTGGCCGTGCTGGCCCGCAGCGGGGACGAGCGTCTGGTGGTGCCGCTGCTGCTCGGCATCGCCTACGGCGCGTCGGTCGGCGGCACCGGCACGCTCATCGGTACGCCACCCAATGTGATCTTCGCCGGTGTCTATCAGCAAATGACGGGCCAGGAGTACGGCTTCGTGCGCTGGATGCAGACCGGGCTGCCCGTCGTCATCCTCGCCATTCCGGCGATCGCCCTGTGGCTGTCGCGCGGGCTGCGAGGCGCCAAGCCGATCGAGTTGCGCGCGGCGGGTGCCTGGCGCCGATCCGAGATTCGCGTGATGCTGGTCTTTGGCCTGACAATACTTGCATGGATCACGCGATCCGAGCCGTTCGGCGGTTGGTCGGGCTGGCTCGGCATCGAGACGGCCGGCGACTCCACGGTCGCGCTGGCCGCGGTACTGGTCATGTTCCTGGTGCCCGACGGCGAGGACGGGCACCTGCTCGACTGGAAGATGGCAGGATCGATTCCCTGGGGCATGTTGCTGCTGTTTGCCGGCGGCATCTGTATTGCCTCGGCCTTTACCGTGAGCGGGCTCGCCGCGTTGATCGGCAATGCGCTGGGTGGCCTGGCGGACCTGCCGGTATTCGCCCTCATCCTGGCGATCTGCCTGACGGTGACCTTCCTGACCGAGATCACCTCTAACACCGCGACGGCCACG
>JAHEAZ010000083.1 GCA_024642505.1 Gammaproteobacteria bacterium
CGGTGCTCATGACCTTTGTCGTGCTCGGCGCTGCGGGCAGCGTCGTCGGCAGCCACTACGCCAATCGTGTTCCACAGGATACCCTCAGGCGTGGGTTCGCCGTCTTCCTGGTGCTGATGGCCGTATTCATTCTCTACGAAAGCGGACCGCGCGCGTTGCGGGGCGACTAGAGCCCGACGGAGCGACTGACCATGCACAAGGATCACCGGGAACCGGCGCGGCGCAATGTCGAAATCAAGGCGCGGGTCGCCGACCTTGCGGCCATTGAGAGGCGCGCAGCAGACCTGGCTGACGGGGGTCCGTTCGACCTCGACCAGGACGACACCTTCTTCGTCTGCCCCAACGGACGCCTGAAGCTGAGGCAACTGGCGCGGGATCGTGGCGAATTGATCCACTACGAGCGGCCCGACCAGGGCGGCCCCAAGCTCTCTCGCTACGTGATCGCACCCACCCCGGATCCGGCTGCTCTGCGCGAGGCGCTCAGCCGCGCCTGGGGCACCGCCGGGCGCGTACGCAAGAGGCGCCGGCTGTATCTCGTGGGGGACACGCGCATTCATCTCGATCGCGTCGAACAGCTCGGCGACTTTCTCGAACTGGAGGTCGTGCTCGCCCCGGCACAGTCCGTCGCCGAGGGCGAGGAAGAGGCCCGCCGGATCATGGCGGCACTGGGCGTCGCCGACGAGGACCTGGTCAGCGGCGCATACGTGGACCTGCTGGAAGCCCGCAAAGGTGAATGACATGAAGCGCCGATTGATTGCGCATCTCGCCCCCGCGATCTCCGCGGCGGTCGTGCTTGCCGCCTGTCGTGCAGAGCCAGCGCCGAGCGTTCCCGGTTCGACTACAGGCACCGACCTGGTGGCGGGAATCACCTTGATTTCCGGCGGCTTTGATCCCGGCCGCCAACCCGACGGCAACACCGTGATTTTTCAGGGCGAGCGGGGGCTGGTGGTGATGGACACGGGCCGTCATCCCGAACATACGCAGAAGATCCTCGACTACGCTGCGCAGATGCGACAGCCGATCCTGGCGGTCGTCAACAGCCACTGGCATCTGGATCACACCAGTGGCAACGCGCACCTGCGCGCGACCTATCCACAACTGCAGGTGTACGCCAGTTCCGCTATCGAGGGCGCGATGTCGGGCTTTCTGGCTCGATCGCGTCAGAGCGGCCTCGAGTTCCTGGCGCGCGACGGCGATCCGGCCCAGCAGGCGGAGGTGCGCGCCGACCTGGCGACCATAGACAGCGGTCGGGCCCTGTATCCCGACATCACCATCGCGGCGGCCGGCGAGCGCACGCTGGCCGGACGGCCGCTGCAGGTCGGCCTCGAGCGCTACGCAGTCACCGAGGGCGATGTCTGGCTTTACGACAGCCCAACGGGCGTGCTTGCGGCGGGCGACCTGGTGACCTTGCCGGCGCCCTTTTTCGATACGGCCTGTCCGGAGCACTGGCAATCGGCGCTGGCCCGTCTTGAGTTGGTCAACTTCGTCAAGCTGGTGCCCGGCCATGGCGCGCCCATGTCGCGCGGGGACTTTGCAGTCTACCGCCGCGCTTTCGATTCGCTGCTGACCTGCGCCGCGTCGCCGGCAAGCAACGGTGACTGCGTCGACGGCTGGGAGCGCGACGCCGCCCCCTTTCTCACCACCGATCCGGACAGGAAGCTGGCCCGGACTCTTGTCGACTACTACCTGTCCGCCGTTCTGCGGAGCGACCAGGACAAGAACGCCGGGCTCTGTGGACCGGACGGCTGATCCAGGCCAATGTCGCTGGGTGCCGGAATACGCAGGTCGCCGACCTCGTAGCCGAGTGCCTGACCCGGGCGGACAATGTAGCGCCCGACCTCGGCGACGATATCGCTCTCGGCCATCGACAAATTGTCCTTCATGCACTGGATGGCCTGCTCGCAGCTCCAGCCCTTGGCATGCCGGTCCGTGTCGACCACCAGGCGCATGGCGTGGAGCATCTCGTCACTCAGCCGGCCATGCCAGGCCATGGGATCTTGGAAAAGACCAGGTTCGCGGCGCAGCGACTCCCAGCGTCAGGAAGCGCATCGTCCATCCGATCGAGCGAGTCTTCGTCCAAGCCCCCGCTTCAGCTACCGATCGCGGCGGGGGGCAAGTGACGCCGCGGCCGTCCGCACGGCGCGTGCGGACACCTGCCTATAGCGAAGCGTCAGCAGCAGGGCACACGTGAACAGACCGGCGATCAATCCCACCCAGATTCCGCGCGGGCCGTGTGCCTGGTGGATCCCGAGCCAGTACGCGATGGGAAAACCCACCAACCAGTAGGCGATGAAGTTGAGCATCATCGGGACGCGCGCGTCCTTGAACCCGCGTAGTGCGCCCGCTGCGCCGACCTGCACCCCATCCGGTACGTGAAACAGTGCGACGAACAGCAACAGTCCTGCGGCCAGCATCCGTACCTGCGCATCAGTCGTGTACAGCGCGACTATCTGCTGGTTTGCCGCCACGATCACGAGCGCGGAGGCCGCCATGAACATCGCGCACATGGCGATGCCCGACCAGCCGGCAAAGCGCGCCGCCGCAGGGTCGCCCGCGCCGAGCCTGTGGCCGACGTGCACCGTCGTGGCCGAATGAAATGCCAGCGGCACCATGAACATGATCGAGCCCCAACTGAGGGCAATCTGGTGCGCCGCAACGATTTCCGTGCCGAGCGTGCTCATCAGGAGCCCAGCCACTGCGAACAGCGCCCCTTCCGACACCACGCTGCCGGCAATCGGCAGGCCCAGCGCCAGGGTCTCGCGTATGGCCTTGAGGTCCGGCCAGTCAAAGCGGGTGAACAGCCCGAAACGACGATAGACAGGATGCCGGCGCTGGTAATAGTGCATTGCGACCAGCATTGACCACTGGGCCATGACCGTGGCAATGCCGCAGCCGCGTGCGCCCAGGCTGGGAACGCCGAGATTGCCCAGCGTGAAGACCCAGTTGCCGGCGACGTTGGCGGTGAGGCCGATCGCGGCGGTGAACATTATCGGCCGGGTCCAGCCGATGCCCTCGGTGGTGTAGCGATGCGCCAGGTAGCCAAGCATCGCCGGCATGCCAAAGCACAGTGCATGGACGTAGGCGGTGGCATGCGGAATGGTACGTTCCGCAGTGCCGAACCAGCCGAGCACCGGCTCGACGAACAGCATCGCAACCAGCAGCGGCAGTGCAGTCATCTGCGATAGCCACAGCCCTTGCCGGAAGCGGTGTCCGACGTCCTGGTCGCGGCTGGCCCCATAGGAATGCGCCACCAGCAGCGGCATCGACATCAACACGCCGATGCCCATCAACCAGAAGATCTGGTAGTAACTGCCGCCAGCGGCAACCCCCGCCAGCGCCTCCGGGCCCACCCGGCCCGCGGCAATGGTGTTGGTCACGCTCATTCCGGCCAGCACCAGGTTGTTGACGAGCAAAGGCCCACCCAGGCGCAGAATGGCGTGGGCATCGCGCCGGAAACGGGAGCGGGCTTCAGGCAAAGCAAACATGGCGGGCCACGGCCATGTCGTGGCATAGGCAAACCGGGGCTGGCATTCTAGCCGAACCATCACTTGGTAGGATGTCGACTCGCGCGCTCACTCACGAAACGCGGTCCGGGCCTGCTGCCGGCGAACAGGAGATACACCATGCTGGTTGGTTCACAGGTCCGGCGGGTCGCAGTCATAGGCGGCGGTCGCATCCCCTTCGCCCGGGCCCATGGTGCCTATGCCCGGGTAGGTAACCAGGAGATGCTGACAGCCGTCTTCAAGTCGGTAGTAGACCGGTTTGGCCTGAAGGGCGAGATCCTTGGTGATGTCGTCGCAGGCGCGGTGATAAAGCACTCCAGCCAGTGGAACCTGGCTCGCGAAAGCGCGCTCGGCAGCGGGCTTGCCCCTGAGACGCCCGGGCTCGACCTGCAGCGCGCCTGCGGAACCAGCCTGGAAGCCGCAATCCTCATCGCCAACAAGATCGCACTCGGGCAGATCGACAGCGGCATGGCGGGCGGCGTAGATACCGTCTCCGATGCGCCGATCGTCTATTCGCGCGACTACCAGCAGTTACTGCTGGCCAGCTTCCGCGGCCGTTCGCTGGGCCAGCGCGTCAGACCCTGGCTGGGCCTGCGACCACGGCACTTCAAGCCCACCTTGCCCGGCGTGGTCGAGCCCCGCACCGGCAAGTCGATGGGTGAGAGTTGCGAGCAGATGGCCGTCGACTGGTCAATTTCGCGGGCGGCCCAGGACCAGCTGGCCTATGAAAGCCACCGTAGTGCGGCGGCAGCCTACGACGAGGGGTTCTATCAGGACCTCGTCGTGAAATTCGAAGGACTCGAGGCCGACAACAACATGCGCCGCGACACCACCGTCGAGCAGCTGGCGAAGCTGCGGCCGGTCTTCTCGAAGGATGGAACGCTGACGGCCGGTAACAGCACACCGATGACCGACGGCGCCTCCGCCGTGCTGCTGGCCAGCGAGGACTGGGCTCGTCAACGCAGCCTGCCGGTGCAGGCCTACCTGACGTTTGGCAAGGTGGCGGCGGTGGACTTCATGGGCGCCGAGGGGCTGTTGATGGCTCCTGCCTATGCCGTACCGCGGATGCTGGCTGATGCGGGCATCGCGCTGCAGGACTTCGAATTCTACGAAATCCACGAGGCCTTCGCGGCGCAGGTGCTCTGCACGCTCAAGGCCTGGGAGTCACCGGAGTTCTGCCGCGACCGGCTCGGACTCGACGCCCCGCTCGGTTCAATCGATCGTGCAAAGCTCAACGTGAAGGGCGGATCACTGGCAGTCGGCCACCCTTTTGCGGCGACTGGGACACGCATCGTGGCGACGCTCGCCAAGCTGCTGCAGCAGAAGGGTTCCGGCCGGGGGCTGATCTCCGTCTGCACCGCCGGTGGCATGGGCGTCACTGCCATACTCGAGCGCTAAGAGGCAGGGAAGCATCAATGAAGACCAAGAAGGAAATCGTCGATAACTGGCTGCCGCGCTACACGGGTACCGCGCTCAAGGACTTTGGCGACCATATCCTGCTGACCAACTTCGGCAACTACCTCGATATCTTTGCCAAGCTGACCGGCGCCACGGTGATCGGTCGTGATCGATCAATGCCGAACGCCACTGCCGATGGCATCACCATGATCATGTTCGGCATGGGCAGCGCCAACGCCGCGACCATCATGGACCTGCTGTCGGCAACGAAGCCCAAGGCCGTGCTGCTGCTGGGCAAGTGCGGCGGGCTCAAGCGCAAGAACCGCATAGGCGACCTGGTCCTGCCGATCGCGGCGATCCGCGGCGACGGTGCGTCGAACGATTACCTGTTACCGGAAGTTCCGGCGCTGCCGGCCTTCAGCCTGCAACGAGCGGTGTCGACAGTAATTCGTGACCTCGAGCAGGATTACTGGACCGGCACGGTCTATACGACCAACCGACGGGTCTGGGAGCACGACACGGCCTTCAAGCAATACCTGCGCAAGACCCGTTCGATGGCGATCGACATGGAGACCGCCACGATCTTCGCCGCCGGTTTCGCCAACTCTATCCCCTCCGGGGCGCTGCTCCTGGTCAGCGACCAGCCGATGGTGCCGGAAGGCGTGAAGACTGCAGCCTCGGACCTGAAGGTGACCCAGCAGTTCGTGGAACGGCACATACACATCGGCATCGAGGCGCTGCGCCTGATCCGCCGCCACGGCAAAAGCGTCAAGCACCTGCGCTTCGACTAAAGGGGTCTTGCTGGAGAAGGGTATCGTCCCATTGTTCCAAGTGCTTGATTCTGGTACGTGGCCCCGCCATCCCAGGAGACAAGCGACCGTCCGCTTGCCTGCCTCCCCTTGCCATTAGTTTCATTTGAAACTAAATTGACGGGATCGGGCATTCCGGGGATCCGCGCATGAAACGCTACATCAGCTACTCCCGCATCGAGGGCGACGCTTCGCGCCAGGCGCACTGCGACCTGCCGCCCGGGACCTACGAACGGGAGATGAGCAAGGAGGGCTTCTTCGGCCCGGCTGCCTTTTTTCATCACCGTCACCCGCCGACCGGCTGGAGCGGCTTCGACGGTCCACTCGCGCCGCGTGCGTTCGACCTGACCAGGCTCGAGGCGGTCGCGGCATCGCCCTGGGCGGCCGGCGAAGTCCTTTTCAACGCCCACTGCCGGCTGCGCTTCTGGCGCGCCGAGGGCGCGATGGACCACCTCGCACGCAATGCCGACGGGGATGAGCTGCTGTTTGTCCACCGCGGACGCGGCGAACTGTTCTGCGACTTCGGGCATCTGTCCTTTGAGGCCGGCGACTACATCGTCCTGCCACGGGGCACCATGTGGCGACTCGAATGCGCGGGGCCAGTCGCGGTGCTCATGATAGAGGCCACCAACGCCTCCTACATGCTTCCCGACAAGGGCCTGGCCGGACACCACGCCATCTTCGATGCGGCGATGCTCGACACCCCGCGTATCGACGAGGCATTCCTCGCACAGCAGGACGAAAGATCATGGCGCGTGGCCATCAAGCGCCGCAACGAGGTCTCGACCGCCACCTACCCGTTTAACCCGCTGGACGCCGTCGGCTGGCACGGCGAATTGTCGGTCTGCCGGATCAACGTCCGCGACATCCGGCCGCTCATGAGCCATCGTTACCACTTGCCGCCCTCCGCCCACACGACCTTCCTGGCCGGACGCTTTGTGGTCTGCACCTTTGCGCCGCGCCCGTTCGAGACGGATCCGGGTGCGCTCAAGGTGCCTTTCTTCCATAACAACGACGACTACGAGGAAGTCATCTTCTACCATGCAGGCGACTTCTTCAGCCGCGACAATATCCATCCGGGCATGCTGAGCTTCCACCCATCCGGCTTCACCCATGGCCCGCACCCGAAGGCACTGTCGCGCATGTTCGAGCAGACCAAGCCCGCCACCAATGAATACGCCGTCATGATCGACACTCGCGACGCGCTTGACCTCGGCCCGGCTGCCGCGTCCGTCGAGTGGTCTGGCTACGTGGACAGCTGGAAGGGGAGCGGCAAGTGAAGCTGGCAACGATCAAGGACGGAACCCGCGACGGCCGGCTGGCAGTAGTGAGCCGCGACCTGAGCGCCGCGGTCTACGCCGACGGCATTGCGAAGACGCTGCAGCGCGCGCTCGACGATTGGCAGACGCTGTCGCCGAAACTCGCTGCGCTCGCAGTGCAGCTCGAGTCGGGCAGCGCGCCGGATGCGTTTATGTTTGACGCCGTCGCTGCAATGGCACCGCTGCCAAGATCCCATCACTGGGTGGACGGCAGCGCCTACGTCAACCACGTAGAGCTGGTGCGAAAGGCGCGCGGCGCGGAAATGCCAGAGTCCTTCTGGACCGACCCCCTCGTCTACCAGGGCGGCTCCGACGATTTCCTCGGACCGACGCAGAATGCTCCATTCGTAAGCGAGGACTGGGGCATCGACCTCGAGGCCGAAGTCGCAGTCGTCACCGACGACGTACCAATGTCCACCGGCGCGTTGGCCGCGCGTCAACACATCAAGCTGGTGATGCTGGTCAACGACTGGTCACTCAGGAACCTGATCCCGGGCGAGCTGGCCAAGGGCTTCGGTTTCTACCAATCGAAGCCGGCGACCGCCTTTTCGCCGGTCGCAGTCACGCCCGACGAGCTGGGCCAGGCCTGGGACGGGGGCAAAATCCACCTGCCGCTCATGGTCCACCTGAACGACAGGCTGCTGGGTCGGCCGAATGCCGGTGTCGACATGACTTTCGACTTCGGCCAGCTGCTCGCCCATGTGACCAGGACCCGCCGGCTCGGTGCCGGCGCCATCGTCGGCTCCGGGACGATCTCGAACTACGATCGCTCACTCGGCTCATGCTGCCTGGCCGAAGTCCGGATGCTTGAGACGGTCGCCCAGGGCGAGCCGTCCACACCCTTCATGTCATTCGGCGATCGGGTCAGGATCGAGATGCTCGACGGACAGGGCAGGTCGATCTTTGGCGCCATCGATCAGCAAGTCGTCAGGACGTCCTGAATACCGCACAATAACAACTTCGCGGCGCCAGGCCGCACGACGATGCCGGGATCGGCCGTCGCCGCAGCGTCGGATTTGCTCGGGATTCAGGCCATGGGAACGAACATCGAACTCACCGCGGCCGACGGCCACGTGCTGTCCGCCTACGAGGTCCGTCCGGGTGGCGAACCGCGCGGCGGCGTGGTCATCGTCCAGGAGATCTTCGGCGTCACCGCGCACATCCGCGACGTCGTCGACAGTTTTGCCTCGGCCGGTTACCACGCCTTGGCTCCCGCGCTGTTCGACCGGCTCGAGCCCGACGTCATGCTGCCGTATACCGACATCGAGGGCGGACGCGGCTACGTGCAGCGCCTGAGTCGCGAGAACGTCATCGCCGACGTGACCGGCGCGGTGATGCATCTGGCGGGCTCGGGCCGCGTCGGCATCGTCGGCTACTGCTGGGGCGGCGTGGTGGCCTGGATCGCTGCCGCCACGACCCCGGTTTCCGCAGCCGTGGCCTACTATGGCGCGCGCATCCACCAGAACCTCGACCTGAAGCCCACCTGCCCCATGCAGTTTCATCACGGCGAGCAGGATGCCCACATTCCGCCGAAGATGATTGCACAGGTCCAGCGGGCGCTGCCATCCGGCGAATTCCACCTCTATCCCGCCGGCCACGGTTTTAACTGTACCGATCGCGCCGACTTCCATGCCGAGAGTGCCCGTATCGCACTCGAGCGCACGCTCGAGTTCCTCGGCAGGAACGTCGGCTGAACCACACGGAGCCCGACCATGAATCTCAATGACAGTTCGCTCTTCCGCCAGCAGTGCTACGTAAACGGCGCATGGCTCGA
>JAHEAZ010000026.1 GCA_024642505.1 Gammaproteobacteria bacterium
CTTTGCGGCCAGTGATGGCACCTTGCGGCCGCTTGCCGCCTTCCTCCGCTCGCGCGGCTACGCTGTCGAGACCTGGGGCTTCGGCCAGAACCGCGGCTTCAACCGCAAGTTCGTCGTCGCACTGGAGCAGAAGCTGCGCTACATCCACCACCGCGCCGGACGCAAGGTCAGCGTCATCGGCCACAGCCTGGGAGGCGTGTTCGCCTACGACCTGGCTCATCGTGCCCCGGAGTGCGTCCGGGGCGTATTCTCGCTCGGCAGTCCAATGCGACTGAGCCCGGTACACGTCGAGGCTCCGCTGACGGTCAAGGTACTGTACCGCCTGCTTGCACACCCAATGGGACCGGTCGCACACATGGCCATGTCGCGTGCGCGATTGCTGGAGACACCGCCGGAGGTGCCCTCGGCCTGCATCTTCTCGGCTACCGATGGCGTGGTGCCAGCTCACGCGGCAGTCATCGACGCTGGCTCAGCACAGCATGAGAACGTACCAGTACCCGGCAGCCACCTCGGTCTCGGAATCAACCCGCTGGTGCTGTGGATCCTTGCAGACAGACTCTCGCAGGCCGAAGGGAGCTGGAAGCCCTTCAAGCCCAAGGGTAGCTTCGCACGCCTGTACAAGAGCCTGCTGCCCCGCCCGCCACGGGTACGTTGACCGCATTCACCCGCGCCGCGTTGCAGCGCGCTTCTTGCCCACTGGGCGGGCCTTCTTGCGCTTCGCCGCAGCCCGCCGGCGACTGGCCCGGCGCCGCGCCAGGGCGAGGTATTCCTGGAACTCGTCACGGATGTCGTGTGCCAGCAGTTCTGGCTCGGGCAGCAGTTCACGACAGGAAGTGGGCGATATCACGATCCGACCTTCGTGGCTGGTCACCGCGAATACCAGTCCCATGCCGTCAGTGATCGGCATGATGGCCGAGAAATAGGTCATACGCGCGCCATTCAGGTACAGCGGTATTGTCGGCCCCGGAACATTGGTGATGGTGCAATTTGCCAGCGGTGCGTGTTGACCGACCCCCAGCGCCGCGCTCGAGAGCAGGCGCGCGGTCGTGGCCAGCGTGCGGGCCGGAGCATGCTGGCTCAGGTCGGTCAGCTCGCGGGCCCCGATTGCGTGCTCCATTTCGTCGGCGCCCGAGGTCTGAGCCTGCAGGTGCCTGAGCCGCTCGACGGGATCGACTATGTCTGTGCCAAGCACTACCCGCAGCATCCGGACGGCATGGTGCGGGCTCGAGGTGTCGGCGTTGCGGATCGAGATCGGTGCGATCGCCACCAGGCTTGCCGGTGGCAGTTCATCGTGTGCCTGCAGGTAGCGACGCAGCGCGCCCCCGCAGACGGCAAGGACAACGTCGTTGACGGTCGCACCGTCGACCAGCTGGCGGATTTCGCGGAATTCCTCCAACAGGAAGCGCCGCGTTTCAAATACCCGGTGCGGCGACACCTCGGCGTTGAAGCGGGTTACCGGCTGGCGCTCCGGGTGCAGGAATGCGTCGCTGATCGCTCCCAGCATCACGGGGCCGAGACGCCGAAAGGTTCGCATCAGCGGCGCGGCCATCTCGAATGGTTGCACCACGTTGTGAATCGCCGCACGGGCCAGCAGCGAAACGGGACCCGGTGGAGTCTGCGGGAACCACGGTTCCGGCGGATCTGGTGGCAGCGCCTTGGCACTGGTGTCGTGCAGCAGCGTCGTTATTTCGGCACCGCCCGACAGGTCGCTGGCCGCGTGATGGATCTTGGTCAAGAGCGCGAAGCTGTCGCCAGGCAGGTTCAGGAACGAGTCCAGTCCCTCGACCAGGTAGATTTCCCAAAGCGGGCGTGACAGGTCGAGCGGCCTGGCGTGGATGCGCGAGGCTTGGATGCAGAACTGCCGCCAGTCGCCCGGTTGCGGCAGTGCGACGTGCCTGACGTGGTATTCGAGATCGAACCGTTCATCTTCGATCCAGTACGGGTAGTCGAGCTCCAGCGGGACTCGCAGCAGCTTCTGGCGGAAGATGGGAGACAGGTGCAGCCGGCTCTCGATGTGGCGGAGCAGCCCCATGAAATGGATCTTGCCGCCCGGCGCCGTGGACGGGTCGTAGATATTGACCAAGGTGATATTGGCGTTCGAGTGCCCGGTGTCCGCGTACAGGAACAGCGCATCGTCACCACGCAGCTGGCGCATGGATCAATTCCTCTTGTTCGCCCCGACGCTGGCCACCCGAGTTTATCAACCACCGTCCGGCGCGATGCCTGGGTTTCCCGCAGCGTCGCCCGAGGCGTGCAGCCGAATGAAGGCCGCGATTCCATCGATTGCCTGCCCGGCCTGCGGCAGGCCCGGCATCGCGGGAAATACGTGGGGCATGTCGTGCCAGACCTGCAAAGTTACACTGGCGGCACGGCCCGCCAGGCGAACCGAATCGTCGAGCAGGATCTCGGAACTTCCGACGATTGCCAGCATCGGCGGCAGGCAGGTCAGATCGCCGGACAGGGGAGACACGTACGGATCCTGGCGGCGATGCACTGGCACGTAGTAGTCGGCAAAGTCATTCACGATCGAGCTGCGAAACAATGGATCCACACCGTCGTTTCGCTGGATCGATTCGCCGCTGAAAGTTGCATCGAGTACCGGTGATAGCAGCACCAGGGCCGCGGGCAGCGGCAGGCCTTCGTCGCGCGCACGCATTGCCGTGACCAGCGTCAGGTTGCCGCCGGCGGAGTCACCTGCTATGACGATGCGGGAAGGATCGATCCCCTTCCCCAGCAGGTACCGGTAGGCGGCCAGGCAGTCGTCCGGCGCCGCCGGGTAGGGATGCTCGGGGGCGAGCCGGTAGCTGACGTAGAAGCCACGGGCGCCTGACAGGTCCGCAATCCTGGCAAGCAGGGTGCCATGGACCTTGGGTGACTCCGCTATGAAGGCACCCCCATGCAGGTACAGGATCACTCGTCCCTGATCCCGTCCGTGCGGAGCCAGCCAACCTCCCACGCAGCTGCCAAGGCTGACCGGTGCACTCAGTGGATCGATCGCATTACGCAACATGCGCCGTTCGAATCGGTCGAGGTCTCGCCGCATCCGCGCCGGCGATGGATCGCGCACCAGGGCGCGGCGCACCTGATGCAGGAACCGCATCAGGAACCACCTGGTCATTCGCTGTCGGATCGTCGGCATGCCTGCTCCACGCGAGACCCGCGAATCGCTCGCACCAAGCAGATGTTAGCGGATCGGACCGGGACACCGCCGGGGTAACGCCTGGCTCATGCGCCTCGCGTCGTCCGCGCCGTAGCAAACCAAGCTGCGGCCAGCAGTGCCGCGGCGAGCAGGAACGGCACACCGGGCAACTCAGCGTCAGTAGCGGGGGCGATGAACGCAGCGAACGCGCTGGTAAATACCAGCGGCGCCAACATGCCAGCAATGCCATTGAGGCTCGAATTGGCACCTTGTAGCTTGCCCTGGTCGGCGGGATCGACACGGCGGGTCATCAATCCCATGGCGGCCGGACTGTAGAGTCCCCACAGCGAAAGGAAAGGAACACCGACCAGGAACAGCACGCCCGTGGGCGCCAGCCCGTAGACCAGGAAACCCAGCGACCCGAAAGCGAGGCCCGCAAGTGCGGTCCGTCGCTCCCCGAAACGGCGTACGACCATTGCTACAAGTCCAGCCTGTACGATCATCGACGACAACCCCACACCACTCATCAGGAAGCCCACGTCCCGTTCCATCCAGCCATAGCGGTACATGACATACAGGACGAGGGTCGATGGCAGCACATAGTGGGCGAACATGCCGAGAAAGTTGGCGCTTGCCAGTCCCAGCAACTCGCGGTGCGAACGCAGCAGCATGAGCGAGCCCATAGGGTTGGCCTTGCGCCAGTTGAATACGGACCTGCGCCCTGGTGGCAGCGACTCCGGCAGCACCAGGAACCCGTAGCAGGCGTTGGCGAGGCTGAGCGCAGCGGCTACCCAGAAGGGCAGCCTGGGCTCATTGGCCCCGAGCAAACCGCCCAGCGCAGGACCGATAATGAATCCCAGGCCGAAGGCCGCGCCCAGCTTGCCAAAGGCGGAGGCCCGCCGTTCCGGCGGCAGTACGTCGGCGACGTAGGCGTTTGAAGCCGAAATGCTCGAGGAGGCGATGCCGGAGACGATACGGGCGGCAAGCAGCCAGGCGAGGTTCGGCGCAATGGCCAGTAGCAGGTAAGAGAGCCCTAGCCCGAAGTTTGATCCGACGATCACCGGGCGGCGTCCGAACCGGTCGGACAGCCCGCCGATGATGGGCGAAAATACAAATTGCATCGCCGCCCAGGCAAACCCGAACAGGCCGAAGACGCGCGCCGCACTCGAGGTATCCCCACCGGTCATGGCCACGATCAGGCCGGGCAACACGGGAATGATGATTCCCAGTGCCAGCATGTCGAGCAGCACCGTGACGAAGACGAAAGCGAAGGCCGTGGGTCGAGGATGTGGCCGCGGCAGCTGATCAGGCACCGATCGACCCCGGACCACAGCGTACCTCGCTGCGGCTGTCAGGAAGTGGTGGGCGCGACAGGGATCGAACCTGTGACCCCTACCATGTCAAGGTAGTGCTCTACCGCTGAGCTACGCGCCCGAAAGAGGCGCGGATGTTACTGGAACGGCAGCAGCAAGGGCAACTATCAGGAACTGGCGCCAGTGACACCGGGAGCGGGCTGTCCCGTCTGCAGGCCAGTTCCTGCCCGTTGTCCGCCACTTGGATTCACCCCGCCATCCGGTCCGCTTCCGCGCCCAACGACTGTCGCCGCAGGCCGGCGATCCGGTCCCGCAGCCGTGCCGCTTCCTCGAATTCCAGGTTCCGCGCCAGCTGATACATCTCCTGCTCCAGCTTCCTGATCTGTTTCATGGCCTGGGCGGGACTGAGCGGCAGCCCGGCTCCGATGCCATCGGCCACTGTGCCGCCGGGCACACCCTGCGCTTCCATATAGTCACGAACGGCCTTGCGAATCGACTTCGGCGTGATGCCGTGCTGCTGGTTGTATTCCAACTGCCTGGCGCGCCGCCTGCCCGTTTCGTCCAGCGCCCGCTGCATCGATCCGGTGATCCGGTCTGCATAAAGGATCGCCCTGCCGTTCACGTTCCTGGCGGCACGGCCCATCGTCTGGATCAGGGATCCTTCCGATCGCAGGAAGCCCTCCTTGTCGGCATCCAGAATGGCGACCAACGAGACCTCGGGCAAGTCGAGTCCCTCGCGCAGCAGGTTGATGCCGACCAGCGCGTCGAAGCGTGCCAGGCGCAGGTCGCGAATGATCTCGACACGTTCGACCGTGCCGACGTCGGCGTGCAGGTAACGAACGCGTACGCCGTGCTCGTGCAAGTACTCGGTAAGATCCTCAGCCATTCGCTTGGTCAACGTCGTGACCAGGACCCGCTCCTTGCGCTCGGAACGCAGGCGGATCTCCGATAGCAGGTCGTCGACCTGGGTCCTGACCGGACGGATGTCGACCTCGGGATCGACCAGGCCCGTAGGGCGAACGACCTGCTCCACCACCTGCCCGGAACGTTGCAACTCGAAAGCCGCAGGCGTAGCCGACACATAGATCGTCTGCGGTTGCAGTCGTTCGAACTCGTCGAATCGCAGCGGCCGGTTATCAAGGGCCGAGGGAAGACGGAACCCGTACTCGACCAGCGTTTCCTTGCGCGATCGGTCACCCCGGTACATGCCCGTGATCTGCGGGATGGTTACGTGACTCTCGTCGATCACCAGCACCGCCTCACGCGGCAGATAATCAAACAGGCACGGTGGTGGTTCGCCCGGCGAACGACCGGACAGGTAGCGCGAGTAGTTTTCAATGCCGGCGCAGTAACCCACCTCGGTCATCATCTCGATGTCAAACAGGGTACGTTGCTCCAGTCGCTGCGCCTCGAGCAATTTGTCGCGGGACCGCAGGTCCGCCAGCCGCCCCCGCAACTCTTCCTTGATATCGTCAAGTGCAGCCAGCAGGCGGGCCCTGGGGGTGACGTAATGGGTCGAAGGGAAAATAGTCAGCCGCGGTACCCGCTTGAGCACTTCGCCAGTCAGCGGATCGAAGTAGGCCAGTGACTCGATTTCCTCGTCAAAGAACTGGACCCGCACCGCCTCGCGGTCTGATTCGGCCGGGAAGATATCGACCACGTCGCCGCGCACGCGAAACGTGCCCTGACTCAGGTCCATTTCGTTACGCGTGTACTGCATGTCGGCCAGCCGCCGGAGCAATTGCCGCTGGTCCAGGCGATCACCACGCACGAGGTGCAGCACCATCTGCAGGTAAGTCTCCGGGTCGCCCAGCCCGTAAATTGCCGAGACCGTTGCAACGATTATCGAATCCGGCCGCTCCAGCAGCGCCTTGGTGGCCGACAGGCGCATCTGCTCGATCTGCTCATTGATCGATGCGTCCTTCTCGATGTAGGTGTCCGAAGACGGGACGTAGGCCTCCGGCTGGTAGTAGTCGTAGTAGGACACAAAGTACTCGACCGCGTTGTCCGGGAAATACTCCTTGAACTCGCCGTACAACTGCGCCGCCAGGGTCTTGTTGTGGGCCAGCACCAACGTCGGTCGCTGCAACTGCTGGATGATATTGGCGATGGTGAAGGTCTTGCCGGAACCGGTGACGCCGAGCAGCGTCTGGTGCGCGAGGCCCGACTCAAGTCCGTCGATCAGTCTGGCGATCGCCTGTGGCTGGTCGCCAGCCGGAACGTAGCCGGACTGCAGGTTGAATTTACGGGTCGCGGTCATGATCCCATCCTGATTGTTTGCAAGCCAAAAAGCGAACCCGCACCGTTAGTCAGCCATCCACCCGGCAGGTTCCAAAGTCGCGAATCTACCTCTCTCCAACTGCATTGCTCGGGTCAAGCCCTCGCCGACCATGGCAGTGGCGGGCAAGGCGGCCCGCCTCAAGGCCGAGGGCACGACACCATACGCTCGGCGCCGGCGAACCAGACTTCGACACGCCCGGGTACCTCATACTTTCCTCCGCCTGCTCCATGCAAAACGCTGCAGGAGGCAACGGAGCGGATCGGACGGTTCCTGTCGGGCTGGCGGACAGGCGACTGCGGGGCATCTTGCGAGAATGCGTAAACCCCTGGCTTCCTTGACTTGCAAATGGCCTTGACCGAGAATTCCGGCCCCTCAAAACAGCTATTCCCCGATAGCTCAGTCGGTAGAGCAACGGACTGTTAATCCGTGGGTCGTTGGTTCGAGTCCAACTCGGGGAGCCAATTCAAGGTCTTGCGACAGGTTCCACTCAGTTACCCCGGCGGGGTCACTCCACGGTGCTGCCGCAAGCTGACGAAGCGATCGACCCGCCAAGTGCGGGTCGAATCCATTCGGGCCGGTACCGCGTAATGCAGCTGCGGAACCACTGCTTGCCCCGCCTGCGCAAATCGTGGCGAAGTCACCCGGCTGCCCCAATCGCTGCTGTGCGGCATGCATCAGTGTGACCGCAAGTACGCCATACCTACAAAGTGTGTGCCACGCAGCCTGTGTAATGAATGTCGTGTATGCGCCGTCCACAGGTTTGCGGTGCTGAACAGGATTGCCAAGAGGCTGCTAACATCTCGCGACCCGGCAACTGCGCCGAAACCACGTCCAGCAAGCTACTTCTGCAAGGTGCACATTCATGGCTGATCCAAGACTGCGTCAGATGCTGGAAAGAAATGAGTTTTTCCTGGCTCCCGGTGTGTTCGACATGATCTCCGCCATGCTGGCCGAGCGCGTGGGCTTCGATGCCGTCTACGCATCGGGCTACTGGCTGACGGCTTCCTACCTCGGCTTGCCGGACGCGGGAATTGCCACTTTCACCGACATGCTGAATCGCGTGTCCAAAGTCGTCGAGAAATCCTCCGCTCCCGTGATCGCCGACGCGGACACCGGGTTCGGTGGGCTGTTGAACGTGCACCATACGGTCATCGGCTACGAGCAGGCAGGCGTGTCGGCGATCCAGATAGAGGACCAGGAGTTCCCAAAGAAGTGCGGCCACACCCCGTACCGGCGGGTGGTGCCCATCGATGAAATGGTCGCCAAGGTGCAGGTGGCCGCGGACGCGCGCCGCGACCCGAATTTGCTGATCATTGCGCGCACCGATGCGCGCACCGGCCATGGGTACGACGAGGCACTGCGGCGAGGCATTGCCTATGCACAAGCCGGGGCCGACATAGTGTTCGTCGAGTCGCTGCAGTCCGTCGAGGAAATGCGTGCCGCCTGCGCTGCGATTCCGGCGCCCCTGATGGCCAATATGTCTGACGGCGGCCGTACGCCGATCCGCCCGGTGAGTGAACTGGCAGAGATTGGTTACGCCTGTGCCATCTGGCCCGCACTGGCAGCGCTGTCAGCCAGCGCAGCCATCGAGAGGGCCTTCCTGCACCTCAAGAGCGCCGGCACGAGTCTCAGCACAGAGGTACCGCTGTTCAGCTTCGACGAGTTCTGCAGGATGGTCGGATTCGAGGACGTCTGGACCTTCGAGGAGAAGTGGAAGGACGTGCTGGAAAAGTAAAGACGCGGCTCCGCGGGCGGCGACGGCAGAGCATGCGACTTGCGGCGGCCTAATGGATCTCTCCGGAGTTCGCTTATATAGCAAATAAAACAAACGATTAAGAATTATTCTTAATGTAGTTAAGGATACTTGTGCTTGAGGCCAGCCTCAGGCTGACCTGGGCACCGGGGACACTCGTTGTCAGCTCCAGCGGCGCCCCAAGTGCAACGGATTCGGCCCGCCGTAGCGCTCGTCGCCCGGCCTCAGCCCTTGAACTGGTCGGAGAGCTGCCGCAGGTAGCTGGAGAAGCGATCCCCCAGTTCAGGATGCTTCAGTCCGTACTCTACTGTCGCCTCCAGGTAGCCGAGCTTGCTGCCACAGTCGTATCGCTTGCCGTCAAACTTGTACGCATAGACCGATTCGGCAGCCAGCAGGTCGGCAATCGCGTCGGTCAATTGGATTTCGCCGCCGGCGCCGCGTCCTACCGATTCCAGGCGATCAAATATCGTGGGGCTCAGCAGGTAGCGCCCTACCACCGCCAGCGTTGAAGGCGCATCAGCTGGCTTCGGCTTCTCGACGATCCGGGTGACCCTCGCGCTGCTCCCTTCATCGTCGCGGGTTGCAACGATGCCGTACTTGTCGGTCTCGGCGCGCGCTACCGTCTGCACGCCGACGTAACTGCCCTGCCTTGCGGCGTAGGCTTCCGCCATCTGCTGCAGGACCGGCACGGTAGCATCGATAAGATCGTCGGCAAGGTGAACGAAAAACGGCTCGTGGCCAACCACCGGCCGGGCACACAGCACCGCGTGACCGAGCCCGAGCGGCGCCGGCTGCCTGATGTAGATGCACGACGCCCACGACGGCAGGATGCCGCGCACGGTGGCCAGCAACTCATGCTTCCCCTGTGCCTCGAGGGCGGACTCGAGCTCGGGGTCCGAATCGAAATGATCCTCGATTGCGCGCTTTGAACTACCGGTGATGAATACCAGGTTACGGACGCCGGCCGACAATGCCTCCTCGACCGCGTACTGGATCAGCGGCTTGTCGACGATGGGAAGCATCTCCTTGGGACTCGCCTTGGTCGCCGGCAGAAAACGCGTGCCGCGACCCGCCACGGGAAACACTGCTGAACGAATCGATGCGGACTGACCCACGGAGCCTCCTCGAGTGCTGATCGACTTGAATACCGATCATACCCGAGGCCTGCGCGGCCAGTCCGCATCAAGATCACAAACCCGTCAGCCGGCTGCCGCCGCAGGTTTTGCCGACTCGAACAGCAGATTCGGCTTGTTCCGCTCGACCGTCTTCTGACCAAGACCCTTGACGCGGGCCAGGTCCGATGGACCCTTGAACGGCCCGTTCGCATTTCGATAATCGACAATGGCCTGGGCCTTGGACAGGCCGATGCCGTCCAATTCACGGGCCAGGGTCTTGGCGTCGGCCGAATTGACGTTGACGGGCCCGGCGAAGGCCACCGGCGCGATCAGCGTCGCGGCCAGCAGCGCCGCGCTCAATCCCTTGAGATGCATGATTAGAGACTCCTTCTCGACGCGCGCAGCGACCATCGCCGCGCCCGTCTGGAACGCTAGCGCAGGATGGCCTGGGCGTGGCAACGGGTATCGGATGCGTTCAGCGAGAATCAGGCTGGCGCGGCGCCATTGGCTTCCAGGCCGGCGACCAGGTCGAAACGAGTCAGCGGTCGCTGGCTGTCCCAGGTCTTGCAGCCCGGGCACTGCCAGAAATGTCCGGTACTGGAAAATCCGCACTCGGCGCAGCGATAGCGGGGCGTCGCTGCCGCCAGCCGCCGGAGCACGGAGCCGAGTTCCCTGACCGCGCGCGAGTCGACTGTCGCAGGATCCTGACCGAGGGCCCGGATGAAGCCGGCCAGCGTCTCGTCGGTCTCGAACAGCCGGCGCACCAGTGCTTCGAGCGACGGAAACTCAAGTGCGTCGCCCACGATGGCGGCAAAGGCCAGTTCGCGCCAGCCTTCCGGCTTGGATCGCGCCACCTCGGCCAGCAGGGCATCGCCGGCCTCTTCCTTGCGGCGCGCCAGCCGCACGAGTCGCGGCAGCGCTTCCACGATCAAGCCGGCATCCTGCTCGACGACCCCCCTCAGCAGGCTCGTCGCGAGATCGGTGTCGCCCTGCTCAATCGCGATATCGGCCCGCACCAGCGCGCCGCGCGGAAAACGTCTTTGCGCAGACCGGCTCTTGCGCAGCAACTCTGCTGCCTCGTCGATGCGGCCTTCGGCCCGTGCGGACTCGGCCAGCTCACACCAGTAGTGCGCGACCGCCGACTCCTGGCGTGGCCGGCCGACCGTCGACAGCTCCTCGTGGAGCGCAATCGCCCGCTGCCAGTCGCGCTCGGCTTCGTATATCCGGATCAGGTTGCGCATCGCGGCCATCCGGTGACTGCCCGCTGTCGCCAGTTCCTCCAGAAGGAGCTCGGCACGATCGAGGAGTCCCGCGCGCAGGTAATCCTGTGCAAGGGCGTACTTTGCCTGCTCGCGTTGCTGCGGTTCCAGCGCGCCGCGTCGAATGATGTTCTGGTGTATGCGGATGGCCCGATCCACCTCGCCACGCCGTCGGTACAGGCTCCCGAGGGCGAAATGTGTTTCCACCGTGTCGCCATCCAGTTCGGAGGCGCGCAGGAAGGCTTCGAGCGCCCGGTCCGGCTGCTCGTTGACCAGGAAATTGACACCGGCGAGATAGTTGGTACGGACGTGCTCGGCGCCCAAAGCGCTGGGCCTTGGTCGCCGTGAAGCATAGAAACCCACCGCACCGGCCAGCAAGAGCAAGCCGAGCAGGACCCAGGGTGATTCAATGCTCATGGCACTTTAAAGGTTGTCATGACCACGGGGCGCCTGCGGCGCAGCGCCGGATCAGTCCCGGATCGGGTGGCTCTGGCCTTCGTTGACCCGTTCGCGCAGGTCCTTGCCAGGCTTGAAGTGCGGCACATACTTGCCAGCAAGGGCCACCGCCTCCCCGGTCTTGGGATTCCGCCCCTGGCGCGGCGGACGGAAGTGCAGCGAGAAGCTGCCGAAACCGCGAATCTCGATGCGCTCTCCGTGCGCCAGGGCATCGCTCATGATTTCCAGCATCTGCTTGACCGCCAGCTCTATGTCCTTGGCCGGCAGATGCTTCTGCTTGGTGGCAATGATTTCAATCAATTCGGACTTTGTCATGGGAGTGCCTGTCTTCGTCTGCCTGTTCTAGCTCACTCGCCCTGATTCGACACGGCGCCGGGCGATGTTGCCCGGCGCCGGTCGTCTGCACTGCCTACTGCCCGGAGATCTGCTCCTTGAGCAGCTCTCCCAGCGTGGTGCCTGAGGACGACGACTCGCCGCGGTACTGCTCCACCGCTTCGGCTTCCTCGTAGGCCTCCTTGGCCTTGATCGAAAGCGTGATGGCGCGGCTCTTGCGATCGACGCCGACGAACCTAGCCTCGATCTCCTCGCCAACCTTGAGCACTGAGCGTGCATCCTCGACCCGGTCGCGCGACAGCTCGGAAGCGCGCAGGCTGCCTTCGATGCCGTTGCCCAGGTCGATGATTGCCCCGCGCGGGTCGACTTCCTTCACCACGCCCGTCACCATGCTGCCCTTCGGATGCTCAGCCAGGTAGCCTGAGAACGGATCCTTGGCCATCTGCTTGACGCCGAGGGAGATGCGCTCACGCTCCGGGTCGATGGACAGAACCATCGCCTCGAGTTCCTGGCCTTTCTGGTATTCGCGTACCGCTTCCTCGCCGGGACGATCCCAGGAGATGTCCGACAGGTGCACCAGACCATCGATGCCGCCCGCCAGGCCAATAAAGATACCGAAGTCGGTGATCGACTTGATCTGGCCGCTGACTCGGTCGCCGCGGTTGTAGCTCTCGCCAAAGTCGCGCCACGGGTTCGGCTTGCACTGCTTGAGCCCGAGCGAAATGCGGCGACGCTCCTCGTCGATGTCGAGCACCATGACCTCGACTTCCTCACCGACGTGGACAACCTTGGCCGGATTGACGTTCTTGTTGGTCCAGTCCATCTCCGAAACGTGGACGAGGCCCTCGACGCCCTCCTCGATCTCCACGAAACAGCCGTAGTCGGCAATGTTCGTGACCTTGCCGAACAGGCGTGTGTTCGGCGGATAGCGACGGGCAATGTTCTGCCACGGATCGGCGCCGAGTTGCTTGATGCCCAGCGAAACGCGCTGCCGCTCACGGTCAAACTTGAGGATGCGGACGTCGATCTCGTCGCCGACCTTCACCACCTCCGACGGGTGCTTGACACGCTTCCACGCCATGTCGGTGATGTGCAGCAGGCCGTCGATGCCGCCAAGGTCGACGAATGCGCCGTAATCGGTGAGGTTCTTGACCACGCCCTTGACGATGTCGCCTTCCTTCAGGTTGTCGAGCAACGCAGAACGCTCCGCGCTGTATTCCTGCTCCACCACGGCACGCCGGGATACCACCACGTTATTGCGCTTCTGGTCGAGCTTGATGACCTTGAACTCGAGCGGCTTGCCTTCCAGGTATGAGGGATCCCGCACTGGGCGCACATCGACCAGCGAGCCCGGCAGGAACGCGCGGATATTCTCGATTTCGACAGTGAATCCGCCCTTGACGCGGCCGTTGATGATGCCGGTAATGATTTCGCCGGCTTCGAACGACTGCTCCAGGCGAGTCCAGGTGCGGGCGCGCTTGGCCTTCTCGCGCGATAGTCGCGTGGCACCTGAACCGTCCTCGACGGCATCGAGAGCGACTTCGACTTCGTCGCCAGCGACGACCTCGATTTCTCCGCTCTCGTTCTTGAACTGGTCCGCCGGGATGACGGCTTCGGACTTGAGTCCGACGCTGACGATCACGACGTCGGGGGTGACGCTGACCACGGTACCGGTCAGGATCTGGCCAGGCCTGATCTGCTGGCTGGCAATACTCTCTTCGAACAACTGGGCAAAAGATTCAGTCATGTATTGTCGAGGCCATTGCGGCCCCGCTTCCGTTTGGCTGACCCTACGGCATCCTGCCGCAAAGGCGTTTTAAACAACGGCCCCCCCTCCCTGGGGTGCCGACCTGCCGGACGCTGCCGGCTTAATCCGGGCGCTGGGGACCCGGGTATCGATCCCGCGCCAGCGCCAGCACCCTTTCCACCACCGCTTCGATGCCGAGCGACGTCGAGTCAATCACGACTGCGTCGTCGCAAGCGACCAGCGGGGCCACCGTGCGGGTGGCGTCACGCATGTCCCGCTCGGCTATGTCGGCGGAAAGGGCGGCGAGGTTAACACTCAACCCCTTTTCTTTCAACTGGTTATAGCGTCTTCGCGCCCGTTCCTCGGCGCTGGCGGTCAGGAAGATCTTCAGGCCGGCGTCCTGAAAGACGACTGAGCCCATGTCGCGGCCGTCGGCAACCAACCCGGGGTACTGCATGAAGCGCCTCTGCCGCCCGTACAGAGCCGTACGGACCTCTGGCCAGGCTGCCACCCGCGAAGCGACGCTGCCGGCCTTTTCGCTGCGAAGTTCCAGGGTGACGTCCTCACCGTTCAGAAAGACTTGCTCGGCGCCTGCCGCGTCAATGTCGAAGCGGATGTCCAGGTCCGACGCCAGCGCCGCATGTCCGTCCTGGTCTGACTCGTCCAGGCCGGCCCTTTCCCCAGCCAGCGCGACCAGACGGTACAGGGCCCCGCTGTCGAGCAGGTGCCAGCCGAGTCCACGGGCGACCAGACGGCTCACCGTGCCTTTGCCGGACCCGCTGGGTCCGTCTATGGCGATGACCGGAATCACGTCGGGACAACCTCGATGCGCAGGCCCGCCGCCCTGGCCGCCTCCGGGAACCCGGGGAAGGAGGTCGCCACGTTGGCGACGTCCAGGATCCGTACGGGCCCCTGCGCGCAAGCCGCCGCGACCGCAAATGACATGGCAATCCGATGGTCGCCATGGCTGTCGATAGCGCCGCCGGAGAGCCGGCCGCCGCGGATGCGCATGCCGTCGGGCAGGGCGCTGACGTCGGCACCGAGCGCTTGCAGCCCCTCGGCCATCACGCCGATGCGGTCGCTCTCCTTGACCCTCAGCTCGGCCGCTCCAGACACGAGCGTTTCTCCCTCCGCCAGCGCCGCCGCAACGAACAACGCCGGGAACTCGTCTATGGCCAGTGGCACCAGTTCCGGCGGTACCGTAATGCCTCGAAGCACGGCCGGCTCTACCACCAGGTCGGCCACCGGCTCATCGCCCGCGAGCCTCTCGTTCTGAAACCCGATGCGTCCACCCATCAGCCGCAGGATTTCAAGCAGGCCGGTCCGGGTTGGGTTGACGCCAACGTTGCGGATCACCAATGGGGACTCGCCAGCCAGCGTAGCTGCCACGATGAAGAACGCAGCCGACGAAAAATCAGCCGGAACATCGATTCTGGTGCCTCGCAGGACGCCCGGTGTCAGTGACGTACGCCGGCCCTGCACCGTCACCTCGACCCCGAAGGCGCGCAGCATCCGCTCGGTGTGGTCACGGGTTACCGCGGGCTCCGTAACCGATGTCCCACCCCGCGCATAGAGCCCCGCCAACAGGATCGCCGACTTGACCTGAGCACTGGCAACTTTGAGCTGATGGTCGGCACCCTCCAGGGCTTGGCCCCCGCAGATCCGTACGGGCGGCTTGCCGTCGGTAGTTTCGAGTACCGCGCCCATCTGGCGCAGTGGCGCGGCAACACGCTCCATGGGCCTCTTCATCAGCGAGCTGTCACCGACAAGCACCGTATCGAATGACTGGCCCGCCAGCAGGCCCGTGAGGAGGCGCATGGCCGTGCCGGCATTGCCCATGTCCAATGGCCCGACTGGCGGTATCAGCCCGTGCAGGCCAACGCCGCGAATGACCAGTACGCGCGGCCGGCTGCGGTCGATGGCAACGCCCATGGATCGCATCGCCGTCATGGTCGCCAGGCAGTCCTCGCCCTCCAGGAAACCGTCCACCTCGGTGGTTCCCTCGGCAATCCCGCCAAGCATCAGCGCGCGATGTGAGATCGACTTATCGCCGGGTACCGTTACCTCACCGCCGAGTCTGCGGCCGGGCATCGCATCCCAGGCGCCAACCGGTGCCATGGCAGCGTTCAGAGGATGGCCCGGGGATAAGACCCCAGCACCCGGAACAGCGACGCACGGCGCTTGAGGTCAGTCAGGGCCGCCGCGACGCGTTCGTCCTCGGCATGGCCCTCTATATCGATGAAGAATACGTAGTCCCACTTGCGGCGACGCGACGGACGGGACTCGATTCGGGTCATGCTGATCGAATTCTTCGCCAGCGACTCGAGCAGCTGGTACAGGGCACCCGGTGCATCAGTACGGCCCGCCGAGACCAGCAACGTCGTCTTGTCCTCGCCGCTGGGCCGGAAGTCCTTGCTGCCGATGACCAGGAAGCGCGTGGTGTTATCCGGGCGGTCTTCGATTTCCGCTACCAGCACGTCCAGGCCATAGACTTCCGCCGCGGCCTGCGGCGCTACGGCGGCAGTGCCCTGTTCGTCGCGCGCCCGACGGGCACCCTCGGCATTGCTTGATACCGCAATGCGCTCGACCTGCGGCAGGTGTTCATCCAGCCACTGCCGGCACTGCGCCAGCGATTGCTGGTGCGAGCAGATCCTCTGTACGTGCTCGAGCGACTTCATCCGTCCCATCAGGAACTGGTGGATTCGCAGCTCGACCTCCCCACAGATGTTGAGTGGCGAGACCAGGAACCGGTCGAGCGTATGAGTGACCGTGCCCTCGGTCGAGTTTTCGATCGGAACGACCCCGAAGTCGGCCGAGCCCGCCTCAACCTCATGGAAGACGTCCTCGATGGTCGGCAGCGCCAGCGCCCGTACGGAATGCCCGAACTGCTTGAACACAGCCTGCTGGGTAAAGGTTCCCTCAGGCCCCAGGAATGCCACCTTGAGCGGCTCCTGCTGGGCAAGGCAGGCCGACATTATCTCGCGGAACAACCGCAGTATTTCCTCGTCGCGCAGCGGCCCCTTGTTGCGCTTGAGCGCGGTCCGCAGCACCTCGGCCTCGCGCTCTGGCCTGTAGAAATCGACCGTATGTCCGTCGGCATGCTTCGAAATGCCCACCTGCTGCGCAAAGCGGGCGCGCTCGTTGAGCAGCGAGTGCAGGGCCACGTCGATCTCGTCTATACGAGTCCGGATCTTCGCCAGGTCCACGGCTGGCTTATTGATGCCTCCCCGCTTCGCCTGCTTACCCTTGGATTTGCTGACCATGCCGGAACCTCGTTAGACGATGCGCGCCGTCAGCACGCCACCAATCAAGGAAAGCTCCTCGAGAACTGCCGGAGGTATCGGCGCGTCGGTGTCGATCAGCGTATACGCGACGTCACCCTTGGACTTGTTGAGCAGGTCCGCGATATTCAGTCCGGCCGCAGCCAGCCGCGTGGAAATCTGCCCGACCATGTTCGGGACATTACTATTGGCGATGGCTATGCGGCAGGTTCCCGGGACGCGCGGCAGCGCCAACTCGGGAAAGTTGACTGAGTGCCGGACGTTACCGTTTTCGAGGTAGTCGCGCAGGGTATCGGCCACCATCATCGCGCAGTTTTCCTCCGCCTCTCCCGTAGAGGCACCGAGGTGAGGCAAGGCGACGACTTTCGGATGACCCTTGTTGGCCGCTGTCGGGAAATCGCAGATGTAAGCCGACAAGGCGCCGCTGTCCAGCGCGGCGAGAACTGCAGCGTCGTCGATGATGCCGGCACGGGCGAAATTCAGGATCGTCGCGCCCTTGCGCATCAACCCGATGCGCTGGGTGCTGACCAGATTGCGGGTTGCCTGTACCAGGGGCACGTGCACGGTTACCAGGTCGGCGCGGGCAAACAGGTCGTCGAGACTCAAGGCCTGTTCCACGCCAGACGACAGCTGCCAGGCGCGCTGTACGGTGATCTGGGGATCGTAGCCGAGAACCCGCATGCCGAGCAGGTGTGCCGCATTGGCCACCTCCACCCCGATCGCGCCGAGACCCACTACTCCAAGCGTGCGGCCGGGCAGCTCCACTCCGACGAAGCGCTTCTTGCCCGCTTCCACCGACGTCTCGAGAGCGTGATCGTCACCCGACAGCCCGCGCACGAACTCCCAGGCCTGGCAGATATTGCGTGCGGACAGTAATAGTCCGGCCAGGACCAGTTCCTTGACGGCATTGGCATTGGCCCCCGGCGCATTGAAGACAGGTATCCCGCGCAGGGACAACTTGGCAACCGGAATATTGTTGGTTCCAGCTCCGGCACGCGCCACCGCCAGAACCGTCTGTGGAATTTCCATGGCATGCATGTCGGCCGAACGCAGCAGTATTGCGTGCGGGTGGCCGATCTCGGAGGCAACTTCGTATCGCTCACGCGGCAGGCGGTCCAGACCGCGCAGCGCTATGTTGTTCAGTGTCAGCACTCGAAATGACATTTCGTCAGTCCCTTCAACCGTGCCGGCGCTCGAATTCGGCCATGAACAACACCAGTGCCTCAACACCGTCCATACCCATGGCGTTGTAGATGCTGGCACGCATGCCACCGACCGACCGGTGGCCTTCCAGGTTGGCCAGGCCCTCGCTTGCGGCCTCGGCAACGAAGGTCTTCTCGAGTTCAGGCCTGGCAATGGTGAACGGGATGTTCATCCATGAGCGGCATCCAGGGTCGACCGGGTTGGCATAGAACGGCGAGGCATCGATGGCTGCGTAGAGTCTCTCCGCCTTGGCGCGATTGCGTTTCTCAATGGCGACCAGGCCGCCCTTGCCCTTGAGCCACCGGAAGACGAGCCCGGCGATGTACCAGCCGAATGTCGGCGGGGTATTGAGCATCGACCCCGCCTCGGCCATCGCCTGGTAGTCAAATACGGTTGGCGTCCCGGCCCGGGCCTTGCCAACCAGGTCCTCGCGGACGATGACCACGGTGATCCCCGACGGACCGATGTTCTTCTGGGCGCCTGCATAGATCAAACCGAAACGGCCGACGTCGACCGGCCGAGACAGGATGGTAGAAGACATGTCAGCAACCAGCGGAACTTCACCTGAATCCGGAACGTAAGGAAACTCCACTCCGCCTATCGTTTCGTTCGGCGTGTAATGCAGGTACGCAGCGCCGCTCGAAAGCACGAGGTCGCTTGCGGCTGGAACGGTCGAGTAATTGGAAGCCTTCTCGTCCGCGATGACAGTGACCCGCAGGTACCGTTTCGCTTCGCTGATGGCCTTCTTGGACCACTGGCCGGTATTGATGTAGTCCGCGATCGCGTCGGGTCCGGTCAGGTTCATTGGTATCGCGGAGAACTGGCCGGTCGCGCCGCCCTGCAGGAACAGCACCTTGTAGCCGGGCGGCACCGCCAGCAGTTCCCGCAGGTCCGCTTCGGCTTGTTCGGCCACTGCCACGAAAGCCTTGCTGCGATGGCTGACTTCCATTACCGACATACCGGCGCCGCGCCAGTCGACGAGTTCGTCCCGCGCCTGCTCCAGCACCTCCAGGGGCAGCGTCGCCGGCCCCGCAGCAAAGTTATGGATTCTCATGGATGGTTCGTCTCCCGGGCTGCTGTCGCAGCAACCCCCGATGTATCCGCAAGGCTATTCGATCTCGGGCACGTCCTCGCCGGAATCAGCGGCGACCCTCTCCACGCTCACCAGTGCCTCGCCATCCTCCAGACGCATCACGCGGACGCCCTGTGTATTCCGGCCGAGAATCGAAATTTCCCCGATCGGAACCCGCACCAGCGTGCCGCTGGAATTGATCAGCATGATTTCGTCATCGGGCTGGACCTGCATCGCACCAACCATCGCGCCATTGCGCTCACTGGTCTGCATCGCGATCACGCCCTGCCCGCCCCGGCCGTGGCGCGGGAACTCGTCCGCCGAAGTCAACTTGCCGTAGCCGAATTCAGATACGGTGAGGATCAGTCCGGTGTCCAGTACGATCAGCGAAGTGACCCGCTGTTGCTTCGCCAGCTTGATTCCGCGGACACCCGCGGCTTCGCGGCCCATGGGCCTGACTTCGCTCTCGGCAAAGCGGATGGCCTTGCCGTCGGTGGTCGTCAGCAGGATCTCCCGCTCGCCGTCGGTCAGCGCAACTCCGACCAGCCGGTCATCATCCGCCAACCCGACTGCAATAATTCCGTTGGTACGCGGCCTGGAGAACGCGGACAGCGGCGTCTTTTTCACCGTGCCAGCAGCCGTCGCCATGAAGATAAACTGCCCGTCAGCGTATTCACGCACCGGCAGCAGCGCGGTGATCCGCTCGTCCTCCTGCAAGTGCAACAGGTTGACTATCGGCTTACCGCGCGAACCACGGCTTGCCAGTGGTACCTGCCACACTTTCAACCAGTAGCAACGGCCATGGGTCGAGAAGCACAGCAGGGTATCGTGGCTGTGCGCCACGAACAGCATGTCGACAAAGTCCTCGTCCCTTACCGTGGTCGCCATCCTGCCCTTGCCGCCACGGCGCTGGGCCTCGTAGTCAGTGACCGGCTGCGACTTGGCGTATCCGGCGTGCGACAGGGTGACGACGACATCCTGCCGCTCGATCAGGTCCTCGATCGTGACATCTTCCTGGTTCGCCATGATTTCCGTACGACGAGGATCTGCATAGGCCTGCTTGATCTCCTCGAGCTCCGCACGGATGACCTCGAGTAGCCGCCCCGGGCGGGCGATGATGTCTCCCAGGTCGCGGATGATGACGAGCAGGTCGCCAAATTCCGCGACTATCTTGTCCTGCTCGAGTCCGGTGAGGCGATTCAGCCGCAGGTCAAGGATTGCCTGTGCCTGCGCCTCGGACAACCGGTAGCCGTCGGCGCCCAGACCCCACTCACCCACGATGCTGTCGGGCCGCGTGGAGACGTCTCCGGCCCGTTCCAACATGGCCGGCACCACGCCCGAGCTCCAGGTTCGCGCCAGCAGTGCGACCTTGGCTTCCACCGGCGAGGACGACGCCTTGATGGCCGCTATCACCTCGTCGATGTTGGCCAGCGCTACCGCCAGGCCCTCGAGAACGTGGGCGCGGTCGCGAGCCTTGCGCAGGTCGTGGATGGTACGGCGGGTCACAACCTCGCGACGGTGCCGCAGGAAGGCATCCAGCATTTCCTTCAGCGACAGGAGCTTTGGCTGGCCGTCTACCAGCGCGACCATGTTCATGCCGAAAACGGTCTCGAGCGGCGTCAGCTTGAACAGCTGGTTGAGGATCAGTTCAGCGTTTTCATTGCGCTTCAACTCGATGACGACCCTCAGGCCGTCCTTGTCGGATTCGTCCCGCAGCTCGGAAATGCCGTCGATGCTCTTCGCGCGAACGAGATCGGCGATGCGTTCGAGCAAGCGCGCCTTGTTTACCTGGTAAGGCAGCTCGGTGATCACGATGGCCTGGCGGCCACGCTCGTCGATCTCCTCGAACTGCGTGCGCGCGCGAATGTAGACACGCCCACGACCGGTCTTGTAGGCCAGGACGATCTCGGCGGATCCATTGATGATGCCGGCAGTCGGGAAATCCGGTCCGGGCACCAGTTGCATCAGTTCGACCAGCCCCAGATCGGGGTTGTCGATCAGCGCAATGCAGGCATCGACGATTTCGCCAAGATTGTGCGGCGGGATGTTGGTGGCCATACCGACCGCGATCCCGGCCGAGCCGTTGACCAGCAAGTTGGGGACCCGCGTCGGCAGGACCACCGGCTCATGCTCGCTGCTATCGTAGTTGGGAGTGAAATCGACGGTTTCCTTGTCGATGTCTCCCAGCAGTTCCTGCGCCAGACGCGACATCCGTACCTCGGTGTAGCGCATCGCCGCCGCAGCATCGCCGTCGACCGAGCCGAAGTTACCCTGTCCATCCACCAGCAGGTAACGCATCGAGAAAGGCTGGGCCATCCTGACGATTGTGTCGTAGACGGCGACGTCACCATGCGGGTGGTACTTGCCGATGACATCACCGACGATGCGTGCCGATTTCTTGTACGGCTTGTTCCAGTCGTTGCCGAGTTCCCTCATGGCAAACAGGACACGACGGTGAACTGGCTTGAGGCCATCCCGGACATCGGGCAGCGCCCGCCCAACAATCACGCTCATGGCGTAATCGAGGTAGGACTGCCGCATTTCGTCTTCGAGGTTTACGTGCAGGATTTCGCGCGCAATTTCGCTCATCTAGGGGCTTGGACAGACCCTTCCGAACCGCCCCGAAGGAGGGGGTCGTTGGACCTGTCTCTCGTGGTGACTTAAAGCGCGAATTCTACCATAGACGAGGTGTCGAGAACCTTAGTTTTTCAGTAGCTTGCGCCCCGATCGGCCCGCGCCGGCGCATCTCCTGAGGGACCCAGTACGCCCGGTCAACACGGCCGCAACGCTATACTCCGACCACCTGCCAAACGACCGAATTCGAGCGAGTCAGTTTGCCCCACCATGCCCCCGCTGACCTGGCTATCCAAGCCCGCTGGATTCTGCCGGTGGAGCCATCCGGCCAGGTCCTCGAGCACCATACCGTGTTGGTGCGGGGCGGCCGCGTAGACAGCGTTGTTCCGTCCGCCCGACTAGGCAACGGCGACGCGGTGGAAGTCGTCAACCGTGCTGAGCACGTGCTGATCCCGGGGCTGGTGAATGCGCATACCCATGCGGCCATGTCACTGCTGCGGAACATCGCCGCGGACCTCGACCTGGACAACTGGTTGAGGAAGCGGATCTGGCCGATCGAGGCGCGACTGGTGGACGAGCAATTCGTCACCGACGGCACGGAACTCGCCATCGCGGAAATGCTGCTCGGCGGCACCACCTGTTTCGCGGACATGTATTACTACCCGGAGGTCGCCGCGCGGGTGGCTGCGCGGTCAGGCATCAGGGCATGCATCGGGCTGCCGGTGCTGGAGCAGCCGACCGCCTGGGCACGGGACCTGGACGAATACCTGGCCCGCAGCCTGGACCTGCGCGACGAATATCGGGCCGATCCCTTGATCGAGACACTGTTCTCGATCCACTCGCCGGCTTCCACCAGTGATACGGGCCTGGCACGGCTGCGAACGCTGGCCGACCAGTTACAAGCATCGGTGATGATTCACCTGCTTGAGTCGCCCTCGGAGCGCCACCGCGTGCAGCGTAAGTTCGCGATGGGTCCGCTCGAACGGTTGCAGACCGCAGGACTGGTCACCGACCTGCTCATAGCAGTGCACTGCGTGCAGGCAAGCGCGGCGGAAATCGAAACGCTTGCCGCGGCCGGATCCTCGGTCGTGCACTGCCCCGCATCGAATCTGCGCCTGGCCAGCGGGATTGCTCCCGTGACGGAAATGCGTTTGGCTGGCATCAACGTCGCACTCGGAAGCGACGGGGCAGCCAGCAACGACTCGCTCGACCTGCTTGGGGAGGCGCGCCTCGCGGCCCTGCTCGCGACTGGCATCAGCGGCAATGCGGCTGCGTTGACACCTCACGCCGCGCTGGAGATGGCGACGCTTGCGGGCGCGCGCGCGCTCGGGCTCGCCGAGCGTACCGGCTCGCTCCTGCCGGGTAAGTGGGCAGATATTGCCTGCCTGAAACTATCCGGCCCGCAGGTCGTGCCCCATCACGATGTGGCCACCGCCGTCATCCACTCGGCAGGCCGCGCGGCGGTTACTGACACCTGGGTCGCCGGGCGACCGCTCGTGACCGGCGGGCGCCTGACCCGGATTGACGCCGTTGAACTGATCTCGCGGGCTCGGCGCTGGCACCCAACGATACTGGCGACACTGGACACAATAGCGGGACAATAGCGCCATGCAACAACCGGGCAATGTCGACACGGCCGAACTGGCCAAGTTCGAGGCGATGGCACAGCGCTGGTGGGATCCAGGCGGCGAGTTCCGCCCGCTGCACGACCTGAACCCTTTGCGCATCGACTACATTGAGGCCCGTGCCGGCCTTGCTGGTCGGCGCGTGCTCGACGTCGGCTGTGGCGGCGGCCTTGCATCCGAGGCGATGGCTAGACGAGGTGCGGATGTCACGGGAATTGACATGGCAGCCGGACCACTGGAGGTAGCCCGGCTACATGCACTGGAGTCCGGGGTCACCATCGACTACCGGCTGTGCCCCGCGGAAAGGCTGGCCGAAGAGATGCCCGGTAGCTTCGACGTTGTCACGTGTCTGGAGATGCTCGAGCACGTGCCGCGCCCGTCCGAAGTGATCGCTGCGCTGGCGCAACTGGTCCGGCCAGGCGGTCATGTCATTTGCTCCACAATCAACCGCGGGCCGAAGGCATTTGTGCTCGCCATAATGGGCGCCGAGTACGTGTTACGGCTGCTGCCGCCAGGCACGCATGAATATGCCCGCTTCATCAAGCCGTCGGAGCTCGCCCGCTATGCCCGCAGCGCAGGTCTGGAGCTCACCGGACTCGCTGGCCTGGCATATGACCCCTTCCGCCGAGAGGCGCGCATCATCGACGACACTTCGGTCAACTACCTCGCCCACTTCACCCGGCCGGCCGGCCCATGACACTGGCTCATCTGCCTGTCGCGGTGCTGTTCGACCTGGATGGAACCCTGCTCGACACGGCGCCTGACATGGCTGCAGCCCTGAACGCGCTCCGCAAGCTGGAAGGCATGGCCCCACTTCCCTTCGAGGCAATTCGCCCGCATGTTTCGCATGGTGCGGCACGCTTGATACAGATCGGCTTCGCCTGCAGTTCCGGTAGCCGCTTCGATGCCCTGCGCCAAAGGTTTCTCGACCTTTATCGTAGCGATATCGCCAGCGGAACGCGTCCATTCGAGGGACTCGAGGAAGTGCTGGTCGAACTCGAGCGTCGCGGCATCGCCTGGGGTGTCGTGACCAACAAGCCAGGATGGCTGACAGATCCGCTCATGGCGGCGCTAGGGATGGACCGACGGGCCGCCTGCATCGTCAGTGGCGACACGCTATCCGAACGCAAGCCACACCCGCTGCCCCTGCTACATGCGGCAAACCTGCTGGCAGCCGAACCTGGTGAGTGCATATATGTCGGTGACGCGGAAAGGGACGTCCAGGCCGGTAGGGCCGCGGGCATGCGAACCCTGGTAGCGGCATTCGGCTACCTGTCCGACGAGGATGACCCGACAAGCTGGTCGGCCGACGCAATCGTGAACCATGCCGGCGAGTTGTTCTCGGCCTTCGGCCTGGACAGGGCGGACTGACAATGCCGGCCGAACTACCCTCGACGCTGCTGCTGGCCGCACTTGCTGTGCTTGCTTTCGTCGCGGGGTGGTGGCTCGGGCGCCGCCGGGCGGCAAAGCTCGAGACCGAGGTGGCGGTGCTGCAGGAGCGACTAGTGGCCGGCAAGACGCTCGACGACGAGCGCGCCACGGTTCTGGCACGGGCAATGGAGCAGCTCGACCTGCGTTTCAACGAGTTGGCGGGACAGAGCCTGAAGGAGAGCAGCGAGCACCTGCTCCGGCTGGCGCGGGAAAGCCTAGGCCAGCAGCAGGCTACGGCCCAGGGAGCGCTCAAGGAACGTGAGCAAGCGATCGATGCGCTGGTCAAGCCCATCCAGGACTCTCTGACCCGCACCGCCGAAACCCTGCGCGAGATCGAGGGAGAGCGCCAGCGTGATTTCGGCAGCATGCGCCAGTATCTGAATGACATGCGCAGTTCCCACGCAGCGCTGCAGCTGGAAACCCGCAACCTGGTCAAGGCGCTGTCCAAGCCCCAGGTCCGTGGCCAGTGGGGCGAAATAACGCTGCGCCGCCTGGTCGAACTGGCTGGGATGACCCGGCATTGCGACTTTGAAGAGCAGGTCCACGTCGCCGGCGAAGAGCGAACCATGCGACCAGACATGGTCATCCACATGCCAGACGGCCGCGACCTTGTGGTTGACGTAAAGACTCCACTCGATGCCTACCTGGCGGCGGTAGAGGCCACTACCGACGAACTCCGGGCGCAATCGCTGCGGCGTCACGCTCAGCACGTTGCTGAGCGAACGCGCCTGCTGTCCTCCAAGAATTACGCCGCACAGTTCCCGAACGCACCGCAGTTCGTGATCTTGTTCATTCCTGGTGACCAGTTTCTTTCAGCTGCGCTTGACGAACAACCTGAGCTGCTCGAATCGGCGATGCGCAGTGGGGTCATACTCGCCACGCCTTCGAGCTTCGTGGCCTTGCTCAAGGCGGTACATTACGGCTGGCAGAACGTCCGGCTGGCCGAGGGCGCAGAGCAGATCCGCAAACTGGCGGAGGACCTCTACAACCGGATGCACGTCTTTCGCAACCACCTGTCGCGCCTTGGCGGCGAGCTTGAGTCCAGCGTCAAGGCTTACAACGCTGCAGTCGGATCGCTCGAGCGCAACGTTCTGCCGGGCGCCCGCAAGTTCACCGAACTGGGCGTTCGTAGTGACCGTAACATCGAGCCGCTCGAGTCGATCGAGACGGCTGTGCGCGAGACTCCCGCTGTGCGGGCGGACATTCCGGAGGACGATGCAGAATGAGCATCGCGGTCGATCCAAGACAGTATTGCCCGGAGCCCGCCTCGCACGGCGGTCGCGTAATACTTGTCACAGGTGCGGGTGACGGCATTGGTCGCGCTGTCGCGCTGGCGTTGGCGGCGCAAGGAGCGACAGTCGCACTGCTTGGCAAGACGCAGCGCAAACTCGAGGCGGTGTACGACCAGATCCAGGCGGCGGGCCATCCCACCCCGGCCCTGTTGCCTTTCAACCTCGAGACGGCTGCCGCGACTGAATACGACGCGCTGCATGCGGCGCTAGCAGCGGAATTCGGGCGCCTGGATGGCTTGGCCCACATTGCCGGCATACTCGGCACCCGCAGCCCGCTGGAACATTACGACGTCCCGACCTGGTGCCGGGTGCTGCATGTGAATCTCACCGCCGCATTCATCCTCACGCAGACGACGTTGCCGCTGTTGAAGCAGTCAGCCGATGCATCGGTCGTCTTTACCTCCAGCGGCGTCGGCCGCCAGGGTCGTGCGTACTGGGGCGCCTACGCCGTGTCGAAGTTCGGGACCGAAGGCCTGATGCAGGTGCTTGCGAGCGAAATGGCGGAGACCACCAACGTCCGCTCCAACAGCATCAACCCGGGTCCCGTGGGCACCTACATGCGGCTGCAAGCCTACCCCGCCGAAGACCGCAGCCGGCTGCCGGAGCCCGCGATGGTGGTTGCGCCCTACCTGTTTCTACTGGGCGCTGCGAGCCGCGGCGTCAACGGGCAGGCGTTCGACTGTCAGTGAGCCGGGCGACCGCCAGGTCGCCGGGCGGGTCGCCTGGCGGTCACGGTGCGTCGCGGTGCCTTTCTTGCCGGAGGCTTGAGCCCGGCCGCATCCGACAGCGCCGCGAGTTCTGCGGAAGTCAGACGCCGACTGACCCCGCGAGCCAGCGACCTGTCCATACTGATTGGCCCGAAGCGCGTCCGGATGATGCGGTTCGCCTCGATCTGGCAGGCTTCAAAGATCCGTTTGAGATCTCGAGGACGCAGCCCCACCGTGACCAGCTTGATCCAGCGGTTGGCCGCCTCCCCTCCGGTGAGTTCAATCTCGTCGATCCGGCCCCGCGCCTCCGCATCGCCAACTGCAGCAGAGAGCACTTCCTGCAAACGGGATTCGTCAAAGTTACCCCGCACCCGGACGCTGTATTCCGAGGACAGCTGGTCCGACCTGCCCATCAATGCTGTGGCCAGGTGTCCGTCGCTTACGAACAGCTCCAGGCCACCCTCACCGATACCCATCGGGCTGATGGGAATCCAGCGTCCACCCGGCGGTCGGGGCAGGCGCTCCAGCGAGCTTCGATCAGCGCCTTCAACCGCCGAGCGCATGCCTTCCCGTGCCGGCCTGTGGTAGACCACCGCTGAGTGCTTCGCCGGGTCGCCCCAATGAAGACGCAACCGGCGACCGTCGAGCCGGACGTCGTCCCGCGAGCCGATAGGTTGTCCCGGTCTGGCCGGTGCCTTGTTGACCGTAATCCGCCCGGCCTCGATCCACGCCTCGACCTCGCGTCGGGATCCAATGCCGTGCGCAGCTAAGACTTTCTGGATTCTCTCGGGCATCCTGGATTACCGGCTAGGCCACCGCCTCAGGCGGGCGATACGTCGGGGTCGTTGGCCGCCTCGGGCAGTCGCGGCGTTTCGGTCCCGGCCGGTTCCACGCTCTCCGCTTCGGCGACGGCTGTAGCCGCGACAGCTGAGACCTCGGCGGTCTCGCCGAATTCGAGCTGAACGCCGATATTGTCCATGTCCTTCAGCTCGGCCAGCGTCGGCAGCTGGTCCAGGCTCTTCAGGCCGAAGTAATCCAGGAATTCACGGGTGGTTCCGAGCAGCTCCGGACGTCCCGGCACCTCGCGGTGGCCGACGACACGGATCCAACCGCGCTCGCTCATGGTCCGAACGATATTCGGATTGACCGCGACCCCGCGCACGTCTTCGATCTCCGCTCTCGTTACGGGCTGCCGATAGGCGATCAGCGCCAAGGTCTCGAGCAGCGCACGGGAGTAGCGGGTCGGCCGCTCCTGCCAGAGCCGCGAGACCGGCACCGAGTAGTCGGCACGGACCTGGATGCGCCAGCCGCTGGCTACTTCCACCAGCTGCATGCCGCGACCTTCGTATTCCCCAGCCAGAGTGGCGAGCGCGACTCGAACTTCCGAGGCCGGTGGCCGCTCGTAGTCCTCGAAAAGCTCGCGCAGCTGCTCGACGTCGAGCGGTCGTCCGGCCGCCAGGAGTGCGGCTTCGATTACGTTCTTGAGGTGCGTGGATTCCATGGTTGTAGGTCCAGGTCAGGACACCGTGTCCGTGCTTTCTTCCGCAGATATCGGGTCGTTAGCGGGCCGCGGCGAGAGCCGCACGTGCAGCGGCGCGTAGGCCTCGGCCTGGACGACCTCAATCAGTCCCTCGCGCATCAGTTCCAGCAGCGAGACAAAGGTCACTGTCGCTCCCATGCGACCCTCCTCGGGACTGAAGAGGCTGATGAAGTCGACCAGTCCGCCGGTTTCCAGCGCCGACAGTACTTCGGACATGCGCTGGCGAACTGACAACGCCTCCCGCTGCACGTGGTGGTGCGCAAACATCGCCGCGCGCTGCACGACGTCCCGGAAAGCCAGCAACATCTCTTGCAGCGGCACTTCCGGCAGTATCGTTGCCACCTTTCGCTCGACGACTTCGGCGGAGACCTGGAAGACGTCGCGCTCGAGTCGGGCCAGCCCATCCACGTCCTCGGCCGCGCGCTTGTAGCGCTCGTATTCCTGCAGGCGGCGAACCAGTTCTGCCCTGGGGTCTTCTTCTTCCCCCTCGTCGGACTGCGGTCTGGGCAGCAGCATTCGCGACTTGATCTCGGCGAGCATCGCCGCCATCAGCAGGTATTCGCCCGCCAGCTCCAGGTTGAGCTCGTTCATCAGCAGGATGTATTGCATGTACTGGCGCGTGATCTCGGCAATGGGAATGTCCAGGACGTCGAGGTTCTGTCGCCGAATCAGGTATAGCAGCAAATCGAGCGGCCCTTCGAAGGCCTCGAGGAACACCTCGAGGGCCTGCGGCGGGATGTAGAGATCGCGAGGCAGCTCAGTAAGAGGCTCGCCCTCCACCACCGCAAAGGGCATCTCGTCCTGTAACGGCGCGGGTCCACTCGCGACCGGGCCTGGCACGTCGATGTCGTGGTTGCGTTCCATGATTACTTTCAACCGTATTCCAGGCCGACTGCCTCACGCACGTCGGCCATGGTACGGCGCGCGGCGTCGCGGGCGCGCTCACAGCCTTCATTGATGATTCCACGGACCAGCTCGGGACTCTCCTCGAACTCCTGGGCGCGTGCACGAATGCCAGTTATCTCGGCAACCACGCTGTCGATCAGGGGCTTCTTGCACTCGATGCAACCGATCCCGGCTGAACGGCAGCCGGCGGCGGCCCACTGCCGGGTCTCTTCACTCGAATAGATTCTGTGCAGATCGAACACGGGGCACTTATCCGGGTCGCCCGGATCGGTCCTGCGGGCGCGGGCCGGGTCAGTCTGCATCGTCTTCAGTTTTCTTGCGACCGAGTCGGGATCCTCGCGCAGCCCTATGTCGTTGCCGTAGGACTTGGACATCTTGCGCCCATCTACTCCGGGAAGCTTGGGCGTGGGAGTCAGCAATGCCTGTGGCTCGGTCAGGATGGCCCGACCCGTTCCCTCAACGAAGCCCAGCAGCCGCTCGCGGTCCGCAATGCTCAATCTGTTGTTGCTTTCCACCAGTGCCTGCGCCTTGGCCAGCGACTCTACGTCGCCTTGCTCCTGGTATTGCCGCCGCAGCTCCTTATACAGTGTGGCGGTGCGCGAGCCGAGCTGCTTCAACGCCCGTTTGATCTTCTGCTCGAGGTCAACTTCCCGCCCGAACAGATGATTAAAACGGCGGGCTATTTCCCGGGTTATCTCCACGTGTGCGACCTGGTCCTCGCCAACCGGGACGTACTGTGCCCGGTACAGGAGGATGTCGGCGCTTTGCAGTAACGGGTAGCCAAGGAACCCGTATGTGCCAAGGTCCCTGTCCTTCATCTGCTCGATCTGATCCTTGTAGGTGGGCACACGTTCGAGCCAGCCGAGCGGCGTGATCATGGACAGGAGCAGGTGCAGTTCCGCGTGTTCGGGTACCCGCGACTGTATGAACATCGTGCAGGCACCGGGGTTCAGCCCGGCCGACAGCCAGTCTATGACCACCTGCCACACTTTGTCCTCGAGCCCCTCCGTGTGCTCGTAGCCGGTCGTCAGTGCATGCCAGTCGGCGACGAAGAAGAAACATTCATACTGGTACTGGAGATCCAGCCAGTTGCGCAGCGCGCCATGGTAATTGCCCAGGTGCAGCGCACCGGTCGGGCGCATCCCGGACAGAACCCTGCGATTCTGACTCCCGTTGCTCACTACAGATTGCCCCCTAGAACCGCTGGGCGCCGACCAGGCCCAGAATGAAATCTTCCAGCACTCCGATCGGCTGCGAGAGAACTGCGAACAAGACCCCGGTCATCAGCAAGCCGAGCACAATGAATAGCCCGAACGGCTCTATCCGCGCCATCAGGCGTGCCGCCGGACCGGGCGGTAACAGGTTCGTCAACACCCGGCCGCCATCCAGCGGCGGAATCGGCAACATGTTGAAGACGGCGAGCAGGAGATTTATCGACACCCCGATCGAGGCCATGATCTCGAGCCACTCCGTGAACGTGCCGGCTCCGCGATGCTGCGCGATCGACAGCACGATCCCCCAGCCCACCGCCATGCCCAGGTTGGCGGCCGGACCGGCCGCCGCGACCCAGACCATGTCCTGGCGCGGGCGTTTGAGATATCGCGGATTGACCGGTACCGGCTTGGCCCAGCCAAACAAAAAGCCACCGAGCCAGAGCAGGACTGCAGGTACCAGCACGGTGCCGATCGGATCGATATGCCGGAGCGGGTTGAAGCTGAGCCGTCCCGCGGCTTCCGCCGTCCGGTCTCCGAAGCGCCTCGCGACCCGGCCGTGGGCGACCTCATGCAAGGTAATCGCCAGCAGGATCGGAATCGCAGCAACGGAAACTATTCTAAGAAACGACTCTAAATCCATGTTTTTCCAGAAAAAAAGCCAGCAGCTCTTGGACCCAATGATCGGTCCCGGCTGACCTGGCCGTCACGACCGGCAATTATACGCTGGCGCGACTGCCCGGGTCCTATTGAAAGGGCTTGGGATCGCCCTTGCCAACCCTCAGAACCTCTGGTGCTTCGCCGGACAAATCCACAACGGTCGTCGGCTCGAGACCGCAATTGCCGCCATCGAGCACCACGTCAACGGCATGACCGATACGTTCGTGGATTTCGGTCGCATCGGTCATGGGCAACTCGTCACCCGGCAGCACCAGGGTCGTGCTCATGAGAGGCACGTGCACTTCATCCAGCAGCATCTGCACGACCGGGTGGTCGGGAACGCGAATTCCCACTGTGCGCCGCCTTTCGTTCATCAGCCGCCGCGGCACTTCCCGGGTGGCCTGCAACACAAACGTATAAGGCCCGGGGGTGAATGCCTTTAGCGTACGGTACTGGGAGTTATTCACACGCGCAAAACGCGAAATCTCCGACAAATCCCTGCATATCAGCGTGAAGAAATGGTGTTTGTCCGTGTCGCGTATGCGCTGGATCCGCTCCATCGCGTCCTTTGCGCCCATGACGCACCCGAGCGCATAGCAGGAGTCGGTCGGGTAGACGACAACGCCGTGACTGAACAGCGCCTCGGCGGCCATCCGGACGAAGCGCTGTTGCGGATTGCGCGGGTGAAGTTCCAGCAGTTCGGCCATGTAGGATCGGGTCTGTGCCGGGCCAAGGAAGCCTGATTTGCCGCATATGATAGCCGCTCTGCGGTTCCCGGGCGGTCCGGGCGATTGGCGGGAAGCCGGCGCTCTGCGCGCTCCCGAGGGAACTGAGACGGGCCTCGCGGGGTCTTCACTCCGGTATGATGTGCGGCCGTTATCCGGGTGAGCCATGCAGCTACTGTTCGATTTCCTGCCGATCATTGCCTTCTTTGCAGCCTACAAGCTGGCGGACATCTATACCGCGACGGCCGTGCTGATCGTCGCCGTGCTCGTCCAGTCGACGATTCAGTGGACGTGGAAGCGCAAGCTCAACACGATGCACCTGATCTCGGCCGGACTCGTGCTCGTGTTCGGTGGACTGACCCTGGCGATTCATGACAAGACATTCATCATGTGGAAGCCGACCATCGTCAACTGGCTGTTTGGCGCCGGCTTCCTGGCCAGCCAGTGGCAGGTCTTTGGAGGGAAGCCATTGGTCAGGCGGTTGATGAGTAGCGCCGAATCCGGCGTGGCGCTCAGCGACAACTCGTGGCGTCACCTTAACCTGATGTGGGTGGCCTACTTCACCTTGCTGGGTATCGCCAACCTCGTGGTGTTTCGCAACTTCGATGAGGCGACCTGGGTCAACTTCAAGCTCTTCGGAATGCTCGGCCTAACGCTCGTGTTCATTTTGTTGCAGGGCATCTGGATTTCCTCCAAGGTCCAAACCACCGGAGCGTCGGAATGAGCCTGTACGCGCTGATCGGCCACGATCGTGCCGACTCGCTGGACGCCAGGCTCGAGGTTCGCGATGAACATCTTTCGCGTGTACGCGAACTGCTGACCGAAGGACGCCTGATCCTTGCCGGACCCTTTCCTGCCGTCGACGCCGACGAGCCAAGCAAGGCTGGCTTCACCGGAAGCCTGATCGTTGCCGAGTTCAATACGCTGGAAGAAGCCGCCGCCTGGTTCGCGCGCGATCCCTACGTGACAACCGGCGTCTTCTCGAGCCATGAGGTCCGTCCATTCATACAGGTGCTGCCATGAGCCCCAGCAGGGTCGAGCGCATGCGTGCCAGGCTAGAGGCAGCACTGACCCCCATGCTTCTAGAGATCCGCGACGACAGCGCCCTGCACGCTGGACATGCCGGCGCCCAGGGTGGCGCCGGGCATTACACCGTTATTATCAAGACTGCAGCCTTCGACCGACTCCGTCGGCTGCAGCGGCATCGACTCGTGTACGACGCACTCGCTGAGATGATGCCGGATGAGATTCACGCCCTGTCAATCGATGCAACCGCACCGGGCGATAGGTAACTCCCCTTCCCCCAACTCTCGGAATCAAAAGGACTCAAGATGATTCGCAAGATCGTGCCCGCGGCCGTGCTGGCTGCAACCATGGCCGCCGCTGGCTGCGCCGAAGGAACGACTACCCAGGACGCGACTGACGCCACATCCAGCGCGGTTGCCATTGTTAATGGCGAGGTAATCTCCCGCGACGTCTGGGAACTTTTCGTCAAGACCCGCACACGGGGTGGCATTGCTGACGAGCTGACCGACGAGCAGAAGAAAGAGAACCTCGACAACCTGATCGAGATGTACGTAGCTGCGCAGCAAGCAGTGAAGGACGGTCTCGAGTCTGGTGAAGACGGGGCGCGCATTGAGCTGATGAGGCAAAGCGCTCTGGCCGACATCACCGGCAAGAAGATTGTGGAAGGCAAGGAGCCCACGCCGGAGGAGCTGAAAGCGGAGTACGAAAAACAGATCGCACTGATGCCACAGACCGAATACCACGCTCGACACATCCTGGTCGAGGACGAAGCGAAGGCACGAGAGATGATCGCCGCACTCGATTCAGGGTCCAGCTTCGAAACTCTGGCTGAGCAGAACTCCAGCGACTCGTCTGCCCAGGAAGGAGGCGATCTTGGCTGGTTTGCAGCGAGCCGGATGGTCAAGCCTTTCGCAGATGCCGTGCAAGCACTCGAAAAGGGCACGTACACCAAGGAGCCGGTCCAGTCGCAGTTCGGCTGGCACGTAATTCGCCTTGACGATACCCGGGCACTGACGCCACCAACCTATGAAGCAGTTGAACAACAGCTGGGCCAGCTGGTCAACCAGTCAAAGTTCCAGGCATACCTGGACGAGCTAATGAAGACCGCAAAGGTTGAGCGTAAGCTCTAGTCTGAAAGCAACTCGAATCCAGATTGTCGGCCGCCTGTCTTTGCCAGGCGGCCTTTTTTTTCTCTTTGGGCTACGGATGATTCGCGAGAGCCCGGGGTCGTAGGTTGGCTGGCAGATACCCGGCCTGTTGGTCAAGATTCTGTGTATTCACGGCAGAAACAGGCAGTCCAATCGTTCTGCACGGGAAGCAGAATAGCTGTGCCATCCCAGCAAGAGCCGTCACATGGTGAATCGAGTCAGGAAAATGCAAAACCTCCTGGCGGGGGTAATCGCACAGGAGGCTAAAGCTGGAGTTGCCGCAGAAGGACTCAGGGCGCTCTATACATCTAGTAGCTGGATCAATAGCTCCGCCAAATCTTCAGCCGGTGCCAACCGAGGCGTTGCGACCAGTGCCGACCGAAGCGTTACGGCCCGTTCCAACCGAGGCACCAACCTTGCCGGTGCCAACCGAGGCGTTGCGACCAGTGCCGACCGAAGCGTTACGGCCCGTTCCAACCGAGGCACCAACCTTGC
>JAHEAZ010000084.1 GCA_024642505.1 Gammaproteobacteria bacterium
ACATCCGCGAGTCGCTGACGGCGGTGATCCTGTCGGCCAACGACCCGGTCGCCGCCTGGGGCGGCGTCAAGCTGCTGCGCGAGCGTTTCGGCATCGAGCCCTGCGTCGTCACCGGCCCGGCAACTGATAACGCGGTCGGCGTGGACATCATCCGGGACCAGATGGGCGTGGCCGCGTTCAACGCCATGACCAACGGCGCGGCGCTCGGCGATCACGTCATCACCGCGGCCGGCCTCGATTCGGTCGCACGCGACCCCGTGAGCCAGGAATGAGCGCGAAGATTCCCGCCATCGTACTCGGCGGCACTGGCTACGTAGCCGGCGAACTGCTGCGACTGCTCGCCGCGCATCCACGGCTGGAATTGAAGGCGATCGCATCCGACAGCCAGCCTGGCGAATCCGTGAGCAGTGCATTTCCCCACCTTGCGGCCACCCTGGGCGAGCTGGCGTTCTGCTCGCAGGACGACGCCGCGGGACTGGCGGCCAGCCTGCCGCGCTCGGCGGTGCTCGCCGCGGCGCCTCACGGCGTATCTGCAGCGCTGATCGACGTGCTGCTCACTCGCGCAGAGACCGCGGGCACGAAACCCACGGTCGTGGACATCTCTGCCGATTACCGCTTCGCGGATACCGAAGCCTATGCCCGTGTCTACAGGCATCCACATGGTGCACCCGTGAGGCAGACCCAGTTCACCTGCGCAGTTCCCGAACATCTCGCCGGTGTGACGACGCCGCATGTCGCCCATCCCGGCTGTTTCAGTACCACCACGCTGCTGGCGGTCGTGCCACTGCTGGCGCTCGGCCTGATCGAGCCGCAGATATTCGTTTCGGCAGTTACCGGCAGCACCGGTGCGGGCCGCAAGCCAACGTCAGGTACGCACCATCCGCAGCGGCACAGCGACATGTATTCCTACAATGGACTCACCCACCGTCACGCGCCCGAGATCGCGGCACTCGCCGAAGCGGCAACGGGCGTCGCCGTGGACATCGCCTTCGTCCCGCACTCGGGACCTTTCGCACGCGGCATTCACGCAACCGTGCAGGCGACCCTGCGGCGGCCGATGACGACCGCGGATGTCATCGCGGGAATCAGGCAGTTCTATGCCGGCTGTCGTTTTGTCCGCGTGCTCGATACGCCGCCGCGGGTAAAGGACGTAGCGACCAGCAACTATGCCCACTTGAGCGCAGTGGCGGATGGCCGGACCGTCGCAGTCATGTCGGTGCTCGACAACCTGGTCAAGGGTGCCGCAGGCGGCGGCGTGCAATGGATGAATCGGCTGCTGGGCTTCGACGAAGCGGCGGGCCTGGTCGCGCCGGCGCCGGGCTGGACCTGAGAGGACGGGATACGGATGGCAACCCAGTCCTTAGCCCCGACGCAGGCGACATCGATGGCGAAAGACCATCTCGCGCAGGTATTCGCGCAGTATCCGATCGAGGTCATGAGCGCCGACGGCGTGTGGCTCAACACGCGAGACGGCCGGCGGATCCTCGACCTGTACGGCGGCCATGCCGTCGCCGCACTGGGCTACGGACACCCGCGCTGGCTGGCGGCGCTCGAACACCAGGCTCGCCAGGTCCTTTTTCAGAGCAATGCCGTGCCGATGGAAGTCCGAGCGCGTGCAGCGGCCAAGCTGGTCGAGTTTTCCGGCCTGCCGCTCGATACCATCTTCTTCGTCAACAGCGGGGCTGAAGCCAACGAAAACGCGCTGCGGATCGCCTGCAGGATCACCGGCCGCGGGCGCGTCGTCGCCCTCCAGGAGAGCTTTCACGGGCGGACTGCCGCCGCCGCCGCGGTAACCTGGGGAGCCGCGGGCAAGTGGTATGGCTTCCCGCGTATGCCCTTCGACGTCGACTTCGTTCCGCGCCGCGATGCTGCGGCACTCGAGGCGGCCATCACCCGGGACACGGCGGGGGTGATCGTCGAGCCGGTCCAGGGCGTCGGCGGCGCGTTCGACATGGGGGCTGAGTACCTCGAAGCCATGCGGGCCCGGTGCGAGGCGGTCGGCGCGTTGCTCATATTCGACGAAGTGCAGTGCGGGGTCGGTCGTACCGGACATCCGTTCGCGGCCAACCTCTACGGCGTCGTACCCGACATGATCACCACCGCGAAGGCCCTCGGCGCAGGTTTCCCCGTCGGCGCGCTGATGATGGCGCCGCGTATCGCGGCCCAGCTCAAGCTCGGCGAACTCGGCACGACCTTTGGTGGCGGTCCGCTGGCCTGCGCAATCGTCGAATCCGTCGTCGACACGATCCGCGAGGAAAACCTGCTTGAAAACGTACGGCGGGTTTCGGCGCTGATCCGGCAGACCTGCGTCACGGGTCCCGTTACCGGCATCCAGGGCGAAGGCTTCCTGCTCGGGCTGAAGACACGCGTGCCGGCCAAGCAGGTCCAGGCGACGCTGCTGGAACGCGATATCCTCACCGGAACCAGCAGCGACCCCAGTGTGTTGCGCCTGTTGCCACCGTTCACACTGACTGCAGAGCATGTCGCCCTGCTGTCGCATGCGCTATCGGAACTCGACGCATGAATCGTTTCCTCGACCTTGCCGACCTGACGCGCGAGGAGGTCGTCGACCTGCTCGCCCTTGCGCAGAGGCTGCAGGACCATCCCGAGCCGCGCGCGCTGGCCGGGCGCATCCTGGGACTGCTGTTCTTCAATCCATCACTGCGCACGCTATCGTCGATGCAGGCCGGCATGGCGCGCCTCGGCGGCAGCTCCTTCGTGATCACACCCGGCAACGGCACCTGGAAGCTCGAGACCCGCCTCGGCGCAATCATGAACGGTGATGCGGCCGAGCACGTCCGCGAAGGCATCCCCGTGCTGGCTTCCTACTGCGACGCACTCGGCATCCGCGCCTTTGCGGATGGCCGCGACCTGCAGGCCGACCTGGCGGAGGCCAACTTCAGTGCGCTGGCGGACCTGTGTCCGAAACCGCTGATCAACCTCGAGTCGGCCGTCAACCATCCCTGCCAGGCGCTCGCCGACTGGAAAACGATGGATGACCTGGCCGTGCCCCGGCAGGGCAAGTTTGTCCTGTCCTGGGTGAACCACCCACGTGCGCTACCGCTGGCCGTTCCCGCCGCGACGCTGCACATGGCAGCCCATCGCGGCATGGAGGTGGTCGTGTTGCGCCCCGAAGGTTATGCCCTGCCGCGTCCCCTGATGGACAAGGCGCGCGCTGCCGCGGCAGCATCCGGCGGCTCGGTCACGGAGACAAGCCAGCGCGAGCAGGCCCTAGCCGGCGCGCAGGTCATCTATGCCAAGGAGTGGGGCTCACCGCAACACTACGGCGATGCCACCGCCGATGCAGCGCTGCGCAAGAAGCTCTCCGACTGGATGGTCCGTGACAGCTGGCTCGAGCGGGCCGACCCGGCCTGCAGGTTCATGCACTGCCTGCCGGTACGTCGCAACGTCGCGGTGGCCGACGAGGTGCTGGACGGACCGCGCAGCGTGGTCCGGCGCGAGGCCTACAACCGCATGGTGGTGCAGATGGCCGTGCTGCATCGGCTGCTGGCGCACTGACGGCGTGCAACCCGGAACGATCACCCGCCGAGGAGTAGACAAGAGATGGTGACCCACCGTACCGACCCGTCCGCTACCGTCCGCGCGCTCAAGGGCGCCGCGCCGTATGTGCGGCTGTACAAGGGCAAGGTCTTCGTGGTCAAGGCCGGCGGCGCGGTGTTTGCCGACAGCGGCAGCACGCGCATGCTGATCGAGCAGATCGCCATCCTGCACCATCTCGGCATCCGCGTGGTGCTGGTGCATGGCGGCGGGCCGCAACTCGACGAGATGCAGCGCTCGCTCGGCATCGAGCCGCGCATGGTCAAGGGACGTCGCGTCACCGATGCACAATCCATTGACGTGACCACCATGGTACTGAACGGCCTGATCAATACCCGGATCCTGGCCATCTGCCGCGAGCTTGGCATCGACGCGATTGGCGTCTCGGGTGTCGACGCCGGCCTGGTCCGCGCGCGCCGACGGCCGCCGGTTGAAGTCGACGGGGAAACAGTGGACTACGGTTTCGTCGGCGATGTCACCGGCATCAATGCCTCCGTGCTGCTGAAGCAGCTCGATGCAGGCCTGATGCCGGTAGTCAGCCCGCTGTCCTCGGACGAGGCAGGCTGCATACTGAACATCAATGCCGATACCATCGCCGCACAGGTCGGGGCAGCGCTCGGCGCGGAGAAGCTGATCCTCTGTACCGGCATGCCGGGCATCCTCGAGGACCTGTCGGATCCGAGCAGCCTCGTTTCCTACACGGACATCGAGGGCCTCGGCAGGTTGCAGGCCGCCGGCAGCTTCGCCGACGGCATGCTGCCCAAGGCGACCGCCATCGAAGGCGCAATCCGCGGCGGCGTGCGCCGCGTCCATGTCATCTCCTACAAGGTACCTGACAGCCTGCTGGCCGAGGTCTTCACCAACGAAGGCACGGGCACGCTGATCGTGGAGGACATCAATGCGCTGACACCGGCGGAGCAGAGCCCGCAGGCCGGCCCATGACCAGGCTCTGGGACAAGGGCGCGCCGCTCGACGCGCGGGTACTCCGGTACACCGCCGGCGAGGACCATGCCCTGGACGACCGGCTGGTCGCCTACGACGTGCAGGGATCAATCGCGCATGCCGAAATGCTGCATTCGGTCGGGCTCCTGTCGGACGCGGACCTCAAGGCACTGAAGGGCGCCCTCGAGGAAATCGCGGCCGCGCATGCGCGCGGCGAATGGACGGTTCAGCTCGATCAGGAGGACGGCCAGACTGCGCTCGAGAGCCTGCTGACGCAGCGTGTCGGCGCCGCCGGTGCACGCATCCATCTTGGCAGGTCGCGCAACGACCAGGTGCTGACGGCCCTCAGGCTCTACCTGCGTGATGCAGTTGAGCGGCTCAATGCGGGCGCGCTCGGCGTCGTGGAGTCGCTCGAGGCCCTCGCCGCGCGCCAGGGCGAGATCGCGCTGCCCGGCTACACACACCTGCAACAGGCCATGCCGAGCTCGGTCGAGCTTTGGGCGCTTGGCTTTGCCGCCGAAATCCGCGACGACGCCGAGGGACTCCGTCATTCGCACCGCCGCATCGGCAAGAGCCCGCTCGGTTCGGCGGCAGGCTACGGCACTCCCGGCCTGCCGCTCAATCGCGAGTTGACCCGCGCAAAGCTGGGCTTCGCGGAAGTCCAGCAGCCGGTCACGGCGGTGCAGCTTTCCCGTGGCAAAGCCGAGGCGCAGGTGCTGTTCGAGGTGACGCTGCTGATGCAGGACGTTGGCCGGCTGGCCGCCGACCTGATCCTGTTCTACACGCAGGAATTCGCCTACGTAGAACTCCCCGAAGAGTTCACGACCGGCTCCTCCATCATGCCGCAGAAGCGCAACCCGGACGTCTTCGAACTGATTCGCGGCCGCTCGGCAACCGCGCTGGCCTGCCTGGTCGAGGCACTTTCCGTGTATTCGCGGCTGCCGTCCGGGTATCACCGCGACCTGCAGCTGATCAAGTCGCCGCTGTTCCGTGGCATTGACCTGTGCCAGCAGACGCTCGACATCCTGCCGGCGGCGCTGGCAGGCGTGCGTTTCCGGCCGGAGAAGATCCGGCTGGACCGCTCCATCCATGCGGCGGAACGCGCCTACCAACTGGTGGTCAGCGAAGGCATTCCATTTCGCGAAGCCTACCTGCAGATTGCGCGTGACCTGGCGAAGGAGTGAAGTGCCCGGTCGGCGCGCAACAGGGCGCTTGATCCCGGCGCAACGCGCCCCTTAGCCCAGCGGCCGTTCGACCAGCTCCACCAGGAAGCCGTGCGGCGTCAGTACCGTCGCCGCGCGATGCTCTCCGAGCCAGCCGCACTCCAGCGTCACCGGACCGGCAAAAGTCTCGATGCCGTGTTCCCGGCCGCATGCCAGGACTGCGTCCAGGTCATCGGCGGGAAAGGTCCATATTGCGACGCCACGGTTTGGCGGCCGAATGGCTGCCGGATTCGTCATGCCCTGACCGCGGAAATCGAGCATCACGAGATAGCCGGTTTCGGATCCTGGCGCGTAAAGCTGCAGGAAGCGCATCACGGTCCCTTGCGGTAAGTTGAGGCCGCCCGCGGGACCTGAGCTGACCAGGTCGACATCGCGCCGCACTTCGAACCCGAGGACGTCGCGATAGAAAGCGACGTCCGCATCCGCGTGGTTGACCACCTGGGCCGAGTAGGCCGGGCCGCCGATCATCTGGCCGTTCCCGATCGGTCCCACCGGCGGCAGGTCTTCGGGACGGCCCACGCCGAGCCCATAGACCTCGTCGGGGGCCCTAAAGTGCGTCTCGAGGGCGTCGTAGGGAGATCCGTCCGGGCGCCGGAACTCGATGGTCGTGATCCCTGCGGTGGTGCCGATGCCGAGGGCCTCGCCGCGAGCGACGCACTGTTCCATTTCAGCGCGGTTGCGGACGGCAAAGCCGACTGACAGGCCGCCCTCCAGCAGCACCTCCATGCCGGGCCGAATGGCCGGCCCTGCCGCCTCCATGGTGAGCACGCGCACCCGCGGGACCTGGGGCAGTCCCGGCCGCTCGTAGAGTTGCTCGGTCCATTGCGCGCCTGCATCGAGCCCCCACAGCGCCCGCTGGCTGACCCGACCCTCGGCCGTCAGGATGCAGTCCGAAGCTTCAGTCATGCCCATCATGTCGCGATAGAAGTGACGGGTCGCTGCGGTGCTGTCGGTCACGTGGGTCAGCATCAAGAGCGATCCGACCCGGTATGCTTGCTTCCTGATCATTTCACAGCTCACCCTTTTGGTTGTTGGGGAGCCGGCAGGCGGCCCTGGTCGCGCATGTCCGGCCATCCCGGGATTCCTGTTACGCTTAGGTGCAATCCTCTCACGGAGCAGGCTCGTGATCGAACGCAATCCGGAACCCTCGCTGGTCAGCTACGTGCACATCATGTACGGGCTACACGCGCTGGCCGCGCTCATCGGCATCACCAGCAGCGTTACCGTCGTCGGCCAGTTCATCTTTGGATTGCCGTCCATCATCGCGGTGATCATGAACTACTTGCGGCGATCCGAAGCCAGGGGCACCTGGCTCGAATCGCATTTTACCTGGCAGCTACGCACCTTCTGGTTCGCGGTGCTGTGGGTAGTCCTGGTGGCCGTGGCCTCGGCACCGCTGGCATTGATCCTGATCGGCTTTTTCACCTTCGCGCTCGGTCTCGCCGTGATCGGGCTGTGGGTGATCTATCGCGTGCTGCGCGGCTGGCTCACGCTAAAAGACGGGAAACCGATCGCTCCGCTGCCGGCGTGAGCCTCGCCGGCGCCGCGCCATTGACTTCCAGCCGCATCAGTTGCCGGTGTTTCGGCCTTTACCGATGCCTTAACTCCGGCCCGCATGGTGTATAGCAGCGAAACGAGGCTCCATCGCATTGGCCCCAAGACTTCACGTCAAACTCCGGCGCGGCCTGGACCTGCCGGTTGAAGGCGCCCCTCGTCAGGAGGTTGGTGCGGCGCCACCCGTGTCTCACGTCGGCATCGTTGGCCGCGATTACCCGGGGCTGCGGCTGGGACCGCTGGTCGAGGAAGGGGCGCGCGTCGCCCTCGGCGAGCCGATCCTGCGCGACCGGGCCAACCCCCGAATCACCTGCACGGCCCCGGCCGCCGGTATCGTCACGGCCATCCACCGGGGCGAACGCCGCATGTTGCGCTCGGTCGTTATCCGCCTTGACGGTGACGAACAGCAGGAATTCGACGCCTACCGCTCCGGCACGCTGGATTCGCTCGACCGCGAACTGGTCACACGGCAGCTTTGCGACTCCGGGCTGTGGCCAAGCCTGCGAGTACGGCCGTTCAACAAGGTCGCTGCACCCGGGGCGGTCCCATTCGCAATCACGGTCACCGCCATCGACACCAACCCGCTCGCGCCCGATCCGCTGCTGGCGATCAACGCAAACCGGCAGGCGTTCATGGACGGGCTGCAGGTCGTAGCACGGCTCACCGACGGGATGGTCTACGTCTGTACCGCCCCGGGCGCCGACGTCCCGGCGCCGGACGTGCCGCACATCATCCTGGCCGAGTTCGAGGGCCCGCACCCGGCGGGCCTCGCTGGCACTCATATCCACATGCTGTGCCCCACCGGGGCCCATCGCAGCGTCTTTCATGTCGGCTACCAGGACGTGATTTCGATCGGATTGCTCTTCACCACCGGGCGACTGCCGGTCGAGCGGGTCGTGGCGCTCGGCGGCCCCATGGTCCGGGATCCGCGTGTCGTCAGGACCCGGCCGGGCGCATCGCTCGCGGACCTGCTGCGCGGCGAGCTGGCGGCCGCCGAGTCGCGCGTGATCTCCGGTTCGGTGCTTGGCGGCTCGGCCGTGACCGACTGGGGCGCCTACCTCGGCCGCTACGACAACCAGGTGACGGTGTTGCCGGAAGGTCGGGAACGAGAGTTCCTGGGCTGGGTGGCACCGGGTCGCAACAAGTTCTCCATCACCAACGCGTATCTCTCCGCACTGCGCCGTCACCTGCCTTTCAGGTTCACTACGACCCAGAACGGCAGTCCCCGGGCGATGATCCCGATCGGTTCCTACGAGCGGGTGATGCCGCTCGACATCCTGCCGACCCAGCTGCTGCGCGCGCTGCTCGTCGGCGACGTCGAATCTGCCATCGCGCTCGGCTGCCTCGAGCTCGCGGAGGAGGACCTGGCGCTGTGCACGGTCGTCTGCCCGAGCAAGTACCACTACGGACCGGTGCTGCGCGTCATGCTCGACCAGATCGAGAAGGAAGGCTGATGCGCGCGATCAGGAAGGCCCTCGACC
>JAHEAZ010000085.1 GCA_024642505.1 Gammaproteobacteria bacterium
GGCTTCTCAAGGGTCACGATGCGAAGGTGAACCTGATACCTTTCAACACGTTCCCGGGCACGCGCTACCGGCGCTCGCCGGAGCCGGTGATCGCCGGTTTTCGGGACCAGCTGATGCGCCAGGGCGTGATTGCGACCATCCGCAGGACCCGCGGCGACGACATCGACGCCGCCTGCGGTCAGCTCAAGGGCCGCGTGCTCGACCGGACGCAGGTCCGGCTTGGTCGCAGGCTCGTCGGCGTCACGGTGCAAACATGAAGTCAAAATCTGCATGGCTGGCTGTCGTATTGGTGCTGGCCGCCGGCCCGGGGGTCGCACAGCAGACGGGCGCCGGCGACCCGATGCACGACGCGGCGCGCATCAACGCCCGGCTCGGCGTCGAGTACATGAAGCAGGGCCAACTGGAGATCGCACGCGACAAGATAGAAAAGGCACTGCAGCAGAATCCGAAGGATCCTGGCGTACAGCTTGCCGCCGGACTGCTGTACGAGCAGATGCTGGAAGTCGGCAAGGCCGAGCACCACTATCGCGAGGCCCTCAAGCTCCAGCCGGGCAACCCGGAGGCGCAGAACGCGCTCGGCGCATTCCTGTGCCGCAACGGCCAGCCAAAGAAGGGTGAGGAAACGTTCCTCCTGGCTGCGCGAAATCCGCTGTACCGCACGCCCGAGGTCGCTTTTACGAACGCCGGGGTATGCGCGCGGCGGGCCGGTAGGCTCGAACAGTCGGAAGAATACCTGCGGCTTGCCGTAGCACAGCGTGGACAGTATTCGGAGGCCCTGTTGCAGATGGCGGGCGTTTCGTTCGAGCGCCGCAACTACATGCAGTCGCGCGCGTTCCTGCAGCGTTACCTCGCGACGACACCTGGCACGGCTGACGTGCTGATGCTGGGCTACCAGGTGGAGAAAGCGCTTGGCGACCTGGATGCGGCGGCTGAATACGAGACCCGACTCAGGTCACGTTTTCCGGAGTCGCCGGAGACCCGGATTCTTGAAGAACTCGCGCGCAAGGAGAACGAGTGAGCGTGCCCGCGGCGGGTTTGAGCTCGCCCGGGGCGGCACTGGCGGCCGCCCGCCAGGCGCGCGGGCTATCGCCGGCCCAGGTCGCCGAACAACTCCGGCTCACGCCGGAGACAGTCGTGGCGATGGAGGAGGGACACTACGAGGTCCTCGGACCTCCGGTATTCGCTCGCGGCCATCTGCGCAAGTACTCGTCGCTGCTGGGCCGGCCTGCGGACGAGCTGCTGCGGGACTACGATGCGTCGTCCAGCCGCGTGGCCGAATCGACGCTGATCCCTCCGGCCAGTGCGCATACCCACGTGAAAAGCGAGCGCAGCCGACCCCTGCGATGGCAGCCCTGGGTGGCGGTCATCATCGTGGCGCTGGTTGCGATGGCGGGATGGTGGTTGTGGAAGGGCCGTATCACGGACGAACCGGTGCCGCAGCCGGCGGGTGCGCAGACCGAGGAGGTGCTCGAGGCGCCGGCGTCTGCTGCCTTCGGGGAGCCTGCGGACGAGCCGGGACCGGCCGCACCATCCGGGGACGCCCAGGAATCGCCGCCGGCAGGGGGCGCAGCGGGGCAAACGAGCCAGGTTCAGCCTGCCGTTTCCGGCGAGAACGCCAGTTACGATGGCGGGATTCACGACTCCTGATGAACGCGAGGATGCTGCAACCCGTCAGGGGCATGAACGACGTGCTGGCCGAGGACATGCCGTACTGGCGATTCCTCGAGCAGACCGCCCGTGATCTGCTCGGAGGTTACGGCTACCAGGAAATCCGCGTGCCGCTGGTCGAGCACACTGAACTGTTCAAACGCTCGATAGGCGAGTTCACCGACATCGTCGAGAAGGAGATGTACACGTTCTCCGACCGCGGCGGTGACAGCCTGACGCTCAGGCCGGAAATTACCGCGGTGCTGGTCCGCGCGGCCATCAGTAACGGCCTGCTGCACAACCAGAAACACCGCATCTGGACCTGGGGACCGGCCTTCCGCTACGAACGGCCGCAGAGGGGTCGCTACCGCCAGTTTCACCAGGTTGACTGCGAGGCATTCGGCTACGACGGCCCCGACGTCGACGCCGAGATGATCCTGCTGTCCGCCCGCCTGTGGAAGGCGCTGGGAATCAGCCGTGTCACGCTGCAGCTCAATTCGCTCGGAACGCCTGAATCGCGCCGCGACTATCGCGAGCGGCTGGTGAGCTACCTTGAGTCGCGCCGCGAGTTGCTGGACCAGGACAGCCTGCGGCGCCTGGAAGGCAACCCCATGCGGATCCTCGATTCCAAGAACCCGGCGATGCGCGACCTGATCGCGGATGCGCCGCAGATCGTCGAGCACCTCGATGCTGGTTCAAAGGCCCACTTCGACGGCCTGAAACGCCATCTCGATGCCTGCGGCGTGGCCTATACGGTCAACCCGCGACTGGTGCGCGGCCTCGACTATTACACTCGCACCGTCTTCGAATGGACCAGCGACGCGCTGGGGTCGCAGGATGCCGTCTGTTCGGGAGGCCGCTATGATGGCCTGGTCGAGCAGCTCGGCGGCGAGCCGACGCCTGCCATCGGCTGGGGGCTCGGTATGGAGCGGGTCACGGAGCTGATGCGTGAGTCCGGCGTTACGCCTCCCGGCGTCGCTGCAGACATCTACGTGGTGCTGGTCGGCAATCGGGCCGAAGGCCTCGGACTGGCGCTGGTCGAGCAATGGCGCGACGCTCTTGCCGACCTCAGGATCGCGACCCACCTCGGTGGCGGCAGTTTCAAGTCTCAGCTCAAGCGTGCGGACCGCAGTGGTGCCGAGCTCGCCGTCATCATCGGCGACGAGGAAGCGGGCCGGGAGACGGCGGCGATCAAGCCGCTTCGGTCAGGGCGCGAGCAGGAAGAATGCAGATGGCCAGAGGTGCCGACGCGCATCAGGACGATGTTGTCCTGAGCCGTATCAGGGTTACAGCAGGTGGATCGCCGCAGTCGGCGACCGGCAGGATGGTGAAGGGAAATGGTTGACGAATACCTCGACGAACGCGAGCAAGCCGAGCAGCTCAAGCAGTGGTTCAAGGAGAACTGGCTGTGGCTGGTGGCCGGCATCGGGCTGGGCCTTGGCGGCCTGTACGGCTGGCAGGGCTGGAACGCATACCTGGACGGCAAGTCGCGCGAGGCCGGCCAGCGCTTCGTGACGATGCTGCAGGCATTCGACCGCTCCGACCAGGCCCGCGCCCAGGAGCTGGCGGCCGAAATCATCGGCCAGTACGGTTCGACGCCCTACGCCGACCAGACCGTGCTGGTGCTGGCGAGAGTTGACGTCGAAGCCGGCAATCTGGACCAGGCTGCGGCCAGGCTACGCCAGGTCATGGACCAGTCGAAGGACGCCGAACTGGCCCTGGTCGCGCGCTTCAGGCTCGCACGGGTACAGATTGCCCAGGGCGACCACGACGCTGCGCTGGCGACACTCGACGGTGCGGACGCGCCGGCCGTCGGCGCTGCAGCGGCGGAACTGCGCGGTGACGCGTTGCTGGCCAAGGGGGACCGGGCCCGCGCCCTCGCCGCCTACCAGCAGGCGCTTGCGGCCGGTTCGGCTGGTCCCGCGACCGGCCTGATCGATCCGGGATTGCTGCAGCTCAAGATCGACGATCTGACCGCAGGTGATGCGACACCGCAGGCTGGCTCATGAAACAGGCACTCCTCCTGCTCGGTGTGCTGGTGTTCGCAACCGCGTGCAGCAAGGAAAAGAACGTCGAGCCGCCGGCCGAGCTGGTTGATTTCAAGGCGCAGCTGGGCATCGATCGCGAATGGAGCATCGGCATGGGTGGCGGCGAGGAAGTCTTGCGCCTGGCACTTGCGCCTGCGGTTGAAGGCGAGGTCGCCTACCTTGCAGGACACGACGGCGATGTGATGGCGGTCAACGCCGCCAACGGCCGCTCGTTGTGGAAGACCGCCCTCAAGCTGGATCTCAGCGCCGGCCCCGGTGTTGGCGCCGGAATCGTGGTGGTTGGCTCGCCGGACGGCGTGCTGGTAGCGCTGGATTCCGTGTCCGGCACGGAGCGCTGGCGCACCACGCTCGGCGGTGAGGTGCTGGCACGGCCGGCGGTCGGTGGATCGACCGTGGTGGTGCACACGGTCGACGGCCGGATTCACGCCCTGAACGTCGCCGATGGTGCGCTCACGTGGAATTATGAGCAGCAGGTGCCACGGCTATCGGTACGCGGCACGGCGGCTCCGGTCATCGTCGGTGATGCAGCCCTGTGTGCCTTCGACAATGGCAAGGTCGCAGCGCTGGGTCTGGCGGAGGGAGATCTGCTCTGGGCCTCGACAGTGGCGACGCCGCGCGGGCGCACGGAACTGGAGCGGTTGGTTGACATCGACGCGAACGTGCAGGTGTCCGGCGACGACATCTTCGTGGTCGGGTTCCAGGGGCGTGCCGCGATGCTCGCCCGCAGCTCGGGGCAGATCTGGTGGGCGAGGGATATCTCGAGCTACCGCGGCCTGGCGGTCGACGCCGGTGCACTCTACCTGTCCACGGCGGAGAGCGCGGTCGTTTCACTCAGCCGGCGCGACGGGACCGAGCTATGGCGCCAGGACGCGATGCGGCTGCGTGGGCTGACCGGGCCGGCGCTGGATGGAGATGCGATCGTGGTCGGTGACTTCGAGGGCTACCTGCACTGGCTCGATCGTCAGACGGGCGCGCTGCTCGCCCGGGTCAGGGCGGGCGGGGATCGCATCAGCAACGCGCCGATCGCCGCCAACGGAATGATTTACGTGCAGGGCGATGGCGGAACTGTCTCCGCGTATCGCTCGCGCCCGCGCGGCTGAAACCAGCGGACACCGCACCGGGAGAACCAGGATGCTGCCGGTGATCGCGTTGGTGGGACGCCCGAACGTGGGCAAGTCCACCATCTTCAACGTTCTGACCAGGACCCGGGATGCGCTCGTGGCCGATGTGCCGGGAGTCACGCGCGATCGCCAGTATGGTTTCGGCAGCACCGACCGGCACCGGTTCATCGTCATCGATACCGGTGGACTGATCGAGACTCCGCGCGGGGTCCAGCAGCCCATGGCAGTGCAGACGCAGCGTGCAATCGAGGAGGCTGGCCATATCGTCTTTGTCGTTGACGGGCGTGAGGGCCTCACTCCTTCCGACCTGTTCGTCGCAAACATGATTCGCCGAAGCGGCAAACCCACAGTGGTCGCGGTCAACAAGTCGGAGGGCCGCGATGACGAGATCGCAGTGTCCGAGTTCCACGCGCTCGGCTTCGGTGAACCGCGTGCGCTGTCGGCGGCCCACCGTCAGGGAATCGATGAACTCGCAGATGCGGTGCTTGCCGGGATTGAGCCGGCCGGCCCCGGAGACCAGCCTGAACCCGATGGACAGGATATCCGTGTCTGCGTCATCGGGCGCCCCAACGTTGGCAAGTCCACGCTGATCAACCGGCTCGTCGGTGAGGAGAGGCTGATCGCCTTCGATGAGCCAGGTACGACACGCGACACGATCCTCGTGCCCTTCGAGCGCGATGGCCGAAAATTCACGCTGGTCGACACGGCCGGCGTACGCCGCAGGGCGCGGGTAGATGAGGCCGTGGAAAAGTTCAGCGTGATCAAGGCGCTGCAGGCCATCGAGGAGGCTAATGTCGTGGTCGGCGTGCTCGACGCGCGCGACACGGTAGCTGAGCAGGACGCGACCCTGCTCGGCATCGTCGCGGACCGTGGCCGCGCCATGGTCATCGCGGTCAACAAGTGGGACCACGTTTCAACCGAGCAGCGCGCGGAGATTCGTGACCAGCTGGACGTACGACTGAGATTCCTGGATTTTGCACCGGTTCACTTCATCTCGGCGCTGCACGGCAGCGGCGTGGGGGAACTCATGCAATCGGTCGAGGCCGCTTACGACGCGGCGATGCGCACACTGCCTACGCCGGAACTCACCAAAGTACTCGAGGGGGCGATACAGCAGCACCAGCCGCCGCTCGTGCGCGGCCGACGTATCAAGCTCCGCTACGCACACCAGGGCGGGCGAAACCCGCCAGTGATAGTCATTCACGGCACCCAGGCCGAGCGTACGCCCGAGGACTACCGGCGCTTTCTCGGTAATTGTTTCCGGCGGGCCTTCGACCTGGTTGGCACGCCGGTGCGGGTCGAGTTCCGCAGCGAGGAAAACCCCTTTGCGGGGCGGCGAAACATCTTGACGCCGCGCCAGCAGCGCAGCCGCAAGCGGATGATCCGGCACGTCCGCCGCTGAGGCGGCCTGCGCAGGAGTCAATCGCCGCTGCGGAGCACCCGCGCCACGAGCCGGCCCCGGGCAAGGCGCGTCTCGATTTCCAAACTCACTGGTACCTGTGCGGCGTCGGTGACCAAGGCTCCGCTATCCGCCACGGTGACGATCGCGTAGCCGCGTTCCAGCGTGGCGAGCGGACTGACAGTGTGCAGCGCTCGGGTCGTGCCGCTGAAGCGGCTGCGCGCCTGCTCGAGGCGGGCCGCCAGCGCGGGCGGAAGCCGCGCTGCCAGTACGGCGAGCCGCCGTCCCAGTCCGGCAAGCAGTCCCTGCGGCGACCGGCTGACCAGTTCGGCGCGTCGCGCCGCCAGACGGTGGCCGGTCATCTGCAGCTGGCCGCGGATCGCGCCGCCCAGCCTGCCTTCCAGCTCGTCAAGGCGCTGGAACTGCTCCTCGACCCGGAGCGCTGGATGCAGCTGAGACAGGCGCCGCCGGGCCCAGTCCAGGCCGTCCAGCCAGTGGGCCCGGCGCCGGCGCCAGGCACCAGCGAGGCGCGCCTCAGTGGCGGCTAGCGAGCGCAGCCACTCCGCCTGGTCCGGCACGATCAGCTCGGCGGCCGCGGACGGGGTCGGGGCGCGAAGGTCGGCTGCGAGGTCCGAGATTGTTAGGTCAACCTCGTGCCCGACGGCCGATACCACCGGCATCGAACAGGCGACAATTGCGCGGGCCACGCTCTCCTCGTTGAAGGCCCAGAGGTCTTCGAGCGAACCACCGCCGCGCCCGACCACCAGCACATCCACCTCGGCCCGGGAAGAGGCGACACCGATTGCAACGGCAATGTCCGCAGCGGCGCCGGCGCCCTGTACGGGCACCGGATAGATTACGACCGGGATTGCGGGGAAACGTCGCCTGAGCACGTGCAGGATGTCGCGGATCGCGGCCCCGCTGGCCGAGGTGACGACACCGACCGCCCGCGGCAGCCGCGGCAGGGGGCGCTTGCGACTGGCGTCGAACAGGCCCTGAGCCGCCAGCTCACGTTTTAGCCGCTCGAAGCGACGGCGCAATTCACCTTCGCCGGCCTCCTCGAGATGGTCCAGGATCAGCTGGAACTCGCCCCGCGGCTCATAGAGGCTGGCCCGGGCGCGGACCAGCACCCGCATCCCATTCCGCGGTGCCATGCCGAGTCCGGCATTGCGTTGCCGGAACATGGCGCAGCGGACCTGGGCTGAATCGTCCTTCAGCGACAAATACCAGTGCCCGGACGCGGGGCGGGCAAAGTTCGAGACTTCGCCCTCCAGCCAGATGGACCCAAGGGTGCCCTCCACGAGCCCTCGGACTTCCCGATTCAGCCGCGAGACGGTGTAGACGTCGCGGTCCCGGGCCGGGCGGGCAGGCGGAGAAATCGATTCGTAGGCCATGATGGCCGATGATACGGGACGCCGCGGCGCCCGGCGTCATCGAATACTCACCACGAGGGGGCCTGGCATCGTACAATGCAGCGCTTCATTCGGACCGCCCGGGGAAAAACCCATGCGCATCGTCCAGGAAGCGCTCACCTTCGACGACGTCCTGTTGGTACCTGCCTATTCCGAGGTGCTGCCACGCGAGGTCGACCTTTCGACCCAGCTGACGCGCCGTATCCGGTTGAACCTGCCGCTGTTGTCGGCGGCGATGGATACGGTCACCGAGGCGCGGCTCGCCATTGTGCTGGCGCAGGAAGGCGGCATCGGCATCGTCCACAAGAACATGCCTGCCGCCAGCCAGGCCCGTGAAGTGGGCCGCGTCAAGAAGTACGAGAGCGGCGTGATCAAGGACCCGATCACGGTTCGCCCGGATGCAACCATACGCCAGGTAATCGAGCTGACCCACGCCAAGGGAATTTCCGGGCTGCCGGTCACCGCCGACGGCAACAGGGTGGTCGGCATCATCACCCATCGCGACATCCGCTTCGAGGATCAGCTTGATCTGCCTGTTTCGAGCGTCATGACGCCGCTCGAGCGGCTGGTCACGGTCGGCGAGAACGCCACGCGCGAGGAGGTGCTGCTCAAGTTGCACAAGCACCGGATCGAAAAAATTCCGGTGGTGGACGGGAACGGCATCCTGCGCGGCATGATCACGGTCAAGGACATCCAGAAAGCGAAGGATTACCCGCGCGCCTGCAAGGATGAGCACGGCCGGCTGCGGGTCGGCGCGGCGGTCGGAACCGGCGCAGACACTGCCGAGCGGGTCGCAGCACTGGTCGAGGCCGGCGTCGATGTCGTCGTCGTCGACACCTCGCACGGTCATTCACGTGGCGTGCTGATGACAGTGGAGCGGATCAAGCGCGATCACCCCGGTCTCGAGGTGATCGGTGGCAACATCGTCACGGCCGAAGCGGCCCAGGCCCTGGTGTCCGCGGGCGCAGACGGCGTCAAGGTCGGAATCGGTCCCGGCTCGATCTGCACCACCC
>JAHEAZ010000027.1 GCA_024642505.1 Gammaproteobacteria bacterium
GGCCCTTCCCGCAGTACCGGCCGTACTGCGCGGGCTGCCATGCCAACGACTACAAGGCCAGCGTGGATAAACACAATGGCCTCAGCCAGGACCGCAATTGCGGGGCCTGCCACCGGGTCAATTCCGGCGACTGGTGATGTCAAATATCCTCTGGGATTACGGCTCTCACGAAAAGCAACTGGAGCCGGACGCGAGGTACTCGGTCGGCAATCCTCGTGACTGCCGAGTCGCCCGCCGCCGGATGTATTGTCGCCGGCGCAATGACCAGCCCAGTGGACATCGCGCGACTGCCGCTGCTGGCCGACCTGGTCGAGTTCCGCTTCGAATCAGACATCGGCGAGTGCCGCTAGGTACCTGCGGTGAGGGCTGGCCCATTGGGTCGCTTTACGCCCGCCACTGGCGCGCCCTGACATTCCTGAGTTCCCAGGGATGGTCGGGCTCGAGGTCCTCGTCGAACAACTGGCCACGACCCTGCAATGGTGTCCAGTCCGTATAGGCACCAGTCATTGGCCCGAGATAGGGGCGCGCCGCGTCCAGGCATTGATCGTAGTCGAGGTCGTCCGCCTCGACGACGCCGCGTCGTGGATTCCGGATCGCCCACACGGCTGCCGCGAGGGCGCCGGCCGCAACCTGCAGACTGGTAGCATTGGCGTGCGGCACGTGCCGCCGTGCCTCATCGATGTGCAGCTGCGAACCGTACCAGTAGGCATTCCTGGTATGGCCCGCGAGCAGCACGCCGAGCTCGTCGATGCCGGTGACCAGTTCGGCAGTCAGCACGCGCTTGGTCGGTTGCATCTGCCAGCCGCGGCCCTCCAGTTCCAGTGCCGAGAGCATGGCGTCATCGCAAGGGTGATACACGAACATCACCGTCGGCCGGTAGGCGAAGCCCCGCTCGTTGCGCAGTGAAAGGTGATCGGCAATAGAAAACACTTCGTCGTGGGTCATCAGCAACCCCTGGAAGCCGCCGAGTGACGGCAGCCAGCTGCGCGCGTAGGTGCCTCCTCCCGGCCGCCGCAGGTAGATGGACCCCGAGCCGTCACGATGCCAGTGCGATCCAGCGGGGCGGCCCGGCTCGGCGGTTCCAAGCGAAAGCTCAGACGGCTGCATCAGCTCGTCGACGAAGCCATCGATCGACCAGGTATTGACGAATTCGCCGGGACGCTTGGGACGGTCGGCCGCCTGTGTATCGCGCTCCGATACCTGTATCAGCGTGATGCCAAGGTCTCGTGCGAGTGTTGCCCACTCAGTCGCGGATTGCGGTACGGCACGGTCCGGCAGCAAGTCGGCCCGGAGGTTCAATAGTGCCTGCTTGACGAGATGCGAGACCAGGCCCGGGTTCGCACCGTGGTCCACGACCGCCGTGGGCGAGTCGCGGCCGAGGCGGCGGCCCAGCCGCAGCATGCGTTCGCGTGTCACGAAGTTGGTCCGCTCGCGCATCGACAGCATCGGGTTGTCGAACACCCCGGGCCAGGGCTCGATCGAAGTATCGACGTACAGCGTGCCGCGGTCGGCACACCATTCAACGAGGTCAAGGCTCGATACGTCTACCGACAGGTTGAGCACCATGTCGCCGGCGTTCACGTACTTGGCCAACTGGCGGTGGTAGTCACCCGGCTTCAAATAGCAATGGACGAATCGCGCTCCCGCGTCGCGCGCAATGCCGCGGCCGCGCTCGTCCGCGGACAGCACGGTGATTCCTTCGGTGGGTAGCAGGATGTGCCTGCGCAGCAGTGGCAGCACGGCCTGGCCAATGCTGCCACAGCCGATCATGACGAGGCGGCCGGACAGCTCCGCCGTTTCGATCGAAGTCTCAACACCGCTGTCGGTCATGTGCAGACCGTAACAGACATGAGGCAGGTCGGTGCGCAACGGAAATATTTCCTGGACCATCCGGCGGCGCTGAGGCCCGCCGATGTCAGGCGCTCCGTACCATAAAGGTGCGGACCTGGGGCCGACAGGTCACATCCAGACCCGAAGGGCTTCGCCCGGGTTATGGTCTCGCCTTGCCGCGTGGGAGGCTCTTGAACGACGGATTGATAGCTCTGAGAGGTCAAAATAAAAATATTAAAAATTAAGTAGTTATAGAATATTAATAAACTAGTTTAGAGAACGTGGTTTTGCGCTGGTCGCATCCACTTTGTGCAACCCGCAGCGGCGACGCCTGCGGTACTGCGGGCGCCGCTCGAATGAGCGAGAGTCCCGTCTGATTGCCGGTATCGACAACAATATTGTCCCGTCACATCCGCGTTGACGCGATGATGTAGGCCTTGGACACTGTGATCACACCGGGGGGGATCGCTGAATGGTGGCCCGTAAGAAGAATGTGAAGGCTGCCGCCAAGGTTGGCGGTCAATTCGTTGGCGAGGTCAGCGACCTGACCTGGACCGGACAGCCCGAAGCCGCCATCGCGCGCGCTTCAGCTGCATTGGCAGCCGGGGGATTGAGCGTCGAGCAGGAAGCCGAACTGCTGGACCTGCGAGCCGAGAACTATCAATGCCGCGGCGAGGTGCAGCGTTTGGAAGAGGATCTGCGGGCGCTGCTGGCGCTTGCGCAGCAAGCACACAGTCCGCTGGTGCAGGCGCTGGCGCGTCGTCGCGAGGCATTGATCCTGCAGCGCCGTGGTGAGGGTGAAGCCTCGTTGCGCGCGGCGCGATCTGCGCTCGAGGCGGCAGAGCGCAGTGGCCGCGAGGACCTGCAGGGCCAATGCCTGTCAACTCTGGCCTCGACGATGTCTGCCGCGCGCATCGGCGCCGAGGAAGCGCCCGCGGTGGCACGCAGTGCCATCGCCATATTCGAGCGCATTGGCCCCAAGGTGTACCTGGCCCGGGCCTGGCTGGCGCTGGGCAATGTCTATATCGCCCTGGAGCAACCGCGCGAGGCCGAAGAAGCCTCTGCGCACGCGCTGGCGCTGGCGCGGCAATGCGGCGACCTGGGGTGCCAGGCCGAGGCGCTCAACCTGCTGTCCTGGTTCGAGAGCGACCAGGCAAAAGTCCTGAAGTTGCTCCAGCAGGCGCTCGCTGCCAATACCGCGGCGGGACATCTGCACGGGCGAGCCATCATCATTGGTAATCTTGGCTCGATAGCGCAGGACATGGGGCTGTTCAATCGCGCGCGCCGCCTGTTGCTCGAGGCCGATGAAGTGCATCGCCGCGTCGGCAACAAGGGCGCGACTGCCGTGAACAGTGGCAACCTGTTCGAGGCCGAGTTGCGATTGGGCCACCTCGACGCTGCACGTGCCGCAGCAGCTGAGGCTTCCGAACTGGTCCGCGCGCTCGATATCAAGCGCTTCTCGGGCTTTCCCTGGTTCTCGCAGGGGGGTCTTGCGCTCGCCGCGGGGAATGCCGCCGAAGCGGCGCGCCTGTTGGAGCAGGGCTGCAAGGCACAGGGCTCCAATAACGACGGTTTCCTCCTGGGTGGGCTTGCGCCAACCGTGGATGCTCATCTCAGGGCTGGAAAGCCGGCCGAGGCGCTGGCTGCATCGCGCCGCGCCGTAGCTCTGCATCAGTCAAAGGGCCTGGCCTGGCTCGACGGCATGGATCCACCTGCGCTCTGGTGGCGTCATAGCCAGGCCTTGCGCGCCAATGACCTGAGCGCCGAGGCCGACGCGGCGCTCTCGCAGGCCTATCGTTTCGTGGTCGAACGCAATGCCCAGGTAGGTGATGAGGGTCTGCGTCGCAACGCACTCAACAAGAAGCAGGAGATCCGCGAGTTGCTTGCCGCCTGGGTCGAACATGCCCGACGGCGGGGTCTGGCCAAGGCCGAGCGCGAGGCGCACCTGGCGGGCCACGCGAATCTGAGCGAGCCGTTCGAACGCCTGGTCGACAGCGGCCTGCGGCTCAACGAGATCAAGAACGAGCCGGAGCTGTGCGACTTCCTGGTCGACGAAGTCACCGAATTGTCGGGCGCCGAGCGCGTGTTGCTGGTCATGGAAGCCGACGATGATCTGCGCCTTGCCGGCTCGCTGCTGCCACCAGGTGAGCGCGAGGCGGATTTGATGGAGGTCGTTACGCCCTGGTTGCTCGAGGCTCGCCGGACCCGCAGCGCAGCTTTGCGCTATGAACCAGAGGGCGCACAGGCGATTGACCAGCGCAGTTGCATCATCGTGCCGCTGGTCGCGCAGCGCGAATTGATGGGGTATCTCTACGCCGATATTGCGGGCCTCTACGGTCGCTTGCACGACGGCGACCTGAAATTGCTGGGCATGCTGGCGGCACAAGCGGCGTTGACGCTGGCCAATGTGCGGGCCGCTGCCGGGCTGGAGCGCAAGGTGGAACTGCGCACCGCCGAACTGGCGGCTTCCATGGCGCAGGCCGAACAGCGCGCCGCCGAGCTGACCATCATCAACAGCGTGCAGGCGGCACTGGCCGCCGAGCTCAACATCCAGAGCATTTACGACGCGGTGGGCGACAAGATCCGCGAGATCTTCGACAACCGCGACATGGGGATCCGCATCTACGATCCCAAGACCAAGCTGATTCACTATCCCTATGCCTACGAGGCTGGAGTCAGGATCGAGATTCCCTCCACGCTCCTGCCCGACCGTGGCGTTGCCGCACATGTGATTCGCACCCGCGAGACCCTGGTCTTCAACCAGGACATGGGCGAGGTGATGAAGAAGTACGGGGCCACCACGATACCGGGCACGCTGGTGGAGAAGGCCGCCGTGTATGTGCCGCTGGTAGCCGCTGGACAGGCGCGGGGCCTGATTGAGCTGTGCGAATACGAGCACGAGAACGTGTTCAGTGAGTCGGATGTACGTCTGCTGCAGACCCTGGCCAACAGCATGAGCGTGGCGCTGGAAAACGCGCGATTGTTCGATGAAACGCAGCGCCTGTTGAAGGACACCGAGCAGCGCAATGCCGAACTGGCGGTGATCAACAGCATCCAGCAGGGCATGGCGGGGTCGCTGGACTTCCAGGGGATCGTTGACCTGGTGGGCGACAAGCTACGCCAGGTGCTCAAGACCCAGGATATCGGAATCCGCTGGTTCGACCCGCAGGCCATGGTCGTTCATTTCCTTTACGAGTACGAACATGGTCAGCGCCTGGAGATCAAGCCTCAAGCGCTGACTCCGGCGGCCCTGACACGACGCGAGCCTCGAGTCCTGAATTCAGTGGCAGAACATGAATCCGCCGGAGTCGGCGTCGTTCCTGGCACCGACCAATGCAAATCGTCGGTGGGCGTACCCATCATTGGCAGCGATCGCGTTCTTGGCGGCATCCTGCTCGAGGACCATGTGCGCGAGAACGCCTACGGCGAGTCCGAGGTGAGGCTGCTGCAGACGGTGGCTTCCTCGATGGGCGTCGCGCTGGAGAATGCCCGCCTGTTCGACGAGACGCAGCGCCTGCTGAAGGAAACCAAAGACCGCGCGGCCGAGCTGGCCATCATCAATGGCGTGCAGCAGGGCCTGGCAAACAAGCTCGACGAGCAGTCTATCTTCGAACTGGTGGGAGAACGCCTGCGCGAGCTGTTCGACTCGCAGGCCATCAGCATTGCGACCTTCGATCTCGGGTCCGGTACCCGTCAGATGCCTTACATACTGGAGCGGGGCGCGCGACTCAAGATACCGGACGGACCGATCTCGACGCTGGCCAGGCACGTGATCCGCACTGCCCAACCCCTGATGATCAACCAAGACATGGAAGCGCAGATGACGGCGCTGGGCATGGTGCGGACCACGATCCCTGGTACCGAGGTGTCAAAGAGCCTGCTGCGCGTGCCGGTGTTGATCGACGGCCGCGTCGTGGCGATGATCGGCCTGGACAATGTCGACCGCGAGGATGCCTTCGACGAAGCCAACGTTCGGTTGCTCACGACGCTGGCCAGCAGCATGAGCGTGGCACTCGAAGGCGCGCGCCTGTTCGAACAGACCAAGGCGTTGCTGGCGCAGACCGAGCAGCGCGCCGGCGAACTGGCTACCGTCAATACGCTGGGTCAGGCGCTATCGGCGAAGATCGATCTCGACGAGCTGATCCGTACCGTCGGCGACAAGATGCGTGAGACTTTCCGCGCCGACGTCGTCTACGTGGCCCTGCTGGATGAAGAGGCACAGTTGATCCGCTTTCCCTATGCTTATGGCGACGATTTCACGCCGTTGGCGCTGGGGGAGGGGCTCACCGGCAAGATCATCGAATCCGGCCAGGCGCTGCTGCTGAATGAGGCGGTGGACGACGCCGCTGACGCCATCGGCGCGACCCAGGTTGGCATCACGGCGCAGTCCTACCTGGGAGTGCCGATCATGGTGCGCGGCAAGGCCATCGGAGTAATCAGCGTGCAGAGCACCCATGAGGAGGGTCGCTTTACCGCGCCGGACCAGAGCCTGCTGGCGACACTCGCTGCCGGCGTCGGCGTGGCCATCCGCAATGCGCAATTGTTTGCCGAGGCACGCGATGCACGAGCCGCGGCAGAAGGCGCCAATGAAGCCAAGAGTTCGTTCCTGGCGACGATGAGCCACGAGATCCGTACGCCGATGAATGCGGTGATCGGCATGAGCGGGCTGCTGCTCGACACCCAGCTCACCGACGAGCAGCGCGACTTCGCCACGACGATCCGCGACAGTGGCGACGCGCTGCTGACCATCATCAACGACATCCTCGACTTCTCCAAGATCGAGGCCGGCCGCATGGATGTGGAGGCGAGCCCGTTCGACCTGCGCGAGTGCGTCGAATCGGCGCTGGACCTGATCAGCGCACGCGCCGGTGAGAAGCATCTGGACATTGCCTACCTGTTCGAAGGTGAGGTTCCCGCAGGCGTGAGCGGCGATGTCACGCGCCTGCGGCAGATCCTCCTCAATCTGCTGAGCAACTCGGTCAAGTTCACTGAAGCTGGCGAAGTGGTGCTGACGATTCAGTCGCGGCCGCTCGGCAAGAAGCAGTTGGAGCTTGAGTTCGCCGTGCGCGACACCGGCATTGGCCTGAGTGAGGCGGGCCTCGGAAAACTGTTCAAGAGCTTCAGCCAGGCTGACAGCTCGACCACGCGCAAGTACGGTGGCACCGGTCTGGGCCTGGCCATCAGCAAGCGGCTGGCGGAATTGATGGGTGGCACGATGTGGGCCGAGAGCGCGGGACCCGGCGAGGGGGCAACCTTCCGCTTCACGGTTCAAATGCCCTTGGCCGAGCTTCCGCCGACCAGCCGGCGCAAGTTCGTCGGCGAACAGCCCGCACTGGCAGGAAAGCGCGTCCTGGTCGTCGACGACAACGCCACGAATCGCAAGATTCTTGTGCTTCAGTCGGCCAAGTGGGGCCTCAAACCGAAGGATACCGAATCTCCCGACGAGGCCCTGCAGTGGATCAAGCAAGGCCAGGCATTTGACCTGGCCATCGTCGACATGCACATGCCGGAGATGGACGGTTTGAGCCTGGCGCGACAGATCCAGACCATCCATCCGGAACTGCCGCTGGTGCTGTTCAGTTCCCTGGGCCGGCGCGAAGCGGATGCCGAGGGCGAGGGGCTGTTCAAGGCCGCACTGGCCAAGCCCTTGCGCCAGAGCCAGCTGTTCGACACGCTGATGACGCTGCTGTCGCCCAACGTCGCTCCGAGAACCGCCGCACCGGTCAAGCCGACGATGGATGTCGGCATGGCGCAGCGGCATCCGCTGCGCATTCTGCTGGCCGAGGACAATGTGGTGAACCAGAAGCTGGCGCTGCGCTTGCTGCAGCAGATGGGCTACCGGGCGGACCTGGCGAGCAACGGTCTGGAGGCCATCGAGTGCGTGGCACGCCAGGCCTACGACGTGGTGCTCATGGATGTGCAGATGCCGGAGATGGACGGGCTGGAAGCCTCTCGACAGATCACTACCAGATGGACGAAGGACGAGCGACCGCACATCGTGGCCATGACCGCCAATGCGATGCAGGGCGATCGCGAGGCGTGTCTGGCCGCCGGCATGGACGACTACATCACCAAGCCCATCCGCGTCGACCAGCTGGTCGAGGCGCTGCTTAACGTCACTGCATCGAAGGAGCGCTAGCGTGGCTGCCAATACCATCGACATGAAGGTCTTTACCGAGCTGCAGGCGGCCGCCGGCGCCGACTTCGTGAAAGAGCTGGTCGAGACCTTTCTCGAAGAGGTTCCGGTGATGCTGGAGACCTTGAGGACCGCGCTGGCCGCCGGCGACGCGAATGGTTTCCGGCGCAGTGCACACTCGCTCAAGACCAACGGGCTCACTTTCGGCGCAGTGGCGCTGGGTGCCCAGGCACGTGAACTGGAACTGACCGGGCTCGAACAATTGGGTGCCGGGGCCGCAGCGGCGATCGATCGCCTGCAGCAAAGCTGTGAGCAGGCAGCCGTCGATCTGCGGGAACTCTGCCATGAATGAACGCGGTGCCGCCCGGGTACTGCTGATCGAGGACAACCGTGTCAATCGGCTGCTGCTGGCCCGGCATGTCGGGCAGCTGGGCTATGTCGTCGATGCGGTCGAGAACGGTCTGCAGGCGCTTGAACACCTGCGGCGCGGGTCTTGCGATCTGCTGTTGCTGGACATCGAGATGCCCGAGATGGATGGCTACCAGTTGCTCGAACAGCTCAGGCTCGACCCGAATCTGCGTGACTTGCCAGTGATCGTGACCTCGGGCCTGGATGGGGTGGCGAATGTGGTGCGCTGCATCGAGCTCGGTGCCGAAGATTACCTGAGCAAACCGGTCAATCCGGTGCTGCTCAAGGCGCGGCTCACCGCAAGCCTCGAGAAGAAGCGGTTGCGTGATGAACTGCGCGAGATGGTGCGGCGCTTCGCCACATCCGAAGTGGCACAGGACCTGGAGACCTCAGGCTTTGCACTCGGCGGACATCATGTGGGCGGCACGGTGCTGTTCTGCGACATCCGCGGTTTCACCAGCCTGGTCGAGTCGCAGCCGCCGGAGGAGACGATCGAGCTGCTGAACACCTACTACACGCTGATGTTCGATGCGATCAGCGGCCACGGCGGCGTGGTGAACCAGATGATCGGCGACGGGCTGATGGCGATCTTCGGCGCCCCAAATCCGCTCCCGGGTCATCAGAACTGCGCCGTGCAGGCGGCAATCGACATGGTCGACATGGTGGCCCAGTTCAGCCTGGAGCAACAGGCCGCCGGCAGGCCGGCGATCCGCATCGGCATCGGCATTGCGTCGGGCGAAATGGTGGCGGGCTACACCGGGACCCAGGCGAGGGCCACCTACACCTGCATCGGCGACACCGTGAACCTGGCCGCGAGAATGGAGGCCCATACCAAGCAGGCCCGGCGCACGATCCTGATCGATGCCGCAACCCGTGCCGAGCTGGACCAGGATTGCGCTACCGAGTCGCTTGGCCCGGTGCAATTCAAGGGTAAGTCGGCGCCGGTCGAAGTGTTCGCCGTGGTCTGTGAAGCGGGACAGCTGGATTGATGAACGGCATGCGCATGAGCTGGGGCGACGCCGTCGCCGACCGTGGCCGCAATGTCCTGCTCTGAATTGGTCGGGGTGACAGGATTTGAACCTGCGACTCCTACGTCCCGAACGTAGTGCTCTACCAGGCTGAGCTACACCCCGAGGTGGCGGGAAGGGGAAACGGTCAGGAGTTGCGTGCCACCGCAAACTCCGCCAGGGCCGCGAGCGCCTCGCGGCAGGCCGACTCGGGAATGTCAGCCAGCGCCTGGATTGCCAGATCCGCCTCGCTTCGAGCGAGTCGGGCAGTGTAGTCGAGCCCCCCGGTGCTTTCAATCGCGGCCCGGATCGGCCCGAAGTCCTGGGTGCCGCCTTCCTCGATGGCCCGGCGGATCATCGCGGCCTGTTCCGAACCGGCCTCCCGAAGGGCGTGGATCAGGGGCAGGGTCGGCTTCCCTTCGGCGAGGTCATCGCCGAGGTTCTTGCCCAGCGCAGCCGAGTCGCCCCGGTAGTCGAGCGCATCGTCGACCAGCTGGAAGGCGATGCCGAGATGGCGGCCATAGTCGGTCAGGGCGCGCTCCACGCCCTGCGGAGCGCCGGCCACGATGGCGGCAACCTGGGCGCCGGCTTCGAACAGTCGGGCCGTCTTGCGGTAGATCACGTCGAGGTAGCGGTGCTCGGTGGTGTCGGGGTCGCCCGCGTTCATCAGCTGCAGGACTTCGCCGGCGGCGATCGTATTGGTTGCGTTGGCCATGACCTCCATCACCCGCGGCAGGCCGATGTCCACCATCATCTGGAAAGAGCGCGAGTAGAGAAAATCGCCCACCAGCACGCTGGCGGCGCTGCCGAACATGTCGTTGGCGGTGTTACGGCCGCGGCGCTGGTGCGACTCGTCCACGACGTCGTCATGCAGCAGGGTCGCGGTGTGGATGAACTCGATGATGGCGGCCGCCTTGACGTGGTCGCTGCCAGCCGACGCGCCGGCCGTCCGGGCGGCCAGCAGTACGGTGAGCGGCCGGAGGCGCTTGCCGCCGCCACCGACGATGTACTGGGCGACCTGGCTCACCAGGGCCACGTCGCTTTCGAGCTGGTCGCGGATCTCGGCGTCGACCTTCTTGAGGTCGTCGGCGACGAGCGCGCGTATGTCATTGAGTTGCATCAAGGTCTTGGTTCCCCCGGGGCCCGCGAATCCTACCGGGAATCGACCGCCGGGGGAAATCGGCCGGAGCCGCGAAACGTTTGACCCCGGGCGGCCCGCTCACTACAATTGCGGGCTCTTTTCCGGCCGGTCACCTGGCCCGCCGGGCTTTTGGAGTCAGACAGTTATGTACGCCGTGATTGCCACGGGTGGCAAGCAGTACCGGGTCAGCGAAGGCACCGTCGTGCGCGTCGAGAAGCTCGATGCAGAGGCCGGCGCCAGCGTGGAATTCGACAAGGTCCTCGTCGTCGGCGAGGGCGCAGAAGTTGCCGTTGGCGCGCCCTATGTGGACGGCGCCAGGGTGACCGCCACCGTGCAGTCGCACGGCAAGGCCGACAAAGTCCGCATCGTCAAGTTCCGGCGCCGCAAGCACTACCTGCGCCAGAAGGGTCATCGCCAGCCGTACACCGAGATCAAGGTGACCGGCATTTCGGCGGCCTGACACAGGAATCGGAGGAGACAGCAATGGCTCACAAGAAGGCTGGCGGCAGTACCAAGAACGGCCGCGAATCACAAAGCAAGCGACTCGGCGTCAAGAAGTTCGGCGGCGAGCAGGTGCTCGCGGGCAACATCCTGGTTCGCCAGCGCGGTACGCTGTACAAGCCCGGCACCAACGTTGGGGTCGGCACCGACCACACCCTGTTCGCGCTGATCACCGGAAAGGTGAAATTCCAGAAGAAGGGTGCTGAAAAGCGCACCTTCGTCAGCGTCCTGCCGGAGTAAGCTTCCGGCCACGAGGGCTCGATGAAAACCCCGGCCCTGCCGGGGTTTTCTGTTTCCGTCCAGAAACAGGGGGCAGTCCCCTTTTCTGCAGCGCCAAGAAGGGGACCGTCCCTTTCTTGCGAGGCAACCATGAAATTCGTCGACGAAGCGCGCGTCAAGATAGTTGCCGGCCATGGGGGTCGGGGCGCGGTCAGCTTTCGCCGCGAGAAATTCGTGCCCCACGGCGGGCCCGACGGTGGTGATGGCGGGTTGGGCGGCAGCGTCTACCTGCGCGCGCAGCTTGGCATCAACACCCTGGCCGACTACCGCATCGCGCGTATCTTCCGCGCCCAGAACGGGCAGCCGGGCAGCGGTGCCGATTGCACCGGCCGGGGAGGCGAGGATCTCTACATCCCGGTGCCGGTCGGCACGGTGGTGCTGGAAGAGGAGACCGGGGAGACGCTCGGCGACCTGACAGCCGACGGGCAGGTGCTGCTGGTGGCGCATGGGGGCAAGGGCGGCTGGGGAAATGCGCGTTTCAAGAGTTCAGTCAATCGAACGCCGCGCAAGTCGACACCGGGCCTGCCGGGCGAGGCCCGCACACTGCAACTCGAGCTGAAGCTACTGGCTGACGTCGGCCTGCTCGGCCTGCCGAACGCGGGCAAGTCCACCCTGATCCGCGCGGTGTCAGCGGCGCGCCCGAAAGTTGCGGACTACCCGTTTACCACGCTGCACCCACAGCTCGGCGTGGTCAGCGTCGGGCCGGCGCAGAGTTTCGTGATGGCCGATATCCCGGGCCTGATCGAGGGAGCGGCCGAGGGGTCCGGTCTCGGGTTGCGCTTTCTGAAGCACCTGCAACGGACGCGGTTGCTGTTGCACCTCGTGGACATTGCACCGCCCGACCCGGATGAGGATCCCGTGGAGGGAGCGCGAGCGATCGCCAAGGAGCTGAAGAAGTTCAGCGTCGAACTGGCCGGCCGCGAGCGCTGGCTGGTCCTGAACAAGATCGACCTGCTGCCGGCCGACGAGCTGGAGAGCCGCTGCAAGGACATCGTCCGCCGGCTGCGGTTCAAGGGGCCGGTATTCCGTATTTCCGGCGCTACGGGGCAGGGCACGCGCGAACTTTGTCAGGCAGTGATGAATCGGCTTGACGCAGTCCGTGCGGAAGCGGCGGCGGTGGCCGAAACCTGAGCAGCGGTACGGGCCGGGCAACAAAAAAGGCCGATCAGTGACCGGCCTTTTTATTACCGCCAAGGCGGGCGTTACTTGGCTGCCAGCGCCTTGATGCGCTTGTTCAGGCGGCTCTTGTGCCGCGCAGCCTTGTTCTTGTGGATGATTCCCTTACGGGCCATCGCGTCGATGACCGGCGTGGCCTGCTTGAGCGCGGCGGCAGCCTGATCCTTCTGGCCACTTTCGACGGCGGTGACGACCCGCTTGATCGAGGTGCGGGCCTGGGATCGCTGGTTCACGTTGCGCGCGCGGCGTGCCGTCGCCTGGCGGGCGCGCTTTTCAGCTGACTTCGAGTTGGCCAAGGAATCGCTCCGGTTTGAAGGTGCTCAACAGAGCCCAACATTTTCCTTGTAGAACGGGGGGTTGTCAACGTCCGCGAGGGAAAGGGGGCATTCCTGTTTTCATTCGGGACCGGGCCCACGGGGGGCAGGCCGGCGTGGTGCGACTCGCATTGGGTCGCGGAAAGGAAGACAGCATTGTCCTTTCATCTGACCAGGGAGAACGGGAAGGTCCTGACTTTCAGAGTGGGGTCGGGCCCGTCTTAACGGTATAGTCCCCCGCGCATGGACCTGTCCTGCCCTCCACGCCACTTGAGCCACGCCTTGTCATGAGCCGGGGTTTCCTCCGCAGCACCTCGGTAGTCGGCGGTCTGACCCTCCTGTCGCGGGTCTCGGGCCTGGTCCGCGACATGGTCTATTCGCAGGCCTTTGGCGCCGGGACCTTGATGGACGCATTCCTGGTGGCGTTCAAGATCCCGAACTTCCTGCGCCGGCTGACCGCAGAGGGGGCGTTCTCCCAGGCGTTCGTCCCGGTCGTGTCCGAGTACAAGGTCCGGCGCAGCACCGAGGAGGTGCGCCACCTGGTCGGCGGCGTGTCCGGCACGATCGGATTGCTGCTGTTCGCGGTCACCCTCGTTGGTGTCGTGGCCGCTCCGGTGCTGGTGCTGGTCTTCGCGCCTGGGTTCCACGATGATGGCGTGCGCTTCGACCTCACGGTCGCGATGCTGCGCCTGACCTTCCCCTACATCCTGTTCATGTCCCTGGTGGCGCTCGCCAGCGGGGTACTGAACAGCTACGGGCGCTTCGCGGTCCCGGCGTTCACGCCCGTGTTGCTGAACCTGGTGATGATTGTCTTCGCCAGCCTGATCGCGCCGCACTTCGATCAGCCGGGCCTGGTATTGGCAGCCGGCGTGTTCGTCGCAGGCCTATTGCAGCTGCTGGTGCAGCTGCCGGCGCTGAAGTCCATCGGCATGCTTTCCTGGCCGCGCTGGGACCGTGCGCACGAAGGCGTCAGGCAGATTGGTCGACTCATGCTGCCAGGTATCTTCGGCTCCTCCGTGGCGCAGGTCTCGCTGCTGCTGGATACGCTGATTGCGTCCTTCCTGATGACCGGCTCGATCGCCTGGATGTATTACGCCGACCGGCTGGTCGAATTTCCGCTCGGCGTGTTCTCCATCGCGCTGGCGACAGTCATCCTGCCGGGGCTGTCTTCGCACCATGCCAGCGACAGCAAGGCCGAATTTGCCGCGACGCTCGATTGGGCGCTGAGGATGACCATCGTCATCGTCACGCCGGCGGCCGTCGGCCTGCTGATGCTCGCCGGGCCGCTGACGGCAACCATTTTTGGCTACGGTGAATTCGACGCACGCGACGTGAAAATGTCTTCCTACGCGTTGATGGCGTATTCGGTCGGCCTGATCGGCTTCTCCATGGTCAAGGTGCTTGCGCCCGGCTATTTCGCGCGCCAGGACACCCGCACGCCAGTCAAGGTCGGCATCATTGCGCTCGGCATCAATATGGGATTCAACCTGGCGGTGGTTGTACCGGCCTACCTGGCCGGCTTTCCGGCTCCGCATGCACTGCTGGCGTTCTCGACTGGCATGTCGGCCTTCGTCAACAGCGCGCTGCTGTACCGGGGCCTCAGGCGTACCGGTGTATACGCGCCTTCGCAGCGCTGGCGGCGGCTGGCGCCACAGGTGCTCGGGGCCAACGTTGCCATGGCAGCCTTCCTCTGGTGGGCGGCGGGTGACTGGGCGGCCTGGTCCGGGATGGCGGCGCTCCAACGGATCCTGATGACGGTTGCTTGTGTCGCCGGAGGCGGTACGGTCTATTTCGTCACGCTTTGGGTCCTGGGCGCACGGCCGGGAGACTTCCGCGGTGCCAGCTCCCGCTAATGCGGGGACAGTTTACCTATATTGCGCCGCCATATAGGTAAACTGTCCCCGCATTAGCGTCGGGATGTTGCGGCGCGAAAACCCCTATACTTACAATCCTTTGGCAGCTATTCCGCCTCCACAGGCGCAGGTTCATGAAGATTGTCCGCGGCCTGACCAATGCCCGTCCGTCCGATCGAGGCTGCGTGCTGACGATCGGTAATTTCGATGGGCTGCACCTTGGCCACGAGGCGATCGTCGGTCACCTTGCCGCGCGCGGCCGCGAGCACGGCTTGCCGACCGCGCTGCTCACCTTTGAGCCGAATCCGCGCGAGTACTTCGATCCGGCCAACGCGCCGGCGCGGCTGATGCGCCTGCGGGACAAGGCGGCGCGCCTCGCCGAGCTGGGCCTCGACCGCCTGATCCTGCTCAAGTTCGACCAGCGCCTGCGGGCATGGAATGGCCAGGAGTTCATCGAGCGCGTCCTGGTCGAGGCGCTGGGCGCGCGGCATGTCGTGATCGGCAGCGCGTTTCGTTTCGGCAAGGGACGCAGCGGCACGGTCGAGCTGCTCAGGCAGGCGGGCCGGCAACTCGGATACAACGTTGACGAGGTCGGCGCCGTCATCATTGACGGCGAGCGCGTCAGCTCGACGCGCGTCCGCGCCGCACTGGCACGCGGCGACCTGGTAACGGTCCGGCGCCTGCTCGGGCGCGACTACCGCATGACCGGGAGGGTCATGGAGGGCCGTCGCCTCGGGCGCACGCTCGGCTATGCGACCGCCAACCTCCGCCTGCACCGGCGGGTGTCGCCGGTGGCCGGCGTTTTTGCGGTGCGCGTGCACGGCGTGGACGGCAGAACCCGGCCGGGTGTCGCCTCGGTGGGTTCGCGCCCGACCGTCGGCGGCGGCGAGATCCTGCTCGAGGCGCACGTGTTCGACTGGCAGGGCGACCTCTACGGGCGTTACCTTGGTGTGGACTTCGTCGCCAAGCTGCGTGAGGAATCGAAGTTTCCGGATCTCAACTCGCTGGTCGAGCGGATGCACGTGGACGCGCGCGAGGCGCGGCAGGTACTCGCCACCGGCTGATGCCGGACGTGGCCCAGACAGGAGCAAAGGTGGACTACAAGCAGACAGTAAACCTGCCAAAAACCGACTTCCCCATGAAGGCGGACCTGGCGCGCCGCGAGCCGGCAATGCGGGAATGGTGGGACACCGAAGACATCTACGGAAAGCTACGCAAGGCAGCCGCGGGCCGGCCCAGGTTCGTGCTCGTCGACGGGCCGCCCTACGCGAACGCGGCAATCCACATTGGTCATGCCGTCAACAAGATCCTCAAGGACATCATCGTCAAGTCGCACACGCTGGACGGCTGCGATTCCCCCTACGTTCCCGGCTGGGACTGCCATGGTCTGCCGATCGAGCAACAGGTCGAAAAGAAGCACGGCCGCATCGGCCAGAAGCTCGACGCCAAGGCCTTCAGGCAGGCCTGCCGCGAGTACGCTGCAAGCCAGGTCGACGGCCAGCGCGAGGACTTCAAGCGTCTTGGCGTCCTGGGCGACTGGGACCGTCCGTACCTGACGATGCTGCCGCAATACGAGGCCGAGCAGTTGCGCGCCTTCGCCGGGATCATCAGGAACGGTCACCTGCTGCGCGGCTTCAAGCCGGTGCACTGGTGCCTCGACTGCAGATCTTCGCTGGCCGAGGCCGAGGTTGAATACGAGGAGCGCAGCTCGCCTTCGATCGATGTGCGGTTTGCGGTGACCGACGCGGCGGACCTGGCTCGCCGGTTCGGCGTGACTCCGGATCTCGCGATCAACACCTCGGTCGTCATCTGGACGACCACGCCCTGGACGCTGCCGGCCAATCAGGCGGTCTGCCTCCATCCGGAACTCGATTACCTGCTGGCCGAGGTTGACGCCGGCAGCGGCCGCGAGCACATCGTCGTGGCCGCAGCGCTGCTCGAGAGCGTGGCCAAACGTGCGGGGCTCGGGCACGTCCGCAACGTGGCCCATGCGGCAGGCGGTGCGCTCGAGGGCCTGCGGCTCAGGCATCCCTTCTACGATCGTGTCGTGCCCGTCATTCTGGGCGAGCACGTGACGCTCGATTCCGGCACCGGGGCCGTGCACACCGCCCCCGGACACGGCGTCGAGGACTACGTGGTTGGCCGCCGCTACGACCTGGCCGTGGACAATCCGGTCGGATCCGACGGGCGCTTCGTCGAGGGAACGCCGCTGTTCGAAGGGCAACAGGTCTTCAAGGCGAACGAGGCGGTGGTGGCGGCGCTGGCCGAGCGTGGCCGGCTGCTCCATCACGAGTCCTACGTGCATAGCTACCCGCACTGCTGGCGGCACAAGACGCCGGTCATCTTCCGCGCGACCCCGCAATGGTTCATCGGCATGGACCAGCAGGGCCTGCGTCCGGCGGCGCTGGAGGAAATCCGCAAGGTACGCTGGGTACCCGGCTGGGGCGAGCAGCGTATCGCCGGCATGGTCGAGGGGAGGCCGGACTGGTGCATTTCCCGCCAGCGCGCCTGGGGAGTGCCGCTGGCGCTGTTCGTGCACAGGAGAACCGGCGAGCCACATCCGCGCTCGGCCGACCTGCTCGAGCAGGTCGCCGGGCGCGTCGCACAGTCGGGGCTCGAGGCGTGGTTCGACCTGGATCCGCGCGAGATCCTAGGTGACGAGGCCGGCGACTACGAGAAGACCGACGACGTCATGGACGTATGGTTGGACTCCGGCGTGGTGCATCACTGCCTGCCGGCACTGCGGCCCGACGCCATCCCGTTTCCGGCGGACGTCTACCTCGAGGGGTCGGACCAGCACCGTGGCTGGTTCCAGAGTTCACTGCTGGCGGCGGTGGCGGGCAAGGGCCAGGCGCCTTACCGCGAGGTCGTCACGCATGGATTCGTGGTCGACGACAAGGGCCGCAAGATGTCCAAGTCGCTGGGCAACGTGGTCGCGCCGCAGAAGGTCATGAGCACGCTTGGCGCCGACGTCCTGCGCCTGTGGGTCGCGGCCACCGACTACAGTGCCGAGATGAACGTCTCCGACGAGATTCTCAAGCGTACGTCTGACAGTTACCGACGCATGCGCAACACCATTCGCTTCCTGCTGGGAAACCTGCATGACTTCGAGCCGTTGCGGGACTCGCTGCCGGCCCGCGAGCTGATCGCCCTGGACCGCTGGGCCATTGAGCGTGCGCGCAAGCTGCAGGGCGAGGTCATCGAGGCCTACCGCGACTACGAGTACCACCTGATCTATCAGAAGGTTCACAACTTCTGCGTGGTGGACCTGGGTGCCTACTGGCTCGATATCCTCAAGGACCGGCTGTACACGACGCCGGCCAGCGGGCGGGCACGGCGCTCCGCGCAGACGGCGATGTATCACGTAGCGGAGGCAATGGTCCGCTGGCTGGCGCCGATCCTCTCGTTTACCGCGGAGGAGGTCTGGAAATTCCTGCCGGGCGATCGCGAGGAATCTGTCTTCCTGGCTACCTGGTGGGAGCTGCCCGACGCGCACCCCAGCCCGGGAATTGACTGGGATGCGGTACTGGCGCTCAAGTCAGACGTGTCCCGCGAACTGGAGCGGCTGCGAACCGCCGGCTCGATCGGCGCGCCGCTGGAGGCCGAAGTCGACGTGTACGTCGATGCGGCGCAGCGGGCGCGTCTCGAGGGTCTCGGCGAGGAACTGCGCTTCGTGCTGATCACCTCCGACGCGCGGCTGCTCGACGCCAGCGAAAGGCCCGCCGACGCGGTGCCGGCGGGCGACGTCGCCAAGGACGGCGTATGGATCGCGGTACGAGCGCTCGACCATGCCAAGTGTGCACGCTGCTGGCACAGGCGTCCGGATATTGGCCAGGATCCCGGGCACCCGGAACTCTGCAGCCGTTGCGTGTCGAACCTCGAGGGTCCGGGCGAGACGAGGAGCTTCGCGTGAGCGAAACCAACGGAACGAATACCAGCGCGTTGCGCTGGCTGTGGCTCGCGCTGGCGGTCATCGTCGCCGACCAGCTGACCAAGGGCATGATCATCCGCAGCTTCGAGTTGTACGAGGTGGTCGACATCCTGCCGGTGCTGGAGATCACGCGGTTGCACAACACCGGCGCGGCCTTCAGCCTGCTGGCTGGAGCCTCTGGCTGGCAGCGCTGGTTCTTCGTCGGACTGGCCGCCGTCGTCAGCGTCGGCATCATCTACTGGCTGAAGCACCTGCCGAAGCACAGCGCGCCGTTCCTGCCAGCGGCGCTGGCGCTGGTGCTTGGCGGGGCGCTGGGCAACGTCATAGACCGGCTTTGGCATGGGCACGTCGTCGATTTCCTGCATTTCCACTGGAAGCTCGCTTACTTCCCCGCCTTCAACCTGGCCGATACGGCGATCACCATCGGCGCAGGCCTGCTGATCCTGGACGCCGTGATCGAGGGTCGCCGGGCGCGGTCCCGGGAGGGAGGTTCGTGAAGATCCTGCTGGCCAACCCGCGCGGTTTCTGTGCCGGCGTGGATCGCGCCATCGACATCGTCGAGCGCGCACTGGGGCTGTTCGGCGCACCGATCTACGTGCGCCACGAGGTCGTGCACAACCGCTACGTGGTGGACCGGCTGCGCTCGATGGGCGCTATCTTCGTCGATGAACTCGACCGGGTTCCCGACGGTTCGACCGTGATCTTCAGCGCGCACGGCGTGTCGCGCGCGGTGCAGGAGGAGGCGGCACGCCGCGAGCTCAGCGTGTTCGACGCTACCTGTCCGTTGGTGACCAAGGTGCACATGGAGGTCAAGCGCTACGCCCAGGAAGGGCGCGACGTCATCCTCATCGGTCACGCAGGGCATCCCGAGGTCGAGGGCACCATGGGCCAGTTCGATAAAGGCGGCGGAGGGCATATTCACCTGGTCGAGTCAGCCGAGGACGTCGCGGGACTGGAGATCGGCGATGCCGGCCAGCTTGCCTTCGTCACGCAAACGACACTGTCGGTGGACGATACCGCGCGTGTCGTCGCCGCGCTGCGCGAGCGGTTTCCGGAGCTGGTGACCCCACGCAAGGAAGATATCTGCTACGCCACGCAGAACCGCCAGGATGCAGTCAAGAAACTGACCGAATCCTGCGACGTGCTGATCGTAGTGGGCTCGCCGTCGAGCTCAAACTCAAACCGACTGCGGGAGATCGCCGAGACCCGCGGCATCCCCGGCTACCTTGTCGATGGGCCGGAGGACCTGCGCCCCGAGTGGTTTGAGACCGCGGGCGCGGTGGGCGTGACCGCGGGTGCCTCGGCGCCAGAGTTGCTGGTCCGTAGCGTGGTCGGGAGGCTGCAGGAGTGGGGCGGCCAGGCGCCGACGGAGGTGATCGGTCGCGCGGAGAACGTTGTCTTCGGACTTCCCGCTGAACTGCGCAAGGCGCCGCGTGCCGGCGCGCCTGCCGTCGAACGCTGAACTGGCGCCGAGATCAACCCCAGCAGGGCCACGTCGTGTCGGTGCCGTGGCGATCCGCTGCGCTGCGCCGTCCGTTCGCGTGGATCGAGAACCGGCTGCAGCGCTCATCGGCTTCCTGCCCGGAGCCCGCCCGCGGCGTGGCGGTAGCGACGAAATCTGCGGGCGTAGCGTCTGCCAGTCGCAGCTGGTAGTGGCCACCGATCGTGACCGCCGCGATGTTCAGCCCCTGCTCCGGCGAGTCGGTGCCATCGTCCAGGCGCCACGCGTAGCGCCCATGCTGTACATGGAACCGTTCCTGCGCGGCAGCGACGGCCAACAGCGCGTCGATCGCCTCGATGCGGTGAGCCCGCAGCAGCGTGCCGCGGTAGGACGGATAGGCCAGCGCCGCAAGGATTCCGACCAGCGCGAGTGTCACCAGTAATTCCAGTAACGTTACTCCGACGTGATGTCGAGCTGGCGCCATGACGTCCTCACCGGGTCGCTGCGAAGGGCGTCGGGAGTATCCGGACTGACCACGAACGGGGAAGAAGCTGCCGCGCAGTCCTCGCCGGCGCAGTCGATAGCCCATAAGCCATCCTCGCGCCCAATGATCTTGAAACCCTGCTCGATTCGTACCACTGCTCCGTGGCCCGCGCGACCTTCGGCACGAATGGTGAAATACCGGGCCGGCAGCATGTCACCGCCGTCGCTCAGGTTGGATCCGTCCAGCAACGGCTGACTCGGTGCGGGCGGGTCGAATTGAATCTTGCTGCTCAAGGTCAGGCCCGGGAACAGATCAGGCCAGGCTGGCGTAGCAGCCGGAATCGGTACGCCGGTGCGTAGCGTTCGCGCGACGCCGGCTTCGGCGGCCTCCATCGCCAGCGCAGCCTGTTCGTCGAGCGCGGCGACAGCCAGGTCCGCAACGGCGCCGCCCAGTCCGCCGAGGGCGATGACAACCAATCCCAGCAGCAACACCAGCACAATCGCCAGCGCCATGCCTTGTTCCCGGTCACTCACGGGCGCGACCGGGAATTGCGAACGTCGACCGTCCTGTAGGCAAGCAGGCGCGGGTGACGCGAGAGTTCTTCCCCCAATTGCCGGTTCGCGTAGGCAAGTGCCGGCAGGCGCTGTGCCGCCGCTTCCCCGGTGTCGTCTCGCACCAGTACCCACAGGCGCACCGATTGGACCGGTGCGCCGTCGGGGAACGCGTCGATCGGCAGGTATCCGCTGCCTTCGCGTGAGCCATCCGTCGAGGCGGCACGACCGAATTCGACCTGCAGGTCTTCGATGCCGGGAACGAGTTCCTCGTCCTGGAAGGCGGGCACGGAACCGCCCACCAGGCGCTTGCGCCTCAGCGCCGGTCGGCCAATCGCGCCGGTCGCATCGCCGCTGACATAGAAGACGCTGGCTTCGAGGTCATGAACCAGCGAGTTGCCCCCCAGTTCGCGACTCCCGTCCGACATCAATCGACCCGCCTCGCGCGTCGATTCCAGCTGTATCCGGCCGGCATCAGGACCGGCGGCGCTGACTGCTGCGCGGCGGATGACCAGCGTGTCGGATCCGGGGACGACACGCCCATGCGGTGAGGGAGGACAGCCTAGTGGCACACCAGGCGCAGCTTCGTACGCACCATCGGCGCCGGCGAGCGGCGTGCCTGTATCGACGGCGAGCGAGTCGACGCAGCCGCCGGTCACCGACAGATCCGGTGACGGAGCCGAGCCGAGAGCGCGCGACCCCTGGACGGTGTAACCGGGCACCAGCTGGCCGAGGTAACCGGCGAGGCGGACCTCGTAGGCCAGCATGTCAAGCGCAGCTCGTGCGGTCTCCTCGAGCCGTGCGCGAGTCTCGACGCTTCGATAGGCGCCACGGCCTCGCGCAACGAGCGACATGGCGCTGGCCACGGCAAGCAAAATGAGCGTGGTCGCGACCAGGACTTCCACCAGCGAAACGCCCCCTGAGGTTCTCATAGCTCTACTGCCAGCCGCACGCTGGACTCTTCCTCCGGGCCGAGTGCAGGCCAGGCGACCTGGATCAGATAACTCGGTGCGGCTGTGTCCAGCACCTCGACCCGCGACCAACTGCCTTCGGGCAGGCTCGCTGACACCCGAGCCCGCCACGTCATCAGTGCCTGCGCCGCGGCGAGCTCGGTCGCGCAATCGCCGATTTCGTCGCTGCACGAGGGCGCTACGCTCGAACTGGTTACTGCAAGCAGCGGCTGGCGGTCGGTCCGCTGCAGCAGGCGCAGTTCGTCTGCGAGTGAACTGGCGAGACGAGTTGCCGCGACTCGGACCGCCGCCTCGCGTTCCTGGCGCAATGCCTGGACCAGCAAGCCAGCCGTAGCACCCAGGCTCGCCGCCAATAGCGTCAGCGCGACCAGCGCCTCGATGAGTGCGAAACCGCCTGGCATGCCTTTCGGAATCATGGGCATACCAGTGCGTGGCCGCTGGCGTCGCGGTCGCTGATACGTGGGCGTCCGGTCCGGCTGACGATCACCGCTCGTGCGGCGCGGGAACCGCGATCATCGCAGACCGTGATCGTGCCGGTCGTCGCCGACGAGACCAGCGGGGTGAAGCGGAAGTAATCCCGATTGGACCGGACCGTTTGCCGGCTTCTTTCAGCCGCGAGTTGGATGACCCGCAGGGATGAGCGATCCACTTCGGCACCATCGGGTGCGTCGGGTTCGATCAATAGTGACGCGCTCCAGTCCCGCGTTGCGTTACATGCATTGGAGCCGGTCGACGTGCACAGCCTCACTGGGTGTCCGCGTGCGGCGGCCAGCGTCCGGGCAGCATGAACGGCGTGGGACAGCGCGTTGACGGTGACGGCACGGCGGCAGTTCCGTAGGTATTCGCCGAAGCCCGGCGCCGCCAGCGTGGCGAGGATCGCCAGCAGTGCCATGGCCACCAGCAACTCGACCAGCGTGAAGCCCCGTGCCGCCACCGTTCGCGTCCTCCCTGAGGTGAGTCAAGGATGTCCCCGTTGACTGAATTTGGGTCAGTGGATTCCTGGCGCAGTCCTGCAGAAACAGCCGGACAGCGATACTGGAACGCGCCTGCGCCGGCTGGTATATTGCAAAAACATGAATTCCGACGGTGACATGGCCGCGCCGGTGCTGATGGACAAGAAACAGGTCGCCGGCTTGTTGCGTGCCAATGGCATCATCCCGACAGCGCAGCGCGTGCGCGTCGGTCAGATCCTGTTTGCTCGCGACCAGCACCTCTCGGCGGACGAGGTGCTTCGGCAACTTCGGGCAGAGGGCGCGCGGGTGTCAAAGGCCACCGTCTACAACACGTTGAACCTGTTTTCGTCCAAGGGTTTGTTACGTGCACTTAACCTCGACGCGGATCGCGGCTCTTTCGACTCCAACACCACGCCGCATTTCCATTTCCATGTGGAGAATACCGGCGAGCTGATCGACGTCGCGCCGGGCGACATCGAGTTCGCCCGCCTTCCGCCGCTGCCGCCGGGCACTGAGTCCCTCGGTGTCGAGGTGGTGATTAGACTGCGACGTCGCGGCTGAACTTGGCGGCATTGCCGCGAAGGTCCGGGTTTCCTATACTTCGCGCCCCCATGCCGGTGTAGCTCAGCTGGTAGAGCAGTCGCTTCGTAAGCGAGAGGTCGGGGGTTCGATTCCCTCCACCGGCACCAGAGATGCCAAGAGCCCGGCGCGAAGCCGGGCTCTTGTTTTCCTGATGCTGTTCCGCACCGCTCTCTTCGCGAGAGGTCCGGTTTACTGACCGCGCCGCAATGACCCCCGAAACACCCGACGCGGCACCATTGTGTGCCGACTTGTAAGCTTTATGTAACTTTACGTGCTATTAGCGGCAAGGCTGTGAGAGAGTGACCTCAAGGCGCCACGGATTTTCCGACCACGGCCCGTCCGACACGCTGTCGCTTTCAACCATCACGGTTTCCTTGCGGCGCGTGTCGAGCGGTGCCGACCATCGAGGCTGAAGGCGAGCGTCTGTTTCGAGTCCTTGCTACTGCCCGATGTTGGGCGCGGCGACCTTGGTAAACCCGGCGGGAACCTCGAACTGATCCGCAGGCACCGCATCCTGGCTCACGGAAGTCGTCTCACTAAAAAAGCGAAATATCCGTACCGACCCGCCCGGCGGGGTGGTCTGATCGGGAGCCGGTGGCGGAGATTCCTGTTTCTTCTTTTTGGAGAACATTCCCGACACCATCTTCGATGCGGCGGCTGCTGCCGCTGAACCCGCGATGGCGCCGGCGATCCCACCACCGACCGATCCTGCTGCGGTGCGGGCGGTTTCCTGGGCGGCTACGCTGGCGGCCGTCGCGGTTCCTGCCTCCAGGCCCGCCTGAGCCGCATCAGCGAAGGCTGCATCCTGGGATATCTGTGTACCTTCCGCGGTCTTGCAGTCTGGTCCGCCGATGTCGAGTTGCATGATCGTCCGGGTGGGCAGCCCCTCGAACTCGGCGGAGTGCTTGCTGATCTCGGCCCATCCACTGCCGAACCGATCCGCCATGTGCGTTGCCTGGCCCCGGACCGCCGGGCCGAATACTTCGGTCAGTCCCAGCTTGCCGGCATAGGCTTTCCAGAATTCCGTCAGCTGGTCGCCGCCGACCTGGTCATTGGCCAGCCACTGCTCCATGTACCAGGTCATCTCGCAGGCATTGCCGGTCTTCCGGTCCCGGCAGGTGCTCTTGACCGAAATGACCGCCTGTTCACTGTCGAGTCCGGCGATGGTCGAGTGCTCGCCGGTCCGCCTGCTTTCGACCCGTGGTTCGTCCCATTCGCAGGATTCGTCATCCACCGGCAGCGCGGCACCGTTACCAGGAGCGCCGCTGTTCTCGACCTCGTTCATCGCCGATTCGACTTGCTCGGCCACAGCCTGCATCTGTGCCCGCATTTCGGCGAAGGTCATCTCCGTGTACTTCTTTCCCGCCATGTCGATGTTGTAGATTTTCTCTTCGTCCAGACGAATGACCTCGGCGGACTCGTTGTCGCCCCGCGCGAGCATGCGCATCATCTTGGACTTGAACTTGAGCGTCGAATTGGTGCGAGCTTTCTGGCCGGCGATCATCGTGCTGTTCTGGCCCTCAACGGCCGCGACACTCAGCCCGCCGAGCGCGTCCACTGTGTAACGTTCGTCAATCCTGATGTCGGCACGAGCGGTTGTGCCCAGCATCGACACGAGAACCAGTCCTGCGACAAGTATTGATCTGTCGCGCACCAAGCACAGTTTCATGGCTGTTTTCCCCACTGATGGTCGGTATTTACCATATTCCGACTTGCAGAACGTATTGTGAATGACGGGTCGGATCCCAGGCATCGGGAGTGTTGGCAATGTGCGGGTTCTCAGCCGGACGCGTTTGGGAGTAGCCTGAGGTAGTAACCCGCGCCAGGTGGGGTACCGGGGGAGGGAGCAGTTGCCTACCAGGAAGGAGCCAGTCGAATGCGGCGCATGCCGGGGCACGGGCCTGCGACGAGGCAGGTTGTGTGAGGCATGTGGCGGATACGGCCGGCTGCCGGCGGCGAAGTCTCCAACACCGACTGGCGCGAAAGCGGCCAGGAAGCGGCAGTTCCGCGCAGCGCAAGAGAAACCACGCGTCGTTTCCCGCCGGGTTTCGCCAGCTTCCTCGCGGAAGGCCGAAAGCGCGTGGTTCCAGGCCATCGCTGACACCGACAGGATGACGTTCGAGCAGTGGCTGCAGGCGCATGAGAAGGAATGTCGCCTGGCAGTTTCCTACGAGAAGGCGAAGCAGCAATGGCTGCAGCGAGCCTACGACCTGTTCGTTTCGGATGTCGCGGCGCGGGGAGGCAAGCCCTGGTCCTTTGGATCTTTTCAAACCAGGCTGCAGGTCGGCTATCCAAGCTATCGCAGCTGGTGCCAGGACGAGTACCTGGGATACAGGGCAGGGTGGCGAGGACTCTATGGAAGTACGGCGCGTCGCAAGACCGTGCCCCGTCGGAAGAAGTAGCGAATGCGCTGGCGTCGTCCCCGCGCCCGGTGCAGGACGCTAAGCTCCCCCGATCGATTTATGGAAATAACATTAATATAATACGATAAATATTTGATATTAAATATTTTTATTATCAGAATCTGTGAAGTCCAAGTGCCGTTAGCGAGGAGACGCGTTCGATGAGTGCCTTGGCCACCAGGCTTGCAACTGCGCATGACGCTGCCGCGGTCGCAATGCTCTTCGATGCCTATCGCCAGTTCTATGGGAAGGCGCCGGATCTCGCGTTGGCCCGGGAGTTCATCCGCGACCGGATCGCCATGACTGAGTCTGTGGTAATCGTCGCGGAAAACGGGCAGCAAGGGATCGTAGGTTTCTGTCAGTTGTACCCCACGTTTTGCTCAGTGGCAGCGGCGCGGATTTGCGTCCTATATGACCTGTTCGTGAAGCGAGAGGCGCGACACGCGGGTGCAGGTCGCGCATTGATGCTGGCGGCAGAGGCCCATGCTGCAGAAAACGGATTCGTGCGCATGGACCTGTCGACAGCCAAAACCAATCTTGAGGCGCAGGCGCTGTACGAGTCGCTCGGCTGGATTCGCGACGAGGCCTTCTACGTGTACAGCAGGGCCTTGTAGCGCTAGCCGATCTTCCCGCTACCGCACCCTATTCCGCACCGGGCCACACGTAATCCGCGAACTGCTTGCGCAGCTCGAGTTTCGAGATCTTGCCGGTAGCTGTCAGGGGAATACTCTCGACGAAGGCCACGTCGTCGGGAGTCCACCACCTGGCGATGCGCCCCTGCAGCCAGCCGAGGATCTCCTCGCGCGTCGGCTGCTCACCGGGGCGCGGTACGACGATCAGCAATGGCCGCTCGTCCCACTTCGAATGTTTGATGCCAATTACTGCCGCCTGCAGGACCTTGGGGTGGCCGCTCGCGATGTTCTCCAGGTCGATCGAGCTGATCCACTCACCACCCGACTTGATCACGTCTTTGGCGCGGTCGGTGATCTGCATCACGCCATCGGGGTCCATGGTCGCGACGTCGCCAGTGGCGAACCAGCCGGTTTCCGAGTGCGCCTCGCTTGGATGGCCGAGTTTGAAGTAGTCGCTGCAGACAAAGGGCCCGCGGACCTTGACCACGCCTGCCGACTTGCCGTCCCAGGGCAGTTCCCTGCCGAAATCGTCGACGATCTTCATCTGCACACCGAGGACGGGCTGGCCCTGCTTGACGCGCAGCGCATCCTGTTCGGCCTCGGGCCACTCCTCGAACCCGTGCGGGAAGGCATTCAGGGTGCCGATCGGACTCATCTCGGTCATGCCCCAGGCATGCAGGACCTCGCAGTCGTGTTTCTCCACGAACTCTTTCATGATCGCAAGCGGGCAGGCTGAACCGCCGACGGACACGCGCCGCAAGGGTGCCAGCTTGATGCCCGCCTCGCGAGCATGGTTGAGCAGCAGCTGCCAGACCGTTGGCACGCCCGCGGCAAGGGTGATGCTTTCCTCCTTGATCAATGCGGCCAGCGTCGCGCCGTCACCCATCTTCGGGCCCGGGAAGACCATCTTGGTACCAATCGAGGGCGCGGCGTAGGCCAATCCCCAGGAGTTGGCATGAAACATCGGCACCACGACCAGCGCCACGTCCCGGCGCGTACAGCCGAGGCTGTCGCCCATCAGGGCGACAAAGTTGTGCAGGACCGTCGAACGGTGGCTGAACAGCACGCCCTTGGGGTTGCCGGTCGTGCCCGACGTGTAGCAAAGGGAACTGGCGGCTCGCTCGTCGAGGTCGGGCCAGTCGAAGCTGTCGGCCTCGTCGGCGATGAAGGATTCATATGACACAAGGTCCGACAACGCACTACTTGGCATGTGCGCGTCGTCGGTCAGGACCACGACCTGCTCGAGCGACTCGAGTGCCGGCCACAGCTTCTCGACCAGCGGCAGGACCATCGGGTCGACGAATAGCAGCCGGTCCTCGGCATGGTTGACGATATAGGCGACCTGCTCGGGAAACAGCCTCGGGTTGATCGTATGCAGGACCGCACCCATGCAGGACACCGCGTAATACAGTTCCAGATGCCGGTAATCGTTCCAGGCCAGCGTCGCGACGCGATCGCCGGGCTTGATGCCGGCGCGCGTCAGGGCGTTGGCCAGCTTGCGGGCACGATGGAAGATTTCTCGCAGCGTCGTGCGATGGCGTGGCGTGTCGACCGTGACCGACACCACCTCCGTGTCGCCATGGCAGCGATCCGCGTGCCGCATGATGTCGGTGATCACAAGCGGCGTGTCCATCATCAGGCCGTGCATGGTGCCCCCCTTAACCACAGGTACCGAGCTTGGCCCAAGGATAACGGCGCCAGGCGGCTCATGCCACGTGTCGGTCGGCCCGTAGCACGAGCGGGGTGGCCGGAAGAACTGGACCGCTACAATTTCCGCTCGTCGAGCCCGAGCGAACGGCCGATGATTTCCTTCATGATCTCGGAGGTACCGGCATAGATCCGCGAGACGCGGGCGTCGGTGTACATGCGGCAGATGCGGTAGTCGTCCATGTAGCCGGCGCCGCCATGTAGCTGGACGCAGTCGTCCATGACGCGATTCTCGAGCTCGCTGGTGAGCAGCTTGGCCTCGGCAGCAACCTCAACGGTAAGCCTGCCTGCGTTGTGCTCCATCACGCAGTGGTCCAGGAAGATCTGCACGGCATCGAGCTGCGCCCGCATTTCGGCCATCTTGAACCGGGAATTCTGGAAGGTGCCGATAGGCCGGCCAAAGGCCTTGCGTTCCTTGATGTACTCGAGCGTGATGTCGAAAGCAACCTGGGCGTGAGAGATGTTGCCGCAGGCATTCATCAACCTCTCCTCGGCGAGAAACCTCGTCAGGTACTTGAAGCCCTGGGTCGCGTCGCCGAGTACATGGGATTTAGGCACCTTGATGTCGTCGAAGAACAGTTCCGAGGTGTCCTGCGCCTTCAGTCCCATCTTGGAAAGGTTCTGGCCGCGACGGAAGCCCTCCATGTCGGCCTCCACCAGGAACAGTCCAAGCCCGCTGCGCTTGTCCGGGACGGTTCGCGCCGCGACCACGAACAGGTTGCCGATCTGGCCGTTGGATATGAAAGTCTTGGAGCCGTTCAGGATCCAGTGGTCGCCTTTTTCTTCGGCCCTGCTCTTGATCCCGGCGAGATCGCTGCCCGTGCCGGGTTCGGTCATGGCGATGCCGAGTATGCGGTCGCCTGTCACGCAGCCTGGCAGGAACAGGTCCTTCTGCGCCTCGGTGCCGAGGTGCCCAATGTAGGGCGCCACCAGAACCGAATGCAGCGACAGGAAGAAGCTGATATCGCCGTGCCTGAGGCCTTCCTCGATGAGGATCTGTTCATAGCGGAAGTCGGCGATGCCGGCGCCGCCGTACTTCTCGTCTGCCCACATCAGCAGGTAACCCTGCTCGCCCGCCTTGCGGAACCATTCGGGGTCGACGAAGCCCTGCTGCCGCCAACGCTCGGTGTGGGGTTCCACCTCGCTCTGGAACCAACGGCGAGCGCCGTCGCGGAACATCTCGTGGTCTTCGGTAAAGATCGTTCTGTTCATGGCTCTAACTCGCTTTGGGTCAGGCGCTCTTGCCGGCACCTGGCAACGGGTAAAAACCTTCCCCGGCCGCAGCCATCTTCTTCAGTGAGCGCGTGGGCTTGAAGCGCGGACCGTAGCGCTTGGCGAGCCGCTGGCACTCTGCCACGAACTCGGGCACGCCCAAGGTCTCTATGTAGGACAGGGCGCCTCCGGTCCACGCCGGGTAGCCGATGCCCAGGATCGATCCCAGGTCGGCGTCGGCGGGATGAGCAATGACGCCTTCCTCGAAACAACGCACGCTTTCCAGCGACTCGATGAACAGAAAGCGCTTCATGACTTCCTCGACCGGCGGTTGCTCGGCGCTCACCGGCCAATGGTCCTTTAGACCGGGCCACAGCCGCTTTGGTCCATCCGCCGGGTAGTCGTAGTAGCCGCCGCCCTGGCGCCTGCCCAACCGGCCAAGCTGGATCATCTTCTCGAGTCCGTCGTAGCCGACCGGCTTGATGAAACGGGCACCCAGGTCCTGCTCAGTCTGCCGGGTGATCTTCCATTGCAGCTCGAGCGTCACTTCGTCGGATACGGCGAGCGGTCCAACGGGAAACCCGGCCATCTTCGCGGCGTTCTCGATCAGCGCCGGCGCGATGCCCTCCGCGAGCATGGCCTGGCCTTCGTTGCTGATCGTGCCGATGACGCGGCTGGTATAGAAGCCGCGGCTGTCGTTGACGACGATGGGCGTCTTCTTCAGCTGGCCAACGTAGTCGAGCGCACGGGCCAGCGTCGCTTCAGAGGTCCGCCTGCCTACGATGATCTCCACCAGCGGCATCTTGTCGACCGGCGAGAAGAAGTGGATACCGATGAAATTGGCGGGCCGCTTCGAGGCCTGCGCCAGTCCGGTGATAGGCAATGTCGAAGTGTTGCTGGCCAACACCGTGCCCTTGCCGATGACAGCTTCTGCCTTGGCGGTCACGTCGGCCTTGATGTCGCGCTGCTCGAACACCGCTTCGACGACGAGCTCGCAGCCGGCGAGGTCGGCGTAGTCGGACGTAGCCTTTATTCTTGACAGCAGGGCGTCCGCCTGGTCTTGCGTTACCTTGCCGCGCTGTATGCCCTTGGCAAGCAGCTTGCTGGAGTAGCCCCGGCCTTTCTCGGCCGCCTCGCGGCTCGTGTCGAGCAGCACGACCTCGATACCGGCCTGGGCGGAAACGTATGCGATTCCCGCACCCATCATTCCCGCGCCAAGGATGCCAAGTTTCCCGACTTGGCTCTTGGCGATGCCCGCCGGCCGGCGGGCGAGAGCGTCGGCCAACCCCTTGTTCACGAACAGGGTGCGCATCAGGTTGCGGGCGACGGGACCGGCCAGCAACTTGCCGAAGTACTTGGACTCCACCGCCAGGCCGCGGTCGAACGGCAGCTGGCAACCTTCGTAGACGGCGGACATGATTGCATTGGGCGCGGGGAAATTGTGCCAGGTGTTCTTGGCGACCAGCGAATTTCCAACCAGGAAGGCCTGTACCAGGCCCGGGTTCTGCATGCCAACGCCGCCCGGAACCTTGAAGCCCTTGCGGTCCCAGGGCGCCAGCGGTTCGGGATCCGTGGCGAGCCAGACGCGCGCTCGCGAAACCACTTCCCCGGGCGGAGCGACTTCATTGACGATGCCGAGCTTGAGGGCCTCGGCCGGCTTGACGTGCTTGCCTTCCACGATCAGCGGCAGGGCGCTGGCGATGCCAATGAGGCGTGCGAGCCGCTGCGTACCGCCTGCGCCGGGCAGCAGGCCGACCTTCACTTCGGGCAGCCCGACCACCACCTTCGGCGCGTCGGCCAGTACCCGATAGTGGCAGGCGAGGGCGAGTTCCAGTCCGCCGCCCAGCGCCAGTCCATTGATCGCTGCGGCCACCGGCTTGCCGCAGGTCTCCAGCCGTCGGTAGAGCTTGTTCAGTGCTCCGCTGAAGTCGGCGGCCTCGGCCGCGCTGATGCCGCGATCGTAGGCCGTGACCAGGTGCTTGAGGTCGGCACCGGCCATGAAATCGCGCTTGGCAGAGGTGATGACGACGCCCTTGATGGCGGTGTCGGCCGCGATGTGCTCGACAGCTTGTGCCAGGTCCGCCTGGAACTCGGGGGTGATGACGTTGACCGGCTTGCCGGGAATATCGAGGGTGAGGGTAGCGATGCCGCCAGCGTCAACCTCGAATCGGATGGTGTTACTCATGTCTAGCTTCCTCGCGTGCCGAGCCGTGCTCAGACTCGCTCGATGATGGTGGCGGTGCCCATGCCGGCGCCGATGCAAAGGGTGACCAGGCCGGTGCTGGCGTCGCGCCGCTCCATCTCGTCGAGCAGAGTGCCGAGCACGATCGCGCCGGTGGCGCCGAGTGGATGACCCATGGCGATTGCGCCGCCCGCGACGTTCACCTTGTCAGGCGCGAGACCCATGTCGCGCATGTAGCGCATCACCACCGAGGCAAAGGCTTCGTTGATTTCCCACAGGTCGATGTCGGCCTCGGACATGCGCGCGCGCCTGAGCGCCTTGCGGCTCGCTGCCGCGGGACCGGTCAGCATGATCGTCGGTTCACTGCCGATCGAGGCGAAGGCACGGATGCGGGCCCGCGGCTTCATGCCCAGCTTGCGCAGCATCTTCTTGTTGCCGACCAGCACCGCCGCGGCGCCGTCGACGATGCCGCTTGAGTTGCCGCCCGTGTGAACGTGCTGGATGGACTCGACCCCGGGGTACTTCTGCAGTGCCACCGCGTCGAAGCCTGCCTGCTGGCCGGGCACCGCGAAGGCGGGCTTCAGGGCGGCGAGGTCGGCCAGGGTCGTTCCCGGGCGCATGTGCTCGTCGCGCTCCAGCACGACCTGGCCGATGACGTCACGGATCGGTGTGATTGAACGGGCGAACCAGCCGTTGCTCCAGGCCGCCGCGGCGCGCCGCTGGCTCTCGACGGCGTAGGCGTCCACCTGCTCGCGGGTGTAACCATCGAGCGTCGCGATCAGGTCGGCGCTGATGCCCTGGGGCACGAAGTACTGGGGATAGGCTACGGCCGGGTCAATCGGCCAGGCGCCGCCGTCCGAGCCCATCGGCACGCGCGACATCGATTCGACGCCGCCGCCAATCACGAGGTCGGACTGGCCGGACATGACCTGCGCGGCAGCGGCGTTGACTGCTTCCAGGCCGGACGCGCAGAAACGGTTGACCTGCTTGCCGGGCACGGATTCGGCATAGCCGGCATGCAGTGCCGCTATGCGCGCAATATCCGCACCCTGCTCGCCAATCGGCGTGACGCAGCCGAGTATCACGTCGTCCAGCAACGCGGTGTCGAGGCCACTGCGGTCTCGCAGCGCAGCGAGCACCTGACTCGCCAGCGATATCGGCGTGATCTCGTGCAGCGAACCATCGGGCCGGCCCTTGCCGCGGGGGGAACGCACGTGGTCGAAGATGAATGCGTCGGTCATATAGCAAGCCTCTACGGTAAAAACTTCAGTCCAGAGTCGGGGAGACAGCAGTCCCGCCTGCCGCCGGGTGCAGCCGAGCGGCGAGTTCCGCCTTCATTTCGTTCATCGCGTTGGTTACCGGGAATTCCGGGTTGACCAGCCAATGGAAGACCAGGCCACCAACCCCGGCGCAGAAGTACTCCGCCACGTGACGCGGATCGACAGTCGCCGTCACCAGGCCCCGCAATTGTCCTGCGGCCAGCCAGCCGGCCACCGTCTCGCGTTGCTGGCGATGAACCTCCGCTACGTTCGGGCGGTATTCGGCGCCCGGGTCGATGCTCTGGAACCAGAGCAGGTACATCGCACGAACGTCGTTGGGCGCATCGCGGATGAAGCCCAGCTGGGTATCGATGGCGGCCTCGAGGGCGGGGAGGCCGACCTTGTCACCGAC